>CAIPAY010000090.1 GCA_903863195.1 uncultured Holophagaceae bacterium
CCCGGGCGCTTTGCACTGCGGCGATATTGATAGGTTGAAAGGACGTAATGTCTATGAAGATTCTCCAAGGCATCAAGGTGCTGGACCTGACAAACGTGCTGTCGGGGCCGTTCACGACGCTGCATCTGGCACTGCTGGGGGCGGAGGTCCTCAAGGTCGAGAACCCCAGGGACGGCGACCTGGCCCGCAAGCTGGGTATCGTGCCGGCGCTCAACAAGCAGCTCATGGGCACCAGCTTCCTGGCCCAGAACTGCAACAAGCAGTCCATCACCCTGAATACCAAGTCCCCGGAGGGCAAGGAGCTGTTCAAGCGCCTGGTGAAGGACGCGGACATCGTGGTGGAGAACTTCCGACCCGGCGTCATGGACCGGCTGGGGCTGGGCTACCAGGTGCTGGCGGAGCTGAACCCGCGCCTGATCTACTGCGCCATCTCGGGCTTCGGGCAGACCGGCCCGGACGCGCTGAAGCCCGCCTACGACCAGATCATCCAGGGCCTCTCGGGCGAGATGGCCGTGAACGGCGATGAGCGGCTGAGCCCGCTGCGCACGGGCTTCCCCGTCTGCGACACCGTGGGCGGCCTCAATGCGGCCTTCGCGGTCATGGCGGCCCTCTTCCACAGGGAGCGCACGGGGCAGGGGCAGTGCATCGACGTGGCCCTGCTGGACAGCATCATGCCCCTCATGGGCTGGGTGGCGGCCAACCTGCTCATCGGCGGCGAGCAGCCCACCCTCATGGGCAACGACAACTTCACCGCCGCGCCCAGCGGCACCTTCCGCACCCAGGACGGCCACATCAACATCGCCGCCAACAAGCAGGAGCAGTGGGAGGCGGTCTGCGACGTGCTGGCAGTGCCAGAGCTGAAGACCGACCCGCGCTTCCAGGAGCGGGACACCCGCAAGCAGAACCGCCGGGAGCTGACGCCACTCTTGGAGGCCCGGCTGGCCCAGAAACCTACCGGTTTCTGGGTTCGGGAACTGAATGCTCAGGATGTCCCGAGCGGGGAGATTCTGGGGCTGGAGGCGGCGCTGCGGCAGCCTCAGGCGGTGCACCGGCAGGTGCTGCAGAAGGTCCCGGTGGCGGGGTTCGGCGACATCGAGGTCTTCGGCCTCACGGCCCGCTTCGAGAAGACCCCGGGCGCGGTGGAGACTCCGCCGCCAACCCTGGGCGAGCACAATCAGCAGGTCTACGGGGCCCTCGGGCTCTCGGAGGCCGAGCAGTCCGACCTGAAATCCCGAGGCGTCATCTGAGGAGGCATCCATGGGCATGACCGTTGTCGAGAAGATCCTGGCCCGCGCGGCGGACCGGCCCTCCGTGACCGTGGGCGATGTGGTGGAGCCCCGCGTGGACCTGGCCATGTCCCACGAGAACGCGGCCCTGGTGATCAACCAATACCAGGAGGTGTTCCAGGGCACCGGGATCGCGCCGAAAGTCTGGGATCCCTCGCGGATCGCCATCATCTTCGACCACCGCGTGCCGGCGGAGTCCCCCAAGACCGCCACCAACCACAAGAAGATCCGGGGCTTCGTGGCCGCCAATGGCATCACCAAGTTCCACGACGTGCGCGGCGACGTGGGCGGCATCTGCCACCAGATCCTGCCCGAGTACGGCTATGTGCGGCCCGGCTACGTGGTGGTGGGCACCGACTCCCATACCACCAGCCACGGGGCCCTGGGCGCCTTCAGCTTCGGCGTGGGCGCCACGGAGATGGCCTCGGCCTGGGCCCTGGGCATCGCCGTGAACATCGAGGTGCCGGCCACCATCAAGGTGGTGGTCAAGGGTGAGTTCCCGCCGATGGTCGGCCCCAAGGACCTGATCCTGCACCTGATCGGCCTGCTCACGGCCCAGGGCGCGAACTTCAAGGTCTTGGAGTTCCACGGCGAGACCATCCGCCAGATGAGCACCAGCGGCCGCATCGCCATCTGCAACATGAGCGTCGAGGCGGGCGCCACCTCGGGCATCGTCCCCGGGGATGCGGAGACGGTCCGCTACCTGCGCGAGGAAGCGGGCGTCACCGACGCCATCGACTGCGTCACGCCGGATGCCGATGCGAGCTACGTGCGGACCGTGGAGATCGATGTCTCGGCCCTGGCCCCGCAGATCGCCTGCCCCCACATGGTGGACAACGTGAAGCCCATCGAGCAGGTGCTGGGCATCCCGGTGCAGCAGATCGTTATCGGCAGCTGCACCAATGGCCGCCTGGACGACCTGGCCGCCGCCGCGGCCATCCTGCGGGGGAAGAAGGTGGCCGAGGGCACCCGGATGCTGGTGTTCCCGGCCTCAAGCAAGATCTTCGCCCAGGCCCTGGACCAGGGCTACATCCACGACTTCATGCGGGCCGGGGCCGTGGTCATGAACTCCGGCTGCGGACCCTGCCTGGGCGTCCACGAGGGTGCCCTCGGTGACAACGAAGTGGCCCTGAGCACCACCAACCGCAACTTCAAGGGCCGCATGGGCAACCCCACGGGCGAGGTCTACCTCTGCAGCCCTGTGGTGGCCGCGGCCTCCGCCATCACCGGCGTCATCACCGATCCGCGAAAGGGCTGAGCCATGGCCAACGTCATCATCACCCTCGGCAACGACATCAGCACCGACGACATCTATCCGGGCCGCTTCATGGCCACGGTGCTGCCAACAGAGACGCCGGCCTTCGCCTTCTTCGACCGCACGGACTTCAACGCTCAGCTGAAGGCCAAGGCCTTCCCGCCGGGCTCGGTCATCGTGGGCGGCGAGAACTTCGGCTGTGGCTCCAGCCGGGAGCAGGCCTGCTCCACGCTGAAGGGCTACGAGCTGGCCGTGGTCGCCCGGAGCATCTCCCGGATCTTCCTGCAGAACAGCATCAACCTGGGTCTGCAGGTGGTCATCTGCCCCGGCATCGAGGCGAGCGTGGGCGACGAGCTGGAGCTCACGGCGGACCAGGTCCTGAACCGCACCACGGGCCAGGCCTTCGACCAGGTGAAGCTGCCTGCCGCCCGCAAGGGGATCATGGACGCGGGGGGACTCATCCCCTACACCCGCGCCCGGCTCATGGCCAGAGGCTGACCCGTCAGACGGAGTCCCCGCCCGAGGCCTTGGGGATGTCGCAGGGATGTTCCTCGTCGGCCGCGTCCACCCAGGCGTTCATGAAGGGGATCACCTCCCCGGGGCAGAAAAAGAGTCCGGGGACCCCGTCCACCCGGGCCGCGGGCAGGCCGCTCTGCCGGGGCCAGCTGCTCGGGTCCAGGAGCTCGTGCTCCTGAATGTAGAAGCCGGCTTCATCCAGCTGCTGGACCATCTCCCGGGCCACCACCAGCTTGCCCATGGTGAAGAGGCGGAGGCCCTCCTCAGGGCTGAACTCGGATGCTGACTTGGAAGGGTTCATGCTCTACCCCCTTTTTGCCCATTTAGGAACCTTTCCTTCATGGGATGCTTTGAATGTCATCGTCACGAAGGAATCCAAACTGAATTATGCTGAATATGGCCTGGAATTAACCAGGCGCAATCAGCAAAATAAGCCTATTTGCTGATCTATAATAGAAGGCAGACCCCGTTCCGGGGGCCGGGCCGGGCGCTTCGGAAGGCTACTCAGTGGTGTCCTGAGCGTCCTCGGGGCAGGGATGGTGGTGGTTCCGGATGGCGTGCAGCGCCAAGTCGTAGTCCGGCTCCCGGGTGAGCTCCGTCACCAGCTCCGTGTGCAGCACCGTGCCGTTCTCGTCCAGGGCCACCACGGCCCGGGCCAGGAGCCCGCGCAGAGGGCCGTCCGTGAGGGTGACGCCGAAGGCCTGGCCGAACTCCGGGTGGCGGAAGGCCGAGGCCGTCACGACCCGTTCCAGACCCTCGGCGCCGCAGAACTTGGACTGCGCGAACGGCAGGTCCAGCGAGACACACAGCAGCACCGTGTCGGCCAGGTCCGCGGCCGAGTGGTTGAACCTCCGGACGCTGGCGGCGCAGGTGGCGGTGTCCAGGCTGGGGAAGATGCTGAGCAGCACCCGCTGGCCCTCCAGGTCCACGCTGGTGACCTCGGTCAGGTCCTGCCGGGTGAGGGTGAAGGGCGGGGTGGCATGGCCCGGCAGGGGCAGCTCGCCGCAGGTGTGGGTGGGAACGCCGTTCAGCGTGAGGGTGGCCATGGAAAACCTCCGAGCGGGGTCATGCTAACCCGATTCCCCGGTGTCGGGGGGCATTCTTGACCTGGGTATCCCGGAGCCTTCCTTTGGGTGTCCGCGCCGCCCATGGGGGATACTGGAACCGGAGGTCCCCATGAAGATCCTGCTCCTCGGCTCCGGCGGCCGGGAACATGCCCTGGCCTTGAAGCTCAAGGCCGGGGGCGCGGAGCTGACCTCGGCTCCGGGCAGCGACGCCTTGGCGGAGCTGGGCGCCCGGGTGGACCTGGACCTGGAGAGCCCCGCTGCCGTGGCCGCCTGGTGCGCCTCGCACCGCCCGGACCTGGTGGTGCCCGGGCCCGAAGTGCCCCTGGTGGCCGGTGTGGCCGATGCCGTGCGGGCCCTGGGCATCCCGGTCTTCGGGCACGGCGCCGCCACCGCGCGCCTGGAGGGCAGCAAGGCCTTCGCCAAGGCCTTCATGGAGCGCCACCACCTCCCCTGCGCCGCCAGCCACACGGTGACGGACCTGGCCGCGGGTGAGGCGCTGATCCGCACCTGGCCCTACGGCTACCCCATCGTGCTCAAGGCAGACGGCCTGGCGGCGGGGAAGGGCGTGGTGCTGGCCGCCACCGAGGCCGAGGCCCTGGCGACCTACCGGGACTTCCTGGCGGGGCAGTTCGGTGAGGCCAGCAAGACGGTGGTCCTCGAGGCGCCCCTGATGGGCATGGAGCTATCCCTGCACGTGCTGGCGGACGTGGACGCGGACCACGCGGCCTACGCCCTGCTGCCCGCCTGCCAGGACCACAAGCGCATCTTCGACGGCGACCAGGGCCCCAACACCGGCGGCATGGGCGCCTTCGGCCCGCTGCCCTTCCTGCGGCCTGAGGACATCGAGCTCATGCGCACCCGGCTGGTGGAGCCCACCCTGCGGGGCCTGCAGGCCGATGGGCTGGTGGCCCGGGGCGTGCTGTTCCTGGGCGTCATGTGGACGGCCCGGGGCCCGGAGCTGCTGGAGTACAACGTGCGGTTCGGCGACCCCGAGACCCAGGTCATGATGCAGCTGCTGGACGAGGACCTGGCCGAGCTGCTGCTGGAGGTGGCCGAGGGCCGCCTGGTGACCCGCGACCTCAAGCTCAAGCCCCACACCGCCATCGCCGTGGTGCTGGCCGCCGAGGACTACCCGGCGGGCGCCAAGAAGGGTGTGCCCATCAGCATTGGCAGCGCAGCCGTCACAGTCATCCATGCCGGCACCCGCCAGCAAGACGGCCAGTGGCTGACCAACGGCGGCCGCGTGCTGAACCTGGCCACCTCCGCCCCGGACCTCGCCGCCGCCCGCGCCGCCATCGAAGCCGCCCTCCCCGCCGTCACCTGGCCCGGCCGCCAGGTCCGCCACGACATCGGCCTCAAGGCCCTCAAGCACGCCGAGGCGGGGAAGACCGTTCAGGATCCCTGGTGAACCGCTCAAGAGCCCGATCCACCGTTCCCTGGGTTCCGGTGGTCGCGCCAGAGGACTCCCCTACGCTTGGTTGAGAGGGAAATCCCATGACGTATCAGGCGATCAATTACCGAATCTGGGCGAGGCTGGCCTGTGTACCTAAACCTCTGTTTGAATGGGGTCCATTTCTCTCCCTCGCATTCCTGCTGCAGGCCTTTCCGCCCTTGCAGCAGCTGGCCGCAAAATGGCACGGGGACTTCATCTTTGGGCTACTGGGTGGTCTCTCGGTCATTCCACTGGTGCTGCCCCGCGGGCGGACGACCGGCCTCTTTGGGTGGATGAAAGCATGGGGGCTGGCCCTCTTCCTGGTGAGTGCTGCCATCGATGGAATGAGTGGTTTCTTTACCGGAGTTTTGGATGGATACCGGGGAACTCACAGCCTTGCGTTCTCAGAGGCGAATCCCTGGGAGTATTTCTTTGCGCTGTTCTTCGTGGGCTTCTTGCTTGGTCTGGCCTTCTACCGGCTTGCGGGCCATCGCCAGGAGGCCGAGCGCCAGCGAGAGCTGGCGAACGTGGCCGCCCAGGCGGCGCTTCGGGGGAAAGTGGCACCGCATTTCATTTTCAATGCCCTCAACACCCTTCATGCGCAGATCGAGGCCGATCCCAGGGAGGCCCAGGCCACCACGGAACGCTTGGCCGAGTTGTTCCGTCGGGTGGTGGAAGCGGCGAATTACCCCACCATTCCGCTCAAGCAGGAGCTGGCTTTCGTGGAGGCCTACCTGGGCATCGAGCGGGCGCGGCTGGGCGATCGTCTGCGGGTGACCGTGGAAGTGCCTGAGGCCCTGGAGACTGCCCAGGTGCCGCCCCTGGCCCTGCAGGTGCTGGTGGAGAATGCCATCAAGCACGGTGTGGCCCCCCTGGAGCAGGGCGGCGAGGTACGCATCGGCGCCGAGCAGAAGGGCGGCGCCCTGCACCTCTGGGTGGAGGATCCGGGCCCCGGCGTCAGCGCGCTGCAAGGCACCGGCACCGCCCTGGCGACCCTGCGGCAGCGGCTGGAGAAGCCTGAGGATCTGGACATGGGCTTGGTGGAGGGCCGGCATCGGGTAGGCTTCCGGTGGAGGCAGGTGTGATCCGCATCGTGGTCATCGAAGACGAGCCGCTGGCGCGGGAGCATCTGGTGGATCTGCTGAATGAGCTGCCGGGGCTCTGCGTGGTGGCCTCGGCGGAGAACGGACGCCTGGGCCTGGCTGCCATCGCGGCCCAGCGGCCGGACGCGGTGTTCCTGGACATCGAGATGCCGGGCATCAAGGGCACGGAGCTGATGCACATGCTGCCCGAGCCCCGGCCTGCGCTGGTCTTCGTGACGGCCTACCCGCAGCACGCCATCGAGGCGTTTGCCGGCGGGGCGGTGCACTACCTGCTGAAGCCCATCTCCCGGGTGGGCGTGGCCCAGGCCATCGCCCGTATCCACCCCAAGGACGAACCCCTGCAAAAGGAGTGGCTGCGTCTGCCGGTGCGGAAGAAGGGCGCCACGCGCCTGCTGCGGCCCCAGGAGGTGGAGGCCCTGGTGGCGGACCTGGGGGACTGCGTGGCCTGGACGCCGGAGGGCCACCTGCCTGTGGATGGCAGCTTGACTCACTGGGAAGAGCGGCTGTCGGACCACGGCTTCCTGCGGGTGCACCGCAATGCCCTGGTGCGCCTGGACGCGGTGCGGGAGGTGACCGGCGAGGACGAGCTGGTGCTGGCCACCGGCCGCCTCGCCATCAGCCGCCGCCGCATGGAAGAAGTCCGGCGGGTGTTGGGGCTGTGAGGCTTTCCTTCCTCCGTGGTCTCTCCTGAAAGTACATCCAGCCAGAACAGAACTGATCGCCACCAAGGCACCAAGACACCAAGAAGTGCATGGCCCCTTGGGCGGGGCCACTTTGCGCGCAGCAGCTGGGGACTGTAGCCCGTTCAGCACGGGTTAGGCCCCTGGGATCACTTCCGGCTGGGCCGGAAGCCGCCTGCGGCGGACCCGTGCGCGATGCGACGGCGCCGCTTGGTGTCCTTGGTGTCTTGGTGGTGGCCTTTTCATTCAAACCCAGGCACCGAGATGCTCGGCATGGGATCTTCGTGGTCTTCGTGGTTCAGACTTTGTGAAATGGACAGCTCAGGCCCGGTCTCGCAGCAGCCAGAAGACCAGGGCCAGGGCGAAGCTCACGAGGGTGAGGGTGCCCAGGGCGCGGTGGAAGCGGGGGATCTGGGGATTGCGGCTGCGGCCCTCGCGCCAGGCCAGGGCGCCGCGGCCCAGGATCATGGCGCCACCCGCGAGGCCCAGCACCGCCAGCCCCGTCTCCAGGTGGCCCGGGGGAAAGGCCCGGGGCCGCAGCAGCATCCGCAGGGCGACCACCGTGAAGGCGGCGGTCATGAGGTAGCTGTGCAGCCGGTGGGCACCGCGCCGTGCCGCCTGCAGCGCGAAGGCCACCAGCAGCACCGCGGGGATCAGCAGGACATCCAGCATCCCGAAAGCCTACAACACCCGCAACGCCGCAAGGAAAGAGCTTTGTAACCACCGATGAACACCGATCAAAAGATGATGAAAGGCTGATCAAACAAAGACCTTTGGGCGCTGGGTTTTATCATTTCTTGATCAGTGTTCATCGGTGTTCATCGGTGGCCAGGAAGCTTTTGATCAGTGGCCCATGTGTTTTGGATCCCACCCGCGCCGGTTCAGGGCCGGCGGATGCCTTCTTTCCGCATGCGGCCCCGGAGGGTGCTGGGGTTCATGCCGAGCAGGTTGGCCGCGCCGTTGGCGCCTTCGATCCGCCAGTGGGTCTTCTGGAGCACCTGGCCGATGTAGTCACGCTCGAGATCGACCAGCAGCTTGCCCTCTTCCTGCGGGGCCACGGGCGCCGTGCCGGGAGCGCTGAAGTGGTCCAGCACCTGCAGGGTGGTGCCCTGGGAGATGATCACGGCTCGCTCGATGACGCTCTCCAGCTCACGCACGTTGCCCGGCCAGACGTGGGCCATGAGGTCATCGAGCGTGTCGTTGGAGATGCTCCGGACATTCTTGCCAAGCTTGCGGTTGAGCTTGGCCAGGAAGTACTCCACGAGCAGGGGGATGTCGTCCTTGCGGTCCCGCAGCGGAGGCACGGTGATGGGGAAGATGTTCAGGCGGTAGAACAGGTCCTCGCGGAACCGGCCCAGGCGGATCTCTTCGTAGAGGTCCCGGTTGGTGGCCGCGATGATCCGGACATCCACCTTGATCGTCCGGGCGCTGCCCAGACGGCTGAACTCGCCCTCCTGGATGACGTGCAGCAGCTTCGCCTGCAGCTCGAAGGGCAGGTCCCCGATCTCGTCCAGCAGGATGGTGGCCTTGTCGGCCAGCTCGAACCGGCCCAGCTGCTGGGAGCTGGCCCCCGTGAAGGCGCCCTTCTCGCGGCCGAAGAGCTCGCTCTCGATCAGGTTGGCGGGCAGGGCGGTGCAGTTGACGATGACCAGCGGACGATGGCTGCGCAGGCTGCGGCTGTGGATGGCGCGGGCCACCAGGCCCTTGCCCGTGCCCGTCTCGCCCAGCAGGAGCACCGTCGAATCCAGCGGGGCCACGGCTTCGACCCGGGAGAAGACGCCCTCCAGGCACCGGCTCTGGCCGATCACCTCGCCGAAGTTGTAGGTGTGGTTGATCTCCTGGAACAGGTGCTCGTTTTCCAGGTGGAGGTGTTTCTTCAGGTCCTGGATCTCGGCGTGGGCACTCTGCAGGTCCTTCTCGGCCTGCTCCCGGAGGTGCGTCTCGCGGGCGAGGAGGTCCGTGGATCGGCCGGCCTGGGCGAGCTCCTCCAGCGCATGGCGGTCGGCAAGGGTGGGGTCCGCCACGGAGAGGTCGGAGTGGATGGCCACGGCGCCGATGATGCGGCCACGGATGCGGATGGGCGCGGCCGTGACCCGGAGGGTGATCTCCTCGCCCGATCCGCCGTGAGTGGCCAGCAGCACCTCGGTCACCTTCTCTCCCTGGAGGGCCCGCGTGAGAGGGCGCTCCTCCTCGCGGAGGGAGAGCCGGCTGGTGGGCCAGCGCAGGCCGAAGGCCTCGCCCTTCCTGCCGAAGCAATGCTTCAGCTCCTCGAGGTTGCTGACGCCGAACATCCGGAAGGCGGCGGGATTGCAGCGGGTGACGCCGTCACAGGAGACGATGCAGACGCCGTTCGGGGTGGTGTCGAGGATCGCATTCATCTCCAGCCGCTTCAGGAGCACCTCGAAGACGTGCGCGGTGATGGACCGTTTGCGTTTCCCGTGAATCGGATTAAAGGAGAACCTGGTCCCGGAGGCCTTGGTGAAATGGGATGCGTAAGTTTCAGAAAATATTGACAATGGAGCTCCACGTCAACCGTTGAATACGCAATGGTCATCTATTAGTGTAGGCCGTTCTTCCGTAATAACCAGCGAATGGAAAAATAATATTCAAGAGTCTTTACAAAGTGTCTGGCATTGTCCCGTTCTGCCCACCGTCGCATTTGACGGATCCGCTGCATGGCGCGGTGGGCGGGACGGAAGGCTTGACGGGCAGGGGCTATAATAAATTAATAACATCAAATAAATAACCAAATAGGAGTGCTAGGCGGCCTTCGTGAGCCGTGGCACGGGAATTGATAATCAACTTGGTGGTCGGTTATCAAGGGACCTCGCAAGCAGCCGAACAACTCCGGGAAATTCCACAAGAAGTGGGGTGGGAATTTGAGCGCCAAAAAAGCCATGCTGATCGACCTGACGGTCTGTGTCGGGTGCAACGTCTGTCAGGGCGCCTGCAAGGAAGAGAACCAGCTGCCGCCGAGCGAAGAAAAATACCTCTCGCTTACGGCCTACACCGCCCTGAGCAAGTACAACGACCTCTACATCCGCCGCATGTGCCAGCACTGTGATGTCCCCACCTGCGTGTCGGTCTGCCCCGTCGCTGCGCTCAGCAAGGCGGATACGGGCCCGGTGGCCTACGATGCGGAAAAGTGCATCGGGTGCCGCTACTGCCTGCAGGCCTGCCCCTACCACGTGCCGAAATACGAGTGGAGCAGCACCCGGCCGCGCATCCAGAAATGCAAGTTCTGTGCTCCCAGGTTGGCGAAGGGGCTCCAGCCGGCCTGCGCGGAAGCCTGCCCGACCGGGGCGACCGTCTTCGGCGAGCGCGATGAGCTGCTGCTCGAGGCGGCTCGCCGGGTCAGCGCCGAGCCCACGAAGTATGTGCCCCGGATCTACGGCAAGGACGACGTCGGCGGCACCTCGATGCTCTACCTCAGCCCGGTGCCCTTCGAGCAGCTGGGTTTCGACGCCAGGCTGGGGAAGATCCCCATGCCCATGCTGACCATGAGCGCCCTCTCCAAGGTTCCCAATGTGCTGTCCGTGGGTGGCGTGATGCTCGGCGGCATCTGGTGGATCACCAACCGGCGCACCGAAGTCGCGGCCTTTGAAGCTTCTGAGAAAAAGGGCGAGACCCCCCGGCCTGAGGACAAACCGTGAAAATCCGACTGCTTCCCCGCATCACCCGCTGGCACCCCATCGCCACCACCCTGATCCTGGCCGGCACCCTCGCCGCCATTGCGAGGTTCACCTATGGGCTCGGCGCCACTACGAACCTCAGTGACGAGTTCCCCTGGGGACTCTGGATCGGCTTCGACTTCCTCGGGATCGGTCTCGCCGCCTCCGGCTTCACCATCGTGGCGGCCGTCCACCTGTTCCACGCCAAGGAATACGAGCCGATCGTGCGCCCGGCGATCCTGACCGCCTTCATCGGCTACATGCTGGTGGTCCTGGTGCTCATCCTCGACCTGGGCCGCCCCGACCACTTCTGGCATCCGCTGGTGATGTGGAACCCGCACTCCGTCATGTGCGAGATCAGCTGGTGCCTCATGCTCTACACTTCCGTGCTCTCCCTGGAGTTCGCTCCGATCGTGCTCGAGCGTTTCAACATCCTCTGGCCCATCAAGTGGATCCATGCCATCTCGCTGCCGCTCATGATCTTCGGCGTGCTGCTGTCGACGCTGCACCAGTCCTCGTTCGGTTCGCTCTACCTCATCGTGCCGAACCGGCTGCATGCCCTCTGGTACACGCCGCTGCTGCCGGTCCTGTTCTTCATCTCCTGCCTCGCCTCCGGGATCTCGATGATCCTCCTCGAGTCCCTGATCTTTTCGCGGGGCGGACGCGACCTGCTGCCGACCCGGCTCCGGGCCAACCTGGCCAAGGTCATCGCCGTCATCCTGGCGCTCTACTTCGTGGTGCGGGTCGAGAACCTGCTGGCGCGAGGGGCCTGGCACGACCTGACGACCGTCACCTACTTCAGTCTCGCGTTCTATGCGGAGATGCTGATCGGCTTCGTCATCCCCTTCGGCCTGCTGGTCGTGGAGCGGGTCCGGAACTCGCGACGGGGCCTCTATGCGGCCAGCCTCCTGGTGGTGGTGGGCTTCGCCCTGAACCGCATGAACACGGCCATCACCGGCCTGGAGAACTACCCGGCGCAGACCTACTTCCCGTCCATGATCGAGATCTTCATCATGCTCGGGATCACCGCACTCGGCTTCAGCGCCTTCTCCTTCGTCGTCAAGCACCTTCCAATCTTCGAGCCCGTGGCAGTCACGCCACGCGTTCGACAAGAGGCCGTGACCGCGCGGCCTGAACCCGTATTCCTCACCCGGCACGGTGGAGACCTCGAGTCTTCGTGAGGGGCAGTTCCCCGCACCAACAGCACCACAGGAGGTTGATATGTTCGAGTTAGCCAATTGGAAGAACGCGGAGACGCTCTGGCTCAACATCACGAACGGCTCGCTGGGCCTGCTCACCATCGGGCTGCTCGCCTGGATCATCGGCGGGTCCATCCGGGAGTTCATCCACCACTACCGGGAAGCCCATATCAAGCACTAGGCGAGGAGACCCACCATGACTGTTCTGCTCGTCCTCTTCCTGATCGCTGTCTTCGTCATCACGGACCAGCTCGTCCAGGCCGCCTCCCGACGGGCCGCGGCCCGGCGCAAAGATCTCCTGAAAGGGCCCTCGCCGCTGAGCCTGCCGACGGTTCCGGCCACGCTCCGCGGCATTGATGCCCACGGCTTGCTGCCCCACTAATCGGCGGGTCTCGGGGTCTGCTCGGTATCGGCTGCGCCGATACCGAGATTAGACAGATAAAATAGGTAAAGGCTTGACCTACAGCGGCAGGGACTCCATGCGCTTCTCGCCTTCCCAGCGGTAGAAGCCGCTGCCGGTCTTGCGGCCCAGGCGGCCGGAGGCGACGAGCTGGCGCAGGAGGGAGGGAGCCTTGAAGCGGGGCTCGCCGAAGGCGTCGAAGAGGACCTCGGCCACGCTCTGCATGGTGTCCAGGCCGATGAAGTCACTGAGGTGCAGCGGGCCCATGGGATGCCCGCAGCCCAGCTTCATGGCAGCGTCGAGGTCCTCGGTGGTGGCGAGCCGCTGCTCGGCGCAGCGGATGGCATCCAGCAGGTAGGGTACCAGCAGGCGGTTCACCACGAAGCCCGGGGTATCCGGGGCCATGACAGCGGTCTTGCCGAGGCCCTGGACGAAGCCCCGGAGGGCGGCCAGGGTGGCTTCGCTGGTGGCGAGGGTGCGGATGATCTCCACCAGGGGCATGGCTGGGACGGGGTTGAAGAAGTGCAGGCCCGCGAAGCGGCCGAGGCGGGTGGGGTCCAGCACCGGTCCGATCTGGGCCACGGAGAGGCTGGACGTGTTGGTGCAGAGGATCGCCCCGGGTCCCAGGATGCGGTCGAGCTCCGCGAAGGTCTGGAGCTTGAGGTCCAGGCGCTCGGGGATGGCCTCCACCACCAGGTCGCAGTCCGCCAAGGTGGCGAAGGATAGGGTGCCCTGCAGGTTCTTCTGCCAGGCGCTGCGCTGCTCCTCGGTGACCTTCCCCTTGGCCACGGCCCGGTCCCAGGCGCCGTGGATGCGGGCCAGCCCCTTGGCGAGGAAAGTCTCTTCCGCCTCCTTCACCCGGACCTGGCAGCCGGCCTCCGCCGCGCACTGGGCGATGCCCGAGCCCATGAGTCCACAACCGACGATGCCGACGCGCTGGATGTCCACTGGTGCCTCCCTTGGATGGTCTTCGCCCATTGTGGGAGCTTTCGGCGGGGCAGGGGAGGGTGACCTTGGGTAGAGGGCTCTCGGCTGTCAGCTATCAGCTCTTGGCGAAAGAAGGCGCCGCGGGCCGGATCGGGTGGGTCAGACCCTGCTTTGGCCGACAGCTGACAGCTAGCCCCCGAGCCGCGCTGGGACGCTTCCTAAGTGTTCCAGGGAAGATTATTAGCTTCATCCTCCAGGAATCCTCCTCCTGTTGGTATCCTTGGATACAACTCCACCAGACCCTGGCGATTTCAACCCATCACCGAACTTCGGAGGCTGTCGTGAACCGAGCAACCAAGCATCTCCTCTTTGCCGCAGCGAGCCTGCTGGCGGTCAGCGCCGTGGCGGGTGACCTCAAGATCGGCATCGCCGAGGCCCTGACGGGCGGCGCGGCGCAGTATGGCGTGCCCATCCGCAACGGCTTCCAGCTGGCCGCAGACGAGATCAACGCCAAGGGCGGCATCAACGGCAACAAGGTCGTCCTGGTGGTGGAGGACGAGCAGGGCAAGAAGGAAGAGGCCATCAACGTCTTCAAGAAGCTCATCTTCCAAGACAAGGTCCTGATGATCTTCGGTCCCACGCTCTCCAACTCCATGTTCGCCGCCGGACCCGTGGCCAACGCCGCCAAGGTGGTGGCCTTCGGCACCTCCAACACCGCCAACGGCATCAGCGAGATGGGCCCCTACATCTTCCGGAACTCGGTCATGGAGAGCGACGTGCTGCCGGTGACCGTCAGGACCGCCGTGAAGCATTACAAGATCAAGAAGGTCGCCGTAATCTACGGCAATGACGACGCCTTCACCAAGAGCGGCTACGACGTCTTCAAGAAGGTCCTGGAGGATCAGAAGATCCCCGTGACCACCACCGAGACCTACGTGAAGGGCGACGTGGACTTCAAGGCTCAGCTCACCAAGATCAAGGCCACCAACCCCGATGCCATCATCTGCTCCGGCCTCGCCGAGGAGGCGGCCACCCTCATGGTCCAAGCCCGCGGCCTCGGCCTGAAGGCGCCCTTCATCGGCGGCAACGGCTTCAACTCCCCCAAGCTGTTCGAGGTCTCCAAGACCGCGGGCGAGGGCACCTTCGTGGGCAGCCCCTGGGCCAACACCAACCCCACTCCGGCGAACCAGCACTTCGTGGCGGCCTACAAGCAGAAGTACGGGGCCGAGCCCAACCAGTTCGCCGCCCAGGCCTATGACGCCATGACCATCGCCGCCGCGGCCCTGAAGTCCATCAAGGTCTCCGGCAACGTGACCACCGACCGGGAGGCCCTGCATGGCGCGCTGCCCAAGGTGAGCATCAGCGGCGCCACCGGCCCCTTCAAGTTCCGCCAGTCCGTCGGCAAGGACGGCAAGCCCGCGGGCTACGACGCCGACCAGACGCCGTTCATCTACGTCATCCGGGACGGGAAGTTCGTGCTCTTCACCGGCAAGTAGGCGATTCCCCCAGGCCCCATGCTCGAACAGCAGCTCGTCAACGCCCTCACCCTGGGCAGCGTCTATGCCCTCTTCTCTCTGGGCTTCACGCTTGTGTTCGGCGTCCTGGAGGTCATCAACCTCTCCCACGGCGCCATGTTCATGGCCGGCAGCTTCGCGGCCCTGACCGTGGTGACCCGCCTCAAGGCGCCCCTGGCCGTGGGCATCCTGGCCGCCATGCTGGTGTCCGGCCTCCTGGGGCTGGCCATCGATGCCCTGATCCTCAAGCGGCTGCGGGCGCGGCACGCCCCGCACCTGATCCCCATGATCGCCACCATCGGCGCCACCACGGTGCTGACCAGCGCCGCCCAGGGTCTGTTCGGCGTCGAGGTCCAGCGCTTCCCGGATGAGCTGCTCCCCACCCGGGAGTTCATCTTCGGCAGCGTGCATGTGCGGGCCCTGGAGCTGGCCATCGTGGGCATCGCCTTCCTGCTCATGACGACCCTGTTCCTGGTGCTGCGCCACACCCGCCAGGGGCGCGCCCTGCGGGCCATCGCCGAGTCCCCGAAGGCCGCCGCCCTCCTGGGCATCAACGTCGAGGGCCTGTTCCTGGCCACCTCCTTCACCGCCGCGGCCCTCGGCGGCGTCGCCGGTCTGCTCATCGGCCTGAACTTCAACTCGGTCACACCCCTGATGGGCCAGCCCATCCTCCACAAGGGCATCGCGGTGGTCATCCTGGGCGGCATGGGCGACATCCGCGGGGCCCTTTTCGGGGGGCTGTTCCTGGGCTTCGCCGAGGTGCTCAGCAAGGCCTACCTCTCGTCCCAGATGGGCGACGCCGTGGCCTTCGGCCTGCTGTTCCTGATTCTCCTGGTGCGGCCCGCGGGCCTGTTCGGCCGGGTGCTGGAACGCAAGGCCTGACATGGAAGCCTTCGCCGACTTCTGGGCCACCTACAGCACGCTCATCTTCACGGTGGGCATCCACGCGCTGCTGGCCCTCTCCCTCTGGCTGACCCTCTCCTGCGGGCTGCTGTCCCTGGCCAACGCGGCCTTCATGGGCATCGGCGCCTACACGGCCGCGCTGCTGACGCTGCACCTGCACTGGCCCTTCCCCATGGTCCTGGCGGCGGGCGCCCTCGCCCCGGCGGCCGTGGCCCTCGTCATCGGGGCGCCGACGCTGCGCCTCTCCGGGGTCTACCTGGCCATGGCGACTTTGGCCTTCGGCGAGGTGACCCGCATCCTGGTCCTCAACCTTGAGATCACTGGCGGTCCCGAGGGGCTGAACGGCATCCCGCTCCTCACCACCTGGTGGCACATCCTCCTGATCCTCGCGGCGGCCGGGTATGCCCTGGCGCGCCTGCGGCGCTCCCGCATGGGACGGGCCTTCGAGGCCATCCGGGAGGACGAGGTCGCGGCGCGCATGATGGGCATCGACGTCGAGGGGCACAAGCTCGCCGCCTTCACGCTGGGGGCCGTGCTGGCGGGGCTTGCGGGGGCCCTGAACGCCCACTCCACCTTCTTCATCAGCCCCCGGGAGTACGGCTTCGAGAACGCCGTGGACATCCTGACCATGACCATCCTGGGCGGCATCTCCAGCCTCATCGGCCCGGTGCTGGGGGCCACCATCCTGACGCTGCTGCCTGAGCTGCTGCGCTTTCTCCATGCCTACCGGCTGGCCGTGAACGGCCTGATCCTCATCGGAGTGGTGCTGTTCCTGCCCACGGGCCTCTGGGACTCCCGCCGCCTCCGCCAGCTGGCCGGCGCCTGGCGCACCCGCCGGGAGGGCAAGCCATGAGCATGCTGTCCATCCGCGGCGTTGGGAAGCACTTCGGCGGCCTGCAGGTCCTGCAGGACGTGAACATCGAGGTGCCGGGCGGCGCCATCTTCGCCCTCATCGGCCCCAACGGCGCCGGCAAGACCACGGTGTTCAACCTGGTGACGGGTCTGCTGCGGCCCTCCTCCGGCAGCATCGCCTTCCAGGGCCAGGACCTCGCCGGCATCGCGCCCCACAAGATCACCCGGCTGGGCATCGCCCGGACCTTCCAGAACATCCGGCTCTTCCCCGACATGACCCTGCTGCAGAACGTCATGGTGGGCCGGCACCACCTGACCAGCTACAGCGGCCTCGCGGCCCTCTTCGCGCTGCCCTCCTTCCGGGAGGCCGAGCGGCGCTCCCGCGAGCGGGCCCTGGAGCTGCTCTCCTGGGTCAAGCTGGACCACAAGGCCGAGGCCACCGCGGACAACCTCTCCTACGGCGAGCAGCGCAAGCTGGAGTTCGCCCGGGCCTTGGCCACCGAGCCCAAGCTGCTGCTACTGGACGAGCCCGTGGCTGGCATGAACTCGTCTGAGAAGGCCGTGCTGATGGAGGAGATCCGCAACATCCGCGACCGCGGCTACGGCGTCTTCCTCATCGAGCACGACATGCGCTTCGTCATGAACCTCTGCGACCGGGTCGCCGTGCTCAACTTCGGCCGGATCATCGCCGAGGGCGCGCCGGAGGAGATCCGCAACAGCCCCGAGGTCATCGAGGCCTACCTGGGCCGCGGCGACGAGGCGGAGGTGCTGCCATGAGCGTGCTGCTGGAGGTCCAGGACCTCGCGGTGGCCTACGGGCACATCGACGCCGTGAAGGGTGTCTCCTTCCAGCTTGAAGAGGGCAAGATCACGGCCCTGGTGGGGGCCAACGGCGCCGGCAAGAGCACCACCCTGCTGGCCCTCTCCGGCCTGCTGCGCCCCAAGGTGGGGTCGGTGCGCTTCGCGGGGGAGGACATCACGGGCCTCGCCCCCCACCAGATCGTCCGCCGGGGCATCGTCCAGGTGGCCGAGGGGCGGGCCATCCTTACCACCCTCACGGTGCGGGAGAACCTCGACCTGGGGGCCTACACCCGCCAGGACCGGGCCGGCGTGGCCGACAGCCTGGCGCGGGTGTTCAACCTCTTCCCGCTGCTGGAGGAGCGGACCTCGCAGTACGCGGGCAACCTCTCCGGGGGCGAGCAGCAGATGCTGGCCATCGGGCGGGCCCTGATGGCGAAGCCCCGGCTGCTGCTGCTGGACGAGCCCTCCATGGGACTCGCCCCCCTGATGGTGCAGGAGATCTTCCGCACCCTCGTGGAGATCAACCGCGACGGCCTGACAGTGCTGCTGGTGGAGCAGAACGTCCGCCAGGCCCTGAAGATCTCCACCCAGGGCTATGTCCTGGAGACCGGCCTGGTGGTGCTGGCGGACACCGGGGCCAGCCTGCTGGCGAACCCCAAGATCGTCGAGCACTACCTGGGCGGCTGAGGCTCAGATCTCCAGGTAGGTGTGCAGCTTCCGCTCTTCGGTGAGGAGCACCCGGAGGGCCTCGGCGGCGTCGTTCTTCGCGGTGGCCTTGCGCTTGGTCTGGGGGCCCTGGATCAGCACGTCCGGGTCATAGTGGACGCTGCGTAGCACGTGGTCCACGGTGTCCCCCTTCACGATGTGCTGGATCTTGAAGGTGTCGTCCTCATGGACCATGATGTGCGCCTCGTTGGGGGCGCCGAAGAGGTTGTGCCGCATGCCCAGGATGTCCTGGTAGGCGCCGGTGAGGAAGAAGGCCACGTAGTAGGCTTCGCCGCCCCGGGGCTCGTGGAGCGGGATCTCGTCGCGGACATCCTTGAGGTCGATGAACTTCTCCATCTTGCCGTCGCTGTCGCAGGTGATGTCGCAGAGGGTGGCGGACAGCCCCGGCTTCTCCTTCAGGCGGTGGATGGGCATGACCGGGAAGAGCTGCTCGATGGCCCAGTGGTCGGGCATGGACTGGAAGATGCTGAAGTTGGCGATGAGCTTGTCGGCCAGGCTCTTGTTGAGATCCTGGAACTCCTCGGGCACGTACTTGAGGCTCTTGCTGCTGAGAATGCGGGACAGCTTGCGGCAGACTTCCCAGAACAGGGTCTCGCCCTTGCTGCGGTCCTCCAGACCCAGGTAGCCCAGGTTGAAGAGTGTGAGCATCTCGTCCTTCTGGGTGATGGCGTCGTGGTACATCTCGGCAAAGTTCTTGATGGAGATGTTGTCCCGGGTGTAGGCCAGCTCCTTGAGGATCTGGGGCTCATTGCCCGTGAGGGTCACGGAGTACTTGGTGTGGGTCGTGTCGATGAGGCCGATGATGTCCACCACCACCACCTGGTGGTAGGCCACGATGGCGCGGCCGGACTCGCTGAGCAGGTCCGGCATGGGCACCTGCTCCTGGGTGCAGATGTCCTTGGTGGTGTAGACCACG
>CAIPAY010000091.1 GCA_903863195.1 uncultured Holophagaceae bacterium
GCTCGGCGGAGCCGAAGGTGCGGCGGGGCCGCTCCTCGCCTTCGTCGCGGCGCGGTCGAGCGGGACGGTCGCAGGGACCGGTGCGGGGCCGGGTGTCGCCCTCTTCCCGGCGGGGCCGGGCGGGACGCTCGGCGGAGCCGAAGGTGCGGCGGGGCCGCTCTTCGCCTTCGTCGCGGCGAGGACGAGCCGGACGGTCGCTGGGACCAGTGCGGGGGCGGGTGTCACCCTCTTCCCGGCGGGGCCGGGCGGGACGCTCGGCAGAGCCGAAGGTGCGGCGGGGCCGCTCTTCGCCTTCGTCGCGGCGAGGACGAGCCGGACGGTCGCTGGGGCCGGTGCGGGGGCGGGTGTCGCCTTCCTCCCGGCGGGGCCGAGCCGGGCGCTCGGCGGAGCCGAAGGTGCGACGGGGCCGCTCCGTGCCCTCTTCGTGGCGGGGGCGGGCCTGGCGGTCGCCGGCCACCGGGATGCGGTTGGGCCGGGGGTTGCGGGCCGGGGGACCCTCGCGCTGCTCTTCGAAGCGCTTGGTGCGGGCCACGCGCTTGACCTTGTGCTCATGGCTCTCGGCGGGCTTGAAGATGCCTTCTTCCCCGGTGGCTCCGGTGCTGGCGCGGGTGAGCCGGGCGGCGTTCCGGAGGACCTTCAGGGCCGCCTCCATGTCCGCCGGCAGAGGCGCGGTGACGGTGACGACTTCCTCGGTGATGGGGTGCTTGAAGCCCAGCAGCTCGGCGTGGAGCGCCTGCCGGTCAAGGAGGGGGCTCTCGGTGCCATAGACCTGATCGCCCAGGAGCGGGAAGCCCCGATCCGCGAACTGGACGCGGATCTGATTGCGGCGGCCCGTCTCCAACTTCACTTCCACGATGGTGTGGCCGGGCAGGCGCTCCACCACGCGGTAGTGGGTGACCGCTTCCTTGGCGCCGGGGGGCATGCGCTTGCCGCCGCCGGGACCCTTGCGGGCCGTGGCCACGGACATCTTGAGGGACTTGGCGTGCTCGATGAGGTGGCCGGCGAGGGTGCCGCTGTTCTCCGGCAGCTCTCCCACCAGGATGGCGAAGTAGACCCGCTGGAGGCGGTGCAGCTCGAAGTACTTCTTCAGGCCGTGCAGGGCCTCGGGCGTCTTCGCAAAGACCAGGACACCGCTGGTGAAGCGGTCCAGCCGGTGGACGATGTAGAGGTTGAAGCGCTTGAAGCCGCGGCGCCGGTAGGACTCGGTGATGGCCTCGGCCAGGTTGGGCTCGCTCCCCAGCTCCGAGGGGACCGTGAGCAGGCCCGCGGGTTTGTAGACGAAGAGCAGGTGGTTGTCTTCCCACAGCGTCTCGAAGGGGCCGGCCTGCAGCTTGCTCGCGGGCGGGATCACATCGTAGGTGCGCTCGGGATCGAAGACGACCTTGATGGCATCGCCGGTCTTCAGGCGCTGGCCGTGCTTGGTGGCCACCTCGCCGTTCACGGTGACGCAGCTGCCGTCGACGAAGCCCTTGGCCTGCCGGTGGCTGATCACCATGATCCGGTGCAGCTCCGAGGCCAGGGCGGTCCCGTCATGTTCCGCCAGCCATTCCCGTTCGATGCGTGCCATGGCGCCGCCCTCCGTCATCGCCCCGCGTCCTTGCAAACGCCAAGCGGACTACCAGCAGAACACGGAGATCGGTTTGCTCCAAAGGAAAAGGGAGCGGCGGGACCGCTCCCTTTTCCCGGATGCCCGTGAAATCAGGCTACTTCTTCTCGGCCTTGGCGAAGTCGCCGGCCTTGACCACCACGAAGGTATCCGGGTGGAGGTACTTGCGGAGGGCGGCGTTCACCTCTTCAAGCTTCAGCGCCTGGACCTTGGCCTCGAGCTCGCCTTCGAAGCGCACGGAGCGCCCGAGGTTCAGGCTGCGGCCCAACCAGCGGGTGATGGCGCGGTCCTCCTGCCGGTCCGTCTTCTCGCCCTGCAGCCAAGTGGTCCGGGCGAAGTCCAGCTCTTCCTGGGTGTAACCGCCCTTCAGGGCTTTCTGAATCTCGTCATCGAAGGCCGCCTCCAGCTTGGTGGCGTTCTCCGGGGCGTAGATGGCATAGGCCTGCCAGATGGCGATGGGATCCTGGCTGCCGACATTGGCCATGGAGCCGGCGCCGTAGCTGAAGCCCTCCTTCTGGCGCAGCCGGTCCGCGAGGCGGCTCTTGAGGGCGCCGCCGCCGAGGATCTGGTTGGCCATGAGGAAGGCGGGGTAGTCCGCGTCCGTGTCCTTCATGGCCCAGCGGGTCTGGGCCAAGAAGAAGGCACCCTTCTTGTCCGGGGTCTCGATGGCCTTCCGCTGCCCGGCGGGTACCTTCAGGCGCCCCGGAATCCGGGTGTAGGGGGCCTTGGCGGTCCAGGCTCCGAAGGCCTCGGTGGCCAGCTTCTGCAGCTCGGCGGCATCGAAGTCGCCAGTGGCGGCGAACTCCGCGTGATCGGCGCCGTAGAAGCCCAGATGGAAGGCCTTGAGGTCCTCCACCTTGAGGGCCTTGAGCTCCTCCAGTCGAGCGTCAGGGCCGCGGAAGGCCGAGGGATGGCCCGCCGGGTAGGCATCGAAGAGGGGGGCCATGAACTCCATGGCCTTGGACTGGGGCTCGTTGCGCTGGGCCTCGATGCCGGTGGCCTGCTGCTTGACCAGGGTCTCCAGCTCGGCGATGGGGAAGGCTGGCTCCTGCAGGACTTCGGCCACCAGCCGCAGGGTCGTGGCGAGGTTCTCCCGGGGCACCATGATGCTGGCGGTGGCCGAGGTGGCGGAGCCGTTGACGGAGACCTGGGCCCGGAGCTTGTCGAAGGTGTCCGCGAGCTCCTGCCGGGTGTGCTTGGTGGTGCCGCGCATCAACATGGCGCCCACCATGCCGGGCACGGCCTTGCGGTCCAGGAGGTCGGCCTCCCGGCCGAAGCGCAGCGTGAGCTGCACGGTGGCCATGGCGCCCTTGGTCTTCTTGGCCAGCAGGGCGCCCTTGAGTCCATTGGGGGCGGTGAAGCGCAGGGTGCGGGCATCCACGGTCTCGGGGGTGGCGTCGAAGGCCTCGCCCTGGGCGATGACCTCCTTGCCCTTGTAGTCCTTGACCAGTGAGGGGATGTCCACGACGGTGGGGATCTCGGCGCGATCCGGCTTCTCGGTGGGGACGTACTCAGCCAGGGTCCGGTTGCTGGGCTTCAGGACCGCCTCGGCGGCCGCCTGGACCTGGTCCGCCTTGGCGGCGAGGGACCAGTCCCGGTCCAGGAACAGGTGGCGCCAGTCGCCGGTGGCCATGCTCTCCGTGAGGGCGACCGCGAGGGTCTTCGTGTCGGCGAAGGTCTGGTCCACGGCCTTGCGGACCTTGGCCTGGGCCCGCTCCAGCTCGACGGCGGTGAAGGGCTTCGCCTTGAGACCCTCCAGCTCCTGCAGCAGCACCTGCTTGGCCTTCTCGGCGTCGCCATCCTTGGGCAGCATGGCCCCGAACATCAGGATGCCGGGCTCCAGGTCGCCCTGGGCGAAGGTGAAGACCTGCGCCGCCAGCTTGGTCTCCACCAGGGCCTTGTAGAGGCGTCCGCTGGGGGCGTCCGTCAGGATGGAGCCGGCCAGGTCCAGGTAGCTGCGGGAGCCGTGGAAGCCCGGCGCGATGTGGTAGCCCGCGAGCAGCAGGGGGGTGCCCCCCACCCGGCGGATGGTTACGCTGCGCTCACCGTCCTGGGTGGGCTCCAGGGTGTAGGTGGGCTCGATGACGCGGCTGGGTTTGGGCAGGCTGCCGAAGGTCTGGTTGATGCGGGCCAGGGCCTTGGCCTCGTCGAACTTGCCGGCCACCACCAGGATGGCATTGTCCGGCTGGTAGTACTTCGCGTAGAAGGCGCGGAGGTGGTCCACGTTCACCTTCTCGATGTCCGACCGGGCGCCGATGGTGGACTTACCGTAGTTGTGCCAGTCGAAGGCCACGGACTCGAGCCGCTGCAGGGTCACCCGGAAGGGGCTGTTCTCGCCCTGCTCGAACTCGTTGCGCACCACTGTCATCTCGCCGCTCTTGCCGTCCTCGCCCCAGAGCGTCTTGGCAGTGAAGTTGCTGTTCACCATGCGGTCCGCCTCGAGGTCCAGGGCCTTGCCCAGGTTCTCCTCGGTGGCCGGGAAGGAGATGTAGTAGTTGGTCCGGTCCAGGGAGGTGGTGCCGTTGAAGTCACCGCCCAGCTCGTTCAGCAGCTGCGGCACGTTCGGATGCTTCGGCGTGCCCTTGAAGACCATGTGCTCCAGCAGGTGGGCCATGCCCGTCTCGCCGTAGTGCTCATGCCGGCTGCCCACCAGGTAGGTGATGTTGGTGGTGATGGTGGCCTTGCTGGGGTCCGGGAAGAGCAGCACCCGGAGGCCATTGGCCAGGCGGTATTCGGTGATGCCCTCCACGGCCACCACCTTGACGGGAGCAGGCAGGGGGCTCATCACCGGAGCGCCCTTGGCCTTGCTGGCAACCTTGGCCGGGGGCACGGCAGATTTGGGGGCATCTCCCGCCACCAGGGTGAAGGCGAGGGCCCCGCAGAGGGGCAGCGTCAGGTGACGGAAGGAAAGCATGGTGCCTCCAGGCTGAAAAAGAGCTCCACAGGGGAAGGCATCAGCTTACTAGGTTTGGGCTATGGCTGAAGTGGAAAAAGCCTGGACAACCTAGGGGGCCAGCAGGGCCTCCAACCGGGCCTGCCAGGCCACCCGGAGGTCCTCCAGCCGCAGCCCCTTGCCCCGGTTCGGGGCGCCCTGCAGCAGGCCCTGGGCGCTGGGGTGTGGCAGGGCGTGCAGGTCCAGGGGCGGCGCCCCCTCCAGCCGGGTGAGCACCCACTCCGCCCGCTTGCCGAAGGCGACGACCCGCAGGGGGGCGCTTCGGCCCGCCGAGGCCCTTGTCAGTTCCTCCGTGAGCCGGGCCAGGTTCTCCGTGGCGAGCAGGTCGCGGTTGGAGGGGGCGTGGAAGTGCTCGCCATCCTTGGTGGGACAGGCCGGGTAGGCATTGCTGAGGGCAGTGCCATGCAGCTGGGGCCGCAGGCCCAGGCTCCGGAAGCGCGCCCCCTGCCAGTCCTCCCAGGCGGCCTCCGGGACCTCGGCCCGGCCCGCGGCGGCCAGGGCCCGGAAGACGGTGATGCCAGCGCCGTCACCCCAGAAGGGGATGCCGGACTGGTCGGCGCCCCGGGGGCCGGGAGCCTCGCCGAACAGCATCACGGACACGGGGCCGGAAGCCGGGAACAAAGCGGGGACGGGCTGGCCGTGGATGCGGGACATGATCAGTTCCTAGCCCTGGGGCTGTCCTTCCTTCAGGAGCGCCGACAGGGCCTTGAACTGGGGGTGGTTCTTGTCGCGCGCCCACTCGAAGGCCACGGACTCGTGGTTGGTGAGGGTGGCGCCCGCCGCGGCCATGCGGTCCAGGGCGTGGCGGCGGTATTCCTCGCCGCGGCCGCTGACGGCCTCCCAGCAGAGGTGGACCTCGTGGCCCGAGGCCAGCAGCTCAAGCACGGTCTGCATCACGCAGACGTGGGCCTCGATGCCCGCGATCACGATCTGGCGGCGGGCCGGGGCCAGGCCGGGCCGGGCCTGCTGGAGCAGGGCCTCGAAGCCCGCGTCGCCACAACACCCGAAGGCCGTCTTCTCCAGGAGGAAGGTGGGCACGCTCAGTCCGTCGAAGGCCGCCCGGAGGCCTGCCTCGGTGGGGCCGATGCCCTTGGGATACTGCTCCGTGAGCACCACGGGCACCGCGAAGAGGTCCGCCAGTCGCAGCAGGCGGTGGGCCACCTCCAGGACCAGGGCGGGGCGGTGCACCACGTGCACCAGCTTGCCCTGGAAATCGATCATGACCAAGATGCTGCGGGACGCTTCGAGCAGGGGCATGGGGGGTCTCCTACCAGATCTTCACGCGGTCGGCCGGCGCCAGGAAGAGGGTCTGACCGGGCCTGACCTGGAAAGCCGCGTACCAGGCGTCGAGGTTGCGCACGGTGGCGGGCCGGTAGCTGGCGGGTGCGTGCCCGTCTGTCAGGATCTGCTGGCGAAGCATGGGCTCGCGGGTCTTCTCGCGCCAGCTCTGGGCGTAGCTGATGAAGAACTGCTGGTCTCCGGTGAAGCCCTGCACGACGGGCGCCGGCTTGCCGCCGAGGGTCAGGCGGTAGGCGTCGTAGGCGGCGGCGAGGCCCGCCACGTCCGCGATGTTCTCGCCCAGGGTCTGCTTGCCGTTGATCGCCAGGTCCGGGAAGGGCCGGTAGGCGTCATACTGCCGGACCAGCTGGTCCGCGGAGGCCTGGAAGTGCTTCAGGTCCTCGGGAGTCCACCAGTTGCGGAGCTTGCCGGTGGCGTCGAAGAGCGAGCCGGAGTCGTCGAAGCTGTGGCTGATCTCGTGGCCGATCACCGCGCCGATGGCGCCGTAGTCCATGACCACGGGGCGCTTGGGATCGAAGTAGGGGGCCTGCAGGATGGCCGCGGGAAAGTTGAGCGCGTTCATCACCGGCAGGTTCACGGCGTTGACCGTCTGCGGGGTCATCACCCACTCTGTGCGGTCGATGGGTCGGCCCAGCTTCCGCAGGTTGCGCTGATACTCGAAGCGCTCAGCGCGCTCGGCGTTGCCGAAGGCGTCGCCCGCCACGATCTTGAGGCCCCGGTAGTCCCGCCAGCGGTCCGGGTAGCCCACGCCCACCTTGAGGGTGGCCAGCTTGGCCACGGCCTTGGCCTTGGTCGCTGGGGTCATCCACGCCAGCTGCTGGATGCGCGTGCGGAAGGCGGCAATGAGGTTCGTCACCATCTGCTGGGCCCGGGCCTTCTCGGCCGGGGGGAAGTGCCGCGCCACGTACACCTTGCCCACAGCCTCGCCCAGGGCGTGGTTGGTGGCAGCCACCCCGTGGACCCAGCGCTCGCGAGGCTTGGTGGCTCCGCTCAGCACCTTGCCGTAGAAGGAGAAGGACTGGTCCTCCACGACCTTCGGGAGCACCCGGGCCCGGCCCTGGATGGCGTGGAAGGTGAGGTAGGCCTTCCAGGTGGTGAGGGGAGCCTCTGCGACCAGGGCCGAGAGACCCGTGACCGCCGTGGGCTGCCAGACCACGAACACCTTGGGCCGGGTAAGGCCTGCGGCGGCGAAGAACGCCTCCCAGTCCAGCCCCGGGGCCTTGGTGCCGAACTCGGCCCGGGTCCAGTGGTTGTTTCCCTTCAGCACGTCGCCGGTGGTCTCCCGGCTCACATGGGCCTTGGCCATGCGGGTCTCCAGCTCCAGGATGGCCGCGGCCTTGCCGGGGGTATCGGACTCACCCGCCAGTTTGAGCATCGCGGCCACGTGGGTCAGATACTGGGCCCGGATCTCGGCCATGCCCTTGGAGGGATCCAGGTAGTAGCTGCGCTCGGGGAGGCCCAGGCCGCCCTGCAGGAGGAACGGCGCATACCGGCTGGGATCGTCGAGGTCCTGGGCCACCCAGAGGCCGAAGAGGTTGGGTGTCTCGATGTGGGTGGCGTTCAGCACATCCACGTCGGCCCGCAGGGTGGTGCCGAGGAAGTGGGCTAGCTCCTTGCGGTCCCGCAGCCCGGCGATGGCCTTGAGGGTGGGGGCCAGCGGCCGCAGACCCTGGGCCTCGATGGCGGCTTCGTCCATGAAACTGGTGTAGCAGTCGCCGATCTTGCGGCGCTCCGAACCTGCCGGGGCCTTGGCGGCTGCGGCGGCCTTGATCAGCGTGGCGGTCTGTCGGTCCGTCAGGTCGGTGACCTCGGCATCCACGCCGTAGGAGCCGCGGTCGGCAGGGATCTCCGTGCGCTGCTCCCAGGCGCCATTGGCGTAGGCATAAAAGGCATCACCCGGGGCCACGGACAGATCCATGCCCGGCAGGTCCAGGCCCTGGAGGGTGACCTGCCGATCCTTCCGGGGCGGCGCCGCCACCAGCAGGGACGTGGCAAGGCAGAGGGTGAGAGGTGACCAGGATGGGGACATGGAAGGACCTCAAAAAAATTTCTGGTGGCCTGGAAAGCATGCCCGGAATAGGGCTGAAAGGTTTAATTCCGGCATTTGATACTATGCCGCCTGGAGTCGGCTGGCTTCTGGCAGGGAACGACTTATCTTTAAGATCCTACAGGAGACCTCAATGAATCTAGGGGAGCGGAGGGAACGGCGGACGGTGGCCTCGCCCATCCCTGCCGAGCGTCGGGGGGCCGTCTGGTCTCTGCCTGACGGAAGCCGGCTGCCCAACGGGATCGAGAGCACGCACTTGGTCGTGGGCGACCCCGAGCACCCTGCCCGCCTGCTGCCGGCGGACCTGGAACATCCTGAGGACTTCCACACGCGTCTGAAAGCCTGGCTGCTGAAGCAGGGCTGAGTTGCCCCGGGCTTCGCCCAGGCGTCAGCTCTCCCGCACGCAGTGCTGGTGGAGGCGGGGAATGATCTCCGCCAGCCGGGCCTCGGGCACCAGGAAGGCGATGGACACCGTGCTGCTGCCGGTGAGCAGGCCGCCCACGGGCTCCTGGCCCAGGGTTGCCAGGTAGCGCAGCGCGGCCACCGGATCGGTCCGCAGGCCCTCGCCCACCAGAGCCACCACGGCCCAACCGGACTCGCAGGCTAGGCCCGAGGCCGCCAGGGTCCCCAGCACTTCGGAGGCCGCATGCGTCTCAGGCCGGATGGCCAGCAGGGTGCCGGCCGGGCTGGCGATGAGCCCGAAGCGCAGGGCGCCGGCTTCCTCCAGGCTGCGGGCGGCCTCCAGGGGCGGCTCGAGTCCCGCCGAGGCGGGGAAGCGCAGGAGATGGATGCCCTCCTTGTAGGCCACGGAGGTGATGGTGCCCGCGGGGCGCGGCGGCGGCTGCGGCAGGATCACCGTGCGGCTGGCGCCCGGGCGCAGGGTGTTGGCGACCACCAGGCGGAAGCCGGCCCGGCCGCCGGGGGCCAGGGAGTCCGCGTGGAGCACTTTGGCGCCGAAAGCGCTGAGGGCCTCGGCCTCGCCCAGGCTCATCTGGGGAATGGGGCGCGCCTCGGGCACCAGACTGGGATCGGCGGTGAGCACGCCGTCCACGTCGGTCCAGATCTGCACTTCCTCGGCGCCCAGGGCCTCGCCCAGCAGGGTTGCGCTGGTGTCCGAGCCGCCCCGGCCCAGGGTGGTGGTGGTGCCGTCCGGATCCGCGCCCAGGAAGCCCTGGGTCACCCAGAGCGCCCCTTCGGCCAGGGCTGCCCGCCAGGGGGCGGCTTCGGTCCGCAGGGCCTCGAGCAGGGGCCGGGCCTTGCCGAAGCGGGCATCGGTCTTCATGACCTCGCGCACGTCCCGGAAGCTGCCCTGGAAGCAGTAGGCGGCCAGGTTGGCGGAGAGCGTCTCCCCCACGGCCAGGGCCGCGTCGCGTCCCCGGGCCGTGCCCTCGCCCAGCATGGCCATGCCCGTAAGCAGCTGGTCCAGGCGGTCGAAGAGGGGGTTCCAGGTGGGGCGGACGGCCTCCAGGAGGCCCAGCTCCGCAGCCACCTCGTGGTGCCGGTCCTCCATGGCCTGGCGCAGGCTGAGGGCCAGGGGCAGGTCGCCGCGGGTGGCGGCGGCACAGGCATCGAGAATCCGGTCCGTGGTGCCCCGGAGGGCCGATACCACTACCAGCCCACCCGTCGGCAGCTCGTCGTGCACGATGGCCGCGGCCCGGCGCAGGGCCTGGGCGCTGCCCACGGAGCTGCCGCCGAACTTGAGGACCTTCACGCTCATGACTGGCCTCCGTCGGGGGACTCCGGACCGAACGTGTAGGGGGTCTCCTGGTACACAAAGTAGTTCAGCCAGTTGGCGAAGAGGAGGTTGGCGTGGCCCCGCCAGCGCACCAGGGGCGGCAGGGAGGGATCGTCCCCGGGGAAGTAGTTCCGGGGCACGCCGATGGGCAGGCCCTTCCCCAGGTCCCGGGCGTATTCGCCCTGCAGCGTGCAGGGGTCGTATTCCGAGTGGCCCGTCACGAAGACCTGGCGGCGGTCCTTGGACTGGACCAGGTAGACGCCGGACTCGTCAGACTCGGCCACCAGGACCAGCTCGGGCACGGCCAGGATGTCCTCCCGGCGAGTCTCGGTGTGGCGGGAGTGCGGCGCGTAGAAGACATCGTCGAAGCCCTGCACGATGCGCTCGAGACGGGCGTTCACCCGGTGCGGGAAGATGCCGAACATCTTCTCGGAGAGCTTGTACTTGGGCACGCCGTAGTAGCGGAAGAGGGCCGCCTGGGCACCCCAGCAGATGAAGAGGCTGGAGAACACGTTCGTGCGGGCCCAGTCGAGCAGCTCCGTCAGCTCGCCCCAGTAGTCCACGGCCTCGAAGGGCATCTGCTCCACGGGGGCGCCGGTGACGATGAGCCCGTCGAAGGTCTGGTTCCGGACCTCGGCGAAGGAGACGTAGTGCTCCAGCAGGTGTTCGGCCGAGGTGTTCTTGGAGTCGTGGGAGGCCATGTGCAGCAGCGTCACCTCTATCTGCAGGGGCGTGTTGCCGAGCAGGCGCAGGAGCTGGGTCTCGGTGGCCACCTTGGTGGGCATCAGGTTGAGGATCGCGATGCGGAGGGGACGGATGTCCTGGTGCAGGGCGCGGAGCTCGTCCATGAGGAAGACGTTCTCGGCGTCCAGGACGCTACGGGCAGGAAGGGAGGCGGGGACTTTGACGGGCATCGGATCAGGCCTTCGAGAGCGCCGAGGCCAAGTCCTCGACCAGGTCTTCGATATGTTCGAGGCCCACGGACAGGCGGATCAGGTCGTCGGTGACGCCCGTGGTCACGCGCTCTTCGGCAGAGAGCTGGGCGTGGGTGGTGCTGGCGGGGTGGATGATGAGGCTCTTGGCGTCGCCCACGTTGGCGAGGCGCGAGAAGATGTTCACGCCGTCGATGACCGCCTTGCCGGCGTCCAGGCCGCCCTTCACGCCGAAGGTCAGGATGCCGCCGAAGCCGGCGCCCTTGCGGAAGTGCCGCGCGGCGGTGGCGTGGTTTTCGCTGTCGGGCAGGCCGGGGTAGTTCACCCAGGCCACCTTGGGGTGCTGCTGTAGCCACTGGGCCAGGGCCAGGGCGTTGGCGCCGTGGCGCTCCAGGCGCAGGTGCAGGGTCTCGATGCCCTGGAGGATGAGGAAGGCGTTGAAGGGGCTGAGCGCGGCGCCGGTGTCGCGCAGGCCCTCGATGCGGGCCTTCGTGATGAACGCGGCAGGTCCCGCCAGGTCGGCCAGGATCGCGCCGTGGTAGGCCGCGAAGGGCTCTGTGAACTCCGGGAACTTGCCGCTCTTCCAGTCGAACTTGCCGCTGTCCACGATGACGCCCGCCACGGAGGTGCCGTGGCCGCCCAGGAACTTGGTGGCGCTGTGCACCACGATGTCGGCGCCGTGGGCGATGGGGTTCAGCAGGTAGGGACTGGGCAGGGTGTTGTCCACGATGAGCGGGATGCCCGCCGCATGGGCGATGTCGGCGATGATCTGGAACTCGGGCACGTCCAGCTTGGGGTTGCCGAGGGCCTCGAGGTAGATGGCGCGGGTGGCGGGGGTGATTGCCGCCCGGAAGGCCTCGGGGCTCTTCGAGTCCACGAAGGTGGTGGTGATGCCCGTGCGGGGCAGGGTGTGGTGCAGCAGGTTGTAGGTGCCGCCGTAGAGGTTGTTGCCGGCCACGATGTGATCGCCGCCCCGCAGCAGGGTGGTGAGCGCCAGGGTGATCGCCGCTTGGCCCGAGGCCACGGCCAGGGCCCCGATGCCGCCCTCCAGCTTGGCCACGCGCTCCTCCAGCACGGCGGTGGTGGGGTTCATGATCCGGGTGTAGATGTTGCCCGGCACCTCCAGGCTGAAGAGCTGGGCGCCGTGCTGGGCGTTGTCGAAGACGTAGCTGGTGGTCTGGTAGATCGGCACGGCACGGCTCTTGGTGTCCGAGTCCGGGCTGTGGCCCGCATGGAGGGCGAGGGTTTCGAAGCGGGGGTTGGCGACGCTCATGGGAGCTCCTGGCAGGTTGATGCGTTAGGAAGGCCGAGGCCCTGTCTGTCCAAGCAAGTCCAGGTTGAAAAAAGCAGAAGGGGCCCGATCGCTCGGGCCCCTTCGATGTTTGCGTCAGCTCGACACAGCTCGACATCTCTCCGCGTGTTCCGCGGCAGGAATTGGCACCTTGCTTTCGCAGGTTGCCAAGGTTTCACAGGGCCCGTCCCTCCACCTTTCTGGATAACTCGCTATGGAACTGGCAAGGATCTCGATGAAAAGCGACCCCTCGGGGCCGCACAGAAAAGATAGCGCGGCCCCTGCGGGAATGCAATCGCTGTCGCGGGGTGGATTCCCGGAAGGCTGCTCGGGCCCGCCGGCGTCAGCCAACGGTCCCTGGGCTGTCTGCACCTGGCTGGCGTGCCCATCGTTTAACAACGGCGCGGGAATTCCCATCTCCCTTTAGGGGATCGGGATGAAAGCGTGCTTTTGCCTTTGTCGTGTTTCGTTTTTTTTGCGCTACAATAAGGACGCGATGATCGTCTCCCGCATCTACCCCATTACGAACATCC
>CAIPAY010000092.1 GCA_903863195.1 uncultured Holophagaceae bacterium
CCAACCCTGGAGCGCCCATGTTCCCCACGTTCACCGAGGACCAGACCACCATCCGCGAGGCCGCGCGGGACTTCGCGATGTCCGAGATCGACCCCGGCGCCGCGGCCCGGGACGCCAGCAGCGAGTTTGCCGGAGACATCATCCGGCAGCTCGGCGAGATGGGCTTCATGGGCATGGTTGTGCCCGAGGCCTACGGTGGCGCCGGCGTGGACTTCCTGAGCTACATCCTGGCCCTGGAGCAGGTGGCCTACGCGGACGCCTCCGTGGCCGTGGCCATGAGCGTGAACAACTCCGTGGCCTGCGCGCCCATCCTCGCCTTCGGCACCGAGGCCCAGAAGCAGAAGTACCTCCGACCCCTGGCCAGCGGCGAGGAACTGGGCGGTTTCATGCTCACGGAGCCCGACGCCGGCTCCGACGCCACCGCCCTGAAGACCCGCGCCACCCGCGTGGACGGAGGCTGGCGGCTCAACGGCGCCAAGGCCTGGATCACCAACGGCGGCGTCGGCCGCTATTTCATCACCATGGCCCGCACCGATCCCGACTCCGCCAAGAAGGGCATCAGCGCCTTCATCCTGGACGCGGACCAGCCCGGCGTGGTCATGGGCCGCCCCGAGCACAAGATGGGCCTGCGCTCCAGCCGCACCGTGATGGTGGCCCTGGAGGACGCCTTCGTGCCCGACGACGCCCTGCTGGGCAACCTCGGCGACGGCCTCAAGGTGGCCTTCGGCGGCCTCGACGGTGGCCGCATCGGCATCGCCGCCCAGGCCCTGGGCATCGCCCAGCGCGCCATGGACGAGAGCATCACCTACGCCAAGGCCCGCATCTCCTTCGGCAAGCCCATCGGCGAGCACCAGATGATCCAGACCTACCTGGCCGAGATGGAAGCCCGGCTCCAGGCCGCGCGGCTGCTGGTCTACCGGGCCGCCTCGCTCAAGGAGGCCGGCAAGCCCTGCACCAAGGAGGCCGCCACCGCCAAGCTGTTCAGCACCGAGAGTGCCGTCTTCCTCTGCGATCGGGCCGTGCAGATCCACGGCGGCTACGGCTACTCGCAGGAATACCTGGTCGAGCGCCTCTACCGCGACGTCCGGGTCACCACGATCTACGAGGGCACCAGCGAGATCCAGCGCATGGTCATTGCCCGGGAACTGCTCAAATAGATGTTTTCAACGCTTGATGAAATAAGCCTTGCCCTCATCATACGAGGGAGGCATCCTGCAGAGGATCCGGGCCTAAACCAAGGACCCGTGCCCCCCGTAGGCAGTCTGTCCATGCGGCGGCTCTTTTTGATCTCCAAGGAGTGGTGATGATGCGTCCCCAGATTCTTCCGGCCATGCTCGTGGCGTTCTCCCTGGTCGGGCAGCAGGCGCCCAAGGCCGCCGCCACGAAGCTGACCCTCCAGAGCGCCATCGAGACCTCGCTCAAGAACAACCTGCAGGTGCAGATCGCCATCGAATCCCGGGACTTCACCCGGGCAGGCCTCACCGTGGAAGAGGGCGCCTTCGACTGGAACCTCACGGCCGGCCTCAACCTCAGCAAGGCCCAGGATGCCACCCGGTTTCAGGGCCTCGGCGGCAGCTTCAGCACCCTGGATGGCACCGTCCAGTCCCGCAGCCTCACGGTGGGCTCCACCAAGGCCTTCGGCTGGGGCGGCAACCTCAGCCTCAGCTACGCGCCCAAGTATTCCTCCGCCAGCGGCAGCTACTACCTCGGCACCACGGCGACCCCCTATGACGGCAGCCTCTCGGCCACCTACACCCAGAGCCTGCTGCGCAACTTCGGCCGGGACGTCACCGAGAGCCGCCTCATCGTCGCCCGCAAGAGCGCCCAGGCCGCGGACCTCGGCTTCACCAAGGCCATCATCGACCTCGTGGCCAGCACCGAGTCCCTCTACTGGGACATGGTCTTCGCCCAGCGCAACCTGGAGAACAAGCGGCAGGCCCTGGACCTGGCCCAGAAGCAGCTGCGGGAGAACCAGATCCGCGTGCAGGTCGGCACCCTGGCCCCCATCGAGGTGACCTCCTCCGAGGCCTCCGTGGCCCAGCGCGAGCAGGACATCATCGCGGCCGATGCCCAGCTGCTGAATGCCAAGGACGCCCTCATCCGCGCCCTCTACCCCTCCACGGAGCGCCCCGCGGGCCTGGAGCTGGCCGATGCGCCCAGCGTCAAGCCCCTGGAGCTCAACGAAGCCACCGCCGAGAAGCAGGCCCTGGCCAATCGCCTGGAGCTGAAGAGCGCCCGCCTGGACCTGGAGTCCAAGCAGGTGCTGGAGACGGCCGCCAGCAACCGGCTGCTGCCCCAGCTGGACGCCTACGCCACCTACACCGGCAACGCCGCCTCCCAGATCCCCTCCGAGGGCCTGGCCGCCGTGAACAAGGACCTCAGCAAGGGCGCCTATCCCGGCTACAGCGTGGGCATCCAGTTCGCCCTGCCCATCCAGAACCGCGCCGCCAAGGGCAGCCAGGCCCAGGCCCGCGCCAACCGCCGCTCCAGCGAGCTGAGCCTGCGCGACCTGGAGCTGGGCATCACCCTAGAGGTGCGCCAGTCCTTCCGCAACGTGGACGCCTCCGCCAAGGGCGTGGCCGCCGCCGAGAAGACCCGGTACTTCCGCGAGAAGGACCTTGAGGCCGAGCAGAAGATGTTCGAGAACGGCATGAGCACGAACTTCCTCGTGCTGTCCAAGCAGAACGACCTCGACACCGCCAAGAGCAGCGAGCTGCAGTCCCAGATCACCTACGCCAAGGCCGTCACCGCCCTGGAGAAGTCCCTGGGCCACCTCCTCGAAGCCCGCAAGCTCGAAGTGAAGTAAGGGCTGCTCCAGCACTGAAAAACGGGCCCCGTTGCGGGGCCCGTTTTTCAGCTATCACCGCCGCGCAGTGGCGGTGATCGGTCTGTCTGGCTGTGGAGGCTGAAGAGCCGGTCGAGGCTGGTGACGCGGAGGATCTTCAGCACGGGTATGGAGGCGTTGTGCAGCTCCAGGGACCGGCCCAGGCCATGGGCCTGCTCGCGCAGCTGCACCAGGGCGCCCAGGGCGCTGGAGTCCATGAAGGACACCCCGGCGAGGTCCAGCCGCAGGGGCCCGCTGAATCCATCTCGCAGCAGCACCCGCCCCGCCTTCACCAGCGCCTGGGCCTCCGCAAAGTCCACCGGCCCCCGCACCCGCAGCCAGGTGCCCGACCCATCCTCCACCACCTGCACCTGCATCTTCCCTCCTAAGCGCGCCGGGCAAAATCCCGCAAGACCCCGTCAGGATTGCTCAAGCCCTTCAAACCCGCGGCCCGCCCGGTCGCCCGGGACGGGCCGCTTGAACCGAAACCTTGCTACTTCTTCAGCAGGGCCTTGATCTCCGCCAGCTGCTGCTCCACCGCATCCAGCCGCACCCGCTGCGCCTCGTTCTCGGCCTTCAGCGCATCATTCTCGGCCTTGAGTTCCTGCACGGCGCTTACGGTGTAGGGGATCACCTGTTCGTAGCGCATGCCCCAGAGTTCCTTGGTGTCATCTCCGGGGCGGTGGACCGCCGTGGGGATGATGCCGCTGACATCCTGGGCGATGAAGCCGGCTTCCTCCGTGCCTTCGGGCTCTATCACCACCTGGCCATTCTCAAAGTGGTTCTTGTGCTTGAAGTAGGTCTTGGGCTGTAGCTGCATCAAGGTGGCCAGGCCATTCGGGATCTCCTGAAGGTTTGTTTTTACACGGCCATCAGAGGTCGAAACGGCTCCAGTTGTCGTGTAGACCGTGCTCCATGCTTTTGTAGCTGATCCAAGGCTGGCTACATCGGTTTTGACAGGGATGACCGAAGTGAGTGCACTATTTGATGCGTTCGATCCGAGGACGACCGTCGTGAGTGCCGGACCACCGATTACCGCCGTGTTGTCAGCAGTGGCCTCCGCATCCTTGCCTATGGCGATCCGGTTGGTGGAGCCTTCATCCCAG
>CAIPAY010000093.1 GCA_903863195.1 uncultured Holophagaceae bacterium
CCCCCTCCGGGGACGAAGACTGAAGGTCCCGGCCCTGTTTCAGTCATGCTTGGAGGGTGCAACCCTCCCCGAAGCCCTTTTTCGAGACCCTCCACGCCCTCCTGGACGCGGAAGGGGAGATCACGCTCGGTGAGCTGCTGGACGCCGCGGGCGAGCAGACCTATGGCCTGTTGGTGCTGCTGCTGTCCCTGCCGAACCTCATCCCGGGCCTGAATGTGGGCCTGGCCCCGATCGGCGGCATCGGGCTCATCGGCCTCGGAGCCCAGCTGGCCTGGGGCACGCCGCATCCCTGGGTGCCCCGCAAGGTGCAGGCCCAGCCCATCCACAAGGGCCGGATCAAGGACGCCCTGGCCAAGCTGGAGACCCAGCTCGACCGGTTCCGCTGGAGCGGGGCCGAGCGGCGCCCCCTGAACCGACGCTGGATCGGCGCCTGCATCTCCTGGACCGGCTTCCTGCTCGCCATTCCGGTGCCCCTGCCCTTCGGCAACCAGCTGCCCGCCGCCATCCTCTGCCTGGTGGGCGCGGCCCTGCTGGAGGAACGGCCCACCTGGGCCTGGATCGGCGCGGCCGGCGCCCTGGCCAACACCCTCTACTTCGCCTCCTCCTTCGGATTCATCGCCAGGACGCTGGTGAAAGCCTTCCACGCCCTGGTGCGGTGATGCGCTTCGACGCCCTGACCCTCTTCCCAGAGTTCTTCGAGACCGCCCGGCTGGGCGTCACGGGCCGGGCCTTCCGGGAGCTGGGCCACGCCCTGCACACCCACAGCTACCGGGCCTATGCGGACAACACCTTCGGCCACGTGGACGACAGCCCCTTCGGCGGCGGCCCCGGCATGGTGCTCCGGCCTGAAGTCCTGCGGGACACCCTGGGGTCGGTGCCACGCACTGGTAGCACCCGCGTCATCCACTTCAGCCCGGCCGCCCCGCCCCTCACCCACGCGAAAGTCCTGGAGCTGGCGCGGCTGGATCAGCTGATCCTGGTCTGCACCCGCTACGAGGGCCTGGACCAGCGGGCCGTGGAGCACTGCATCGACGAGGAGCTCAGCGTGGGAGAGGCCGTCCTCAGCGGCGGCGAGCTGCCCGCCCTGTTCCTCATCGACGCGGTCTGCCGCTGGCTGCCCGGCGTGCTGGGCAACGAGGCCTCCGCTGACCAGGACAGCTTCGCCACGGGCCTGCTGGATCACCCGCACTACACCCGGCCCGCGGTCTTCGAGGGGCTGGAAGTGCCGGCGGTGCTCCAGGGCGGCAACCACGGCGCCATCCGCCTCTGGCGTCTGCGTGAGGCCATGGCCCGCACCCAGCGCCTGCGCCCCGACCTCTGGGCCGTCTTCCTGCGGGACCGCCTGCCGGAGCTGGACCGCCCCGCCCAGTGGTGCGCCTGGCAGGTGGAGCACCCCCAGGACTGGGAGCGCCCCAAGCCCAAGGGCTGGCGGTGGGTCCCGTCCCGCTGAGCGGCGGGGGCCCCTCCCCGAAGGGCAGCTCAGGACTTTGGCCTTCCCTTTCCAGGCCTTTCCGCTAGACTGGTGGACTCCCCGTCTGGGGACCATCGTGCCATGTCCGCCGCTTCGGCTCGGGACCGCTGGCCCAGGAGCCCACCATGACCAGCATCATCGACCGTCTCGAAGCCACCCTGCTTCGCTCTGACCTCCCCCGCATCCAGCCCGGCGACACCGTCAAGGTGCACGTCAAGGTGAAGGAAGGCGAGAAGGAGCGCATCCAGCTCTTCCAGGGCATCGTCATCGGCATCAAGGGCGGCGGCATGCGCACCTCCTTCACCGTCCGCAAGGTCGCGAGCGGCATCGGCGTGGAGCGCATCTTCCCCCTCAACAGCCCCACCATCGACAAGCTGGAAGTCATCCGCCACGGCAAGGTCCGTCGCGCGAAGCTCTACTTCCTGCGTGACAAGCTCGGCAAGGCCGGTCGCCTCAAGGAGCGTCGCGTCGCCGAGTAGGCGCCGACCCCAAGTCCTGAAAGCGCCCGCGAGGGCGCTTTCTCATGTCCGGCCGAAGGCCCCGTCTGTGTGAAAATCGAAGCGGGCCTGCCGCCAACCTCCAGAACCGGCAGCACCCGGGAGGCGCCATGAAGACCCGAGTCCTCACGACCCTGACCATCCTGGCCGCGGCCCTGTCCGTGCAGGCGCAGTCCTGGCACTACGGGCTGCAGGGCTCGGTGAACCTCCCGCTCACGAGCCTCAAGGACTACGTGGACAGCAAGCCCGGCCCGGGCCTCGGCGTCCACGGGGACTACGACCTGGGGGACGGCCACATGCTGCGCCCCCGCCTGGACTTCACGGCCTACCCCGAAGCCGCCTTCGGCAGCATCAAGCGGAAGGCCTCCAGCCTCAGCCTGGGCGGGGACTACCTCTTCTTCATCGCCGGGAAGCCCGAGGGCCTCTACCTCACCCTCGG
>CAIPAY010000094.1 GCA_903863195.1 uncultured Holophagaceae bacterium
ATCGAGCGCTGCTTCCGGCGCGAGGACGAGACCTACCAGTGCGAAGTGCGGATGCGCCACCGGGACGGCAGCTGGGTCTGGGTGCTGGACCGCGGCCGGGTGGTGGACTGGACCACGGAGGGCAAGCCCCTCCGGATGTCCGGTACCCACCAGGACATCACCACCCGCAAGGAGGCGGAGGAAGCCATCGCCCAGTCCCAGGAGAAGTTCCGGACCGTGGCCGACTACACCTCGGACTGGGAGTACTGGGAGGGCACCGCGCACGAGATCGTCTACATGAGCCCCTCCTGCGAGGCCATCACCGGCCACACCCGGGAGAAGTTCATTGCCGACCCGGGCCTGCTGCTGCGCCTCGTCCATCCCGAGGACCGGTTCCTGGCCGAGGCCCACCAGCACTATCCCAGCGGCATGGAGGACGGGGCTCTGGACTTCCGGATCATCCGCCGGGACGGCGCCGTCCGCTGGATCTCCCATGTCTGCCACCCCGTCCGGGACGCCCGTGGGGACTTCAAGGGGCACCGGGTCAGCAACCGGGACATCACCGCGCGCAAGCAGGCGCTTGAGGACCTCCAGGCCAGCGAAGTGCAGCTGCGCGCAATCTTCGAGAACGCCACCCTCGGCATCTTCTGGTCCGATGCCCAGGGCCTCATCCTGCGCTCCAACCCGACCTTCCAGCAGCTCGTCGGGCAGACCGCCGAGGAGCTGACGGGCGTCCCCTTCGACAGCTTCACCCACCCGGCCCAGCAGACCCGGGACCTGCTGCTGCGCCAGGCCCTGCTTCAGGGAACGTCAGAGCAGCTGCGGACCGAAACCCGCTGGATCCGAGCCGATGGACAGGAAGTTTGGGTCGCCCTCACGGTCCGGCCGGTCCGGGACGCCGATGGCCGGCTGAAGTTCTATTCCGGCGTGGTGGATGACATCACGGGCAAGAAGCAGGCCCAGGACGAGCTGAAGCGGATCATGCGGGAGCAGGAAATCATCCTGGAGAACGCCAACGTCGGCATCTCCCTGGTGGTGGACCGTCGGCAGGTCTGGATCAACCGCTGGATGGGCAAGGTGTTCCAGTATCCCCTCGAGGAGCTGGAAGGCCATGACACCCGGATGCTCTTCCCCTCGCAGGAGGCCTACGAGCAGCTGGGCCGGGACGCCTACCCCCTGCTCGCCCGGGGCGAGAACTACGAGACCGTACACAAGCTCGTACGCCGCGATGGCTCCCCCATCTGGATCCATCTCAACGGCAAGGCCATCGAGCCGCCAGACCTGAGCCGGGGAACCCTGTGGATCCTCTCGGATGCCACCGCCCAGAAGGAAGCGGAGGACGCCCTCCGGGCGGACGAGGCCCGGTTCCGTTCCATGTTCGAGTCCCACAGCGCCGTCATGCTTCTCATCGATCCGGTGGACGGCCGGATCCAGGACGCCAACCCCGCGGCCGCGGCCTTCTACGGCTATGATCGCGAGCGCCTCCAGGCCATGAACATCGGCGAGATCAACACCCTGCCCCCGGAGGAGATCGCCGAGGAGATGCGGCGCTCCACCGGCATGCAGAAGCGGACCTTCGTCTTCACCCACCGCCTGGCCAGCGGTGAGATCCGGACCGTGGAAGTGAACTCCTCCCCCACGACGATCCTCGGCCGCCAGGTGCTCTTCAGCATCATCCAGGACATCACCGAGCGGGCCAATCTCGAGATCGAGATCCGCCTAAGGCAGGCTCTGCTTGAGGAGCTGAACCGCTCCCTGGACGACCGCGTCAACCAGGCCCTGGAGGAGATCCGCACCAAGGACCAGATGCTGATCACCCAGGGGCGCCAGGCCGCCATGGGTGAGATGATCGGTAATATCGCGCACCAGTGGCGCCAGCCTCTAAACGCGCTGGCCATGGTGCTTGGCAATTTCAAGTCGGCATACCAGTATAATGAGCTTACCGACGATTATGTCGATAAATTGGTTGAAAGCGGCAATCGCTTGATCCAGAAGATGTCAACAACCATAAATGATTTCCGGAATTTTTTCCGCCCGGATAAAGAAATTGTATCCTTTCCGGTACTGGAGCAGATACATCAAGCCATTGC
>CAIPAY010000095.1 GCA_903863195.1 uncultured Holophagaceae bacterium
GAGGACATCTCCGGCGCCCAGCGGCTTCCCAACGGCAACACGATCATCTGCTCGGGAGGCACGGGGGACCTGCGTGAGGTGACCTACCTGGGTGAGGTTGTCTGGAAGTACATCTGCCCTGTCCAGGCCACCGGCCTGATCCCCCAGGGCACGGCACCCACGGTCGACCCCACCCATACGAGCGAGACCTTGAACGCCGTGTTCCGGATCTACAAGTACCCCGCCAGCTACGGCGCCTTCACGGGCCGGACCCTGACCGTGGGCGACTACATCGTCAAGTAGGAGAAGGGCATTCGTTCTTTCGAGCAGGAGTTGCCATGCGTCTCGTTCGTCTCCTTCCGATGGTCGGTGCGGGGTTCATCCTCCTGGCGTCTCTGCAGTGCGGGGGTGGGGGAGGCTCCTCGCCCGCCCCCACTGTTACGGCGGCCCCCACGGCGGCCTTCAGCTTCGCCCCGACCAGCCCCGTCACGGGTCAGACCGTGACCTTTACAGACGCCTCCACGGGCAGCCCCACGGGCTGGGCCTGGACCTTTGGCGATGGTGGCACCAGTACCGCGCAGAACCCCACCCACGCCTACACCACGGCCGGCACCTACACGGTCAGCCTGGCCGCTTCCAATGCCGGGGGCACCAGCAGTCCCGTCACCCACAGCGTGACGGCGACGACCGCGCCGGCGGCCCCCACGGCGGCCTTCAGCTTCGCCCCGACCAGCCCCGTCACGGGTCAGACCGTGACCTTCACGGATGCCTCCACGGGCAGCCCCACGGGTTGGGCCTGGACCTTTGGCGATGGCGGCACCAGCACCACGAAGAGCCCGACCCACGCCTATGCCACAGCTGGCACCTACACGGTCACGCTCCTCGCCAGCAATGCCGTGGGCGCCAGCACTCCCGTCACCCACAGCGTCACTGTGACGGCCGTTGCCACGGCCCCCACAGCTGCCTTCAGCTTCAGCCCTGCCGCCCCCACCACGGCCCAGACCGTCACCTTCACCGACGCCTCTACGGGCACGCCCACCGGCTGGTCCTGGACCTTCGGGGATGGCGGGACCAGCACCGCCCAGAACCCGACGCACGCGTTCGCCAGTGCGGGCACCTACACCGTCACCCTCACCGCTAGCCATACGGGCGGATCGAACACGGCAAGCCATACCATCACCGTGATGACGGCGGTCGTCGCCCCCGTGGCCGCCTTCAGCTTTGCGCCTGCTGCACCCAGCACCGGCCAGACGGTGACCTTCACGGATGCCTCCACCTACACGCCCACGGCTTGGTCCTGGACCTTCGGTGACGGTGGCACCAGCGCACAGCAGAACCCCACCCACGCCTACACCACGGCCGGCACCTACACCGTCTCCCTCACGGCCACCAACACCACGGGCGCCAGCACTCCTGTCACCCACAGCCTCACTGTGAGCGCCCCCTCCACGACCAGCCATGCCGCACTGGAGCGGCCCACGGAACTTCAATACTGGGATCCCACCAAGGCCGAAGAGGGCTACACGTTCTTCGGAGCGGGCGGGAAGACTTACCTCCTCGACATGGAAGGCCGGGTCGTCCACACCTGGCCCGTGGGCACCAACCCCCACCTGCTGGCCAACGGCAACGTGGTGGATGCCGCGACCAATGACCCCAGTGGCTTCGGGAGCTTCAAGGAGGTGGACTGGAGCGGGTCGACGATCTGGTCCTATGTCGAGTCGCGCAGCACCTACCATCCCCACCATGACTTCACCCGGATCTACAACCCCAAGCTCAAGGCCTACACCACCCTGATCATCGCCAACAAGGACTTCACCTACGCCCAGCTCGTCGAAGCAGGCGCTGATCCCGCCCGGGCGCCGTCCACCGGCGCCCAGCTGGACGCCATCGTGGAGGTGGATGCCAGCGGGAACATTGTCTGGGAGTGGTGCTTCTTCGACCACCTGGTGCAGGACGTCGCACCCACCAAGTCGAACTACGTCGCCAGCGGCAAGACCATTGCTGATTATCCAAACCGACTGAACATCAACCTCGCCGGTCACAACCTGAAGGCCGACTGGCTGCACTGCAACTCGCTGGACTACAACCAGACCCTCGATCAGATCGTCATCAACTCCGTGCAGGGCGAGTTCTATGTCCTGGACCACGGCAACACCTTCCTCTCCGGCAACCCGGCCGGCAGCACCACGCTTGCGGCCACCAGCGCCGGCGACTTCCTTTACCGGTTCGGGGATCCAGCCCGGTACAACCAAGGCAGCAAGCCCTCCATCCTTGAGGACTGGACCCTCTCCACCACCGGCCACAAGCAGCTCGGCGGCGCCCACGACATCCAGTGGATCGAAGCAGGGCTGAGCGGCGCCGGGCACTTCCTCGTTTTCAACAATGCTGAATACCTGTCCGAACACGCCGCCCAGTCCTATGTCATGGAGATCAATCCCTACCTCGATGCCAGCGGCCTCGACACGGGAAAGTACGTGAACCCGCCCGATGCGGGCTATGTCACCCTCACCCGACCCGCAGTGACGGACAACACCCCCAGGCAGGTGTCCAAGCAGGTGGTGGGGAACTACTACTCGCAGGACAGCCAAACGCTATTCAGCACCATCGGCTGCAGTGCCCAGCGCCTGCCCAATGGAAACACCCTGATCTGTGCGGATACGGAGGGACACCTCATGGAGGTCACGCCAGCCGGGGAAACTGTCTGGGAATACATCGTCCCCGTGTCGGGCCCCGTCATCTACAAGGTGCTTGGGGACCGGCTTCCCATGGTCAACTCGATCTTCCGCGCCTACCGCTACAAGGCAAACCATCCGGCCCTGGCGGGACGCACCCTCACCCCGGGCGTCACCATCGCCGGGCGCGCCAGTGTCGACAACCCCTATGCCGGCACCAGCGGCTATCAGGCCTTCCAGCGCACCACGGGCACCCAATACTGGGACGCCAGCGCGGCCTACAGCGGCTACACCTTCCTGGATGCTGCAGGCACTTCCCGGCTGATCGACATGGACGGTCGCCTGGTCCACACCTGGCCCACGGGCAATGATCCCCGGCTCCTGGCGAATGGCAATGTGCTGGACTGGAGCACGGGCGCCACAGGGCTGACTGGCCTCAAGGAGCTCGACTGGAATGGCAACACCGTCTGGCAGTATGTCGAGGCCCGCAGTACCTACCACCCCCATGGGGCCTTCGCCCGCATCTTCGATCCGAAGCTGAATGCCTATGCCACGCTCTACCTTGCCAATAAGGACCTCACCCCGGCCCAGTGCCTGGCGGCGGGCTGCGATCCGGCCGATGCGCCCTTTGATGGCGCCCAGGTGGACACCCTCGTGGAGGTAGACATGAGCGGTGCGGTCATCTGGGAGTGGTCCTTCTGGGACCATGCCATCCAGAGCGTCGACACCAGCAAGGCGAACTCCGTGGCCGGAGGCAAGACCATCGCCGACTACCCCGGGAAGCTCAACCTCAACCTGCCCGGCCGGCCGCTCCGCAGCAACTGGCTGGACTGCAACGCCCTCGACTTCAACCAGGCGCTGGATCAGATCGTGGTCAACTCGCGCCAGGGTGAGTTCTACATCATCGACCACGGCGCCACGTTCCTCGCGGGGAATCCCGCCGCCAGCATCGCGCTGGCGGCCACCAGTGCCGGCGACTTCCTCTACCGCTTCGGGGACCCCGCCCGCTACGGTCAAGGGAATCCCCCTTCAGTGGGCACGAACTGGGAGACGGCCACCTCGGGCAACAAGCAGATCGGTGGCAGCAGTGATGTGACCTGGATCGCGAGCGGCCTCAGCGGGGCCGGGAACCTGCTGCTCTTCAACAACAACCAGTACCTCTACCAGCGCACGCCCCAGTCCTATGTCTTTGAAGTCAACCCCCGCCTGACCTCCGCGGGCATCACCGGCGCCAGCTATGTGGATCCGCCCAGCGCCGGCTATGCGACCTGGACCTTCGACAAGGACTCCATGAAGGCCAATCAGCTCCTGTCCAAGCAGGTGGCGTGGAAGTATGGCTCGGTGGGCAACCTGACGCTCTTCAGCCAGTTCGGAGGCAGCGTCCAGCGCCTCCCGAATGGCAACACGCTGATCTGCGCCACCACCACCGGCTACCTGATGGAAGTCACCTCCACTGGGACGGTGGTCTGGGAATACCTCAACCCGCTCACCGCCAGCGGCGCCAAAACGGCGCTCGGAGACCGTCTCCCCATGACCAATGCCGTCACTCGGGCCCGCCGTTACGCCTACAGCGATGGCGCCTTCAGTGGGCACTAGCCCTTCGCATCCCAGCGAGCCCCCCTTGTATCCAGCGCCCCCCGCGCCCACCCTTTCCTGAACCCTTCACCTAAGTCATCCTCCAAGGGTCCCCATGCGATTCCAGGATTTCCCGGCCGCCACGGCCAAGCGCTTCCGGCTCCCGGCCACCTGGGGCGCCCTGCTCGTGTTCGGGCTGGTCTGGGTGCTGGTGCGACTGCTCGCAGGGCAGCCCTTTGGTCGCCTGGGTGTTGGGGAGTTCGTGGTGCCGGCCCTGGTGCTGGCGGGGCACCTGGCCCTCAGCCCCATCCCCTGGCAGTGGACCCAGGACGCGCGCCCCATCGCACCGCTCTGGCGGGGCTGCCTCCAGGCCCTGCCCTGGAACATCGCCTGGCTGGCGGCCCTGCTGCTGCTGATGAGTGGCCTGTTTCCGGAAGACCGGCCCGCCCGCGCACCGCGCCCGGCGCCGACCACTGTCGTCCCCAAGCCCGCGGCCGCCGAGGCCAAGTCTGCCCTGGTCCTCCAGGAGCGCGAAGACCCCAAGCCCCAGGAAGCTCAGGATCCGGCTGCCCGCAGCCGCCGACGTGGTGATCAACCTCGAGACCAGGAGGCCAAGCCCCCCCACAACCCCGGCGAGGTGCCCTGGGAGTTGCTGCCTCCGGGGGAACGCCGGGGTCCGCGGCCTCCGCGGCGGGAAGCAGAGCAGCCGCTGGGCGAGCCGGCTCCCCGGGCCCGGGACACGCCCCCGCCCCGGGACACGGCCCCGCAGCGCCGCGAGGAACCCGTCCGTCCCCCCGCGGCTCAGCCCCAGCCCGCGCCCGCCGAGCCTGCTCCGGCGCCCGCCCCGCAGGTGCTGGAGGCGCCGCCGCCAACCAGCCAGGAGCCCCTGGCCAGCGAGCCCGCGGTCGCTCCGGGTCTCTTCGCCAAGGCCTTCCCGGCCCATCGCCAGGAGTTCATGCTCTTCCTTCTGAACCTGCCCTTCGCCATGGTGCTGGGCTGGTTCCTCGCCGACAAGGAGCGGGCCGAGTCCACGGAGGCCGAGCTGCTCGAGCGGGCCCGGCAGGCCCAGGTCAAGGCCCTCCAGGCCCAGCTGCATCCCCACGCCCTCTACAACATCCTGGGCGGGTTGGCGGAGCTGGTGCACGAGGATCCGGACGCCGCCGAGGAGGCCATCGTCGGGCTGGTGGAGATGCTGCGGATGCTCACGCGCCAGAGCGGCGCCAGCGAGCTGCCGCTGAGCCAGGAGCGGGCCCTGCTCAGGCACTACCTGGGCATCGAGGAGATCCGCCTCGGCGCCCGCCTGCAGGTGAAGTGGGACTGGCCCGACTGGGCCGACTCTGTGAAGCTCCCCCCGCTCCTGCTGCTGCCCCTGGTGGAGAACGCCATCAAGCACGGCATCGCCGCCCACCTGGAGGGCGGCACCCTCCGCATCGGCGTGTCCCGCAGCTCCCGGGATCTCATCTTCCGGGTGGCGAATACGGGTCAGCCCCTGAAGCCAGGCGAGGCCGAGGGCACGGGCCTGCACCACCTGCGGGAGCGCCTCGCGCTGACGCCGCGGCTGGACGCCTCCCTGGAGCTGCGCTCGGAAGACGGCTGGACCTTGGCCGAGCTGCGGGTGCGGGATAGGCTGGGCGCATGACTCCGCTGCGGGTGGCCATCGCCGAGGATGAGCCCTTGAACCAGAAGCGCCTGGCTCGGCTGCTGGAGGACTGCGGCTGCGAGGTGGTGGCAACCTTCGGCAACGGCCTGGAGATGGAGGAGTGGATGCGGTCTGCGCCCGCAGTGGACGGCCTCTTCCTGGACATCCAGATGCCGGGCCTGGACGGCCTCGCCCTGCGCGCCTCGCTGCCCGCGAAGGTGCCCGTGGTCTTCGTGACGGCCTTCGCGGAGCACGCGGTGGAGGCCTTCGACCTGGAGGCCGTGGACTTCCTGCTCAAGCCCGTGACCACGCCCCGGCTGGTGAAGGCCCTGGCGCGCATCCGGCGCCACCTGGGCCGGGAGGAGAACACCGAACCCGAGAAGGGTCCCCGCGCTACGCGCTATCCCGTCACCGCCGGGGGCGGCATGCTCTTCCTGGACCTGGCCAAGACCGCCTTCTTCGAGGTGGAGGAACAGGTGGTGTGGGCCTTCGCCGGGGACCGCTTCCGCACCAAGTGGAAGACCCTGGGCGAGGTGGAGGCCTTCTTCCCGGACGCGGGGCTGCTGCGCATCCACCGGCACCTGCTCATCCGCCCCGAGGCCGTGCTGGGCCTCCGCTCCTCCGGTGGCGGCGCCCGGGTCCTGGTGCGCATGACCGGCGGTGTGGAGCTCGAGGCCAGCCGCGGCGCCACCCCCAAGCTCCGCGAGCGGCTGGGGCTGGAGTAGCGCGTTTGAATCCCCCCCAGACCCACGCGCAGGGCCCGCTGGAGGACCGGCGGGGACTCGTTGGCTGCCAAAGCCCCAGGGGGCGGGTGACCAGGCTACACGGCCATCCTCGCCACCTGGGTGGTGATCTCGTGGACCGACCGGGATACGGCCGAGATGGCTTCGTGCACATTGCGGGTTTCACGCTCAATCATGCTGATCTGGCGATGGATATCGAAGGTGGCTTCCCCCGCCTGCTTGGAGAGGGCCTTCACTTCATTCGCCACAACGGCGAACCCCCTGCCAGCGGCGCCGGCACGAGAGGCTTCGATGGTGGCATTCAGCGCCAGGAGGTTGGTCTGTTCGGCGATGTCTCGGATCTGGCCCGTAATATGCCCGATCTGACTGATCGCCTCGGTCAACAGACCGACCGTGTCGATGGCGTCCTTCGCGTCCCTCTCCGCATCCGAAGCGAATTGGGTGGTTGTCTCGATCTGCTGGGAGACCCAGTGATTCCGGATGGAATCGGCACTCCGGGACCCCAGTACTGAGGTCACAAATTGGCTGATCACCCGCGCCAGCGGTGTGACTTCTGCCAGAGGCCCCCCGATCCCGAAATTGATCACCCTTGCGCCTCCAAGGTCAATGCCGACGCTGTAGCCTTCCCGCATTCCCTCCGAGGTCGCGGCTTCTTCGGCGGTCACAGCCCGTTCGTCTATTTCCCCGGCCATGATGCTGGCGGCCACAGCGTGGATGTTGCCGATCCGGTCTCGGGCGCTGGACGCCACGATGACGCCACGCTCTCCCATGAAGGAACAAACGTAACCAAGTCGTCCGGCAA
>CAIPAY010000096.1 GCA_903863195.1 uncultured Holophagaceae bacterium
CGCCAGCCCCAGGAGGCGAAGGCTTCCTTGCTCATGGTGGAGCGGCAACCGAGGATGATGCCCAGGCAGAGGAAGAAGCCCACAGTGGCCGTGGTCTGGATCCAGCTGGTGTTGTAGCCGCGGCGGTCATGGGCGGAGTGCTCGGCCACGTAGGTGGCGGCACCGCCGTACTCACCGCCCAGGGCCAGACCCTGGAGGAGGCGCAGGGTGACCATGATGATGGGGGCCCACCAGCCGACGGTCGCGAAGGTCGGCAGGAGGCCGACGCCGAAGGTGGACATGCCCATGACGATGATGGTCACGAGGAAGGTGTACTTGCGGCCGATCAGATCGCCGATGCGACCGAACACCAGGGCGCCGAAGGGGCGGACCAGGAAGCCCGCAGCATAGGCGGCGAAGGCAGAGAGCAGGGCCGCCGTCTCGTTGCCCTTGGGGAAGAACAGGGTAGCGAAGAAGGGTGCCAGGGTGGCGTAGAGGTAGAAGTCGTACCACTCGAACACCGTCCCCACGGACGATGCGATGATCACCATCCGTTCTTCCTTGGTGAGTGGCGTCCTTTCGGCGACTTGCTCAGTTGCGATGGCCATGTTGTCTTGCCTCCTTGGGGTGAAGATGGGGTTGGATCTGGACTGCGTACGGGTAGGAATGCAATGAAGTCGGAGTGGGCCGGCCTGGGCTCCAGATGTCGTGTCCTCCTTCAAAATCCCCTTTCTGGGTGCCGACTCGGCCAGGGTCGACAGAGTTTCCTGCCCTCCGTCCAGATTTCTCCGGAACTGGAGACAGCGAGATCAAAAGCGTTATGAGAACCACGATGGGCAGGCCATCGTTTGGATCGATTTGGTTGGGTAGGCTGTTCCCTAGGTAACGCCTTCCTCTGGGTAAGGTCAAGAGAGATTCCATCCCTTTGTGCCAAAATTTTCAGGTTGCGCACAAAGTCACAAAACTTGATTTAAAAGGATGTTCAGATCATCTTCGAACAATCTGTCCAAAAAAATTTACTTCTTTTTCCTAATCATTTACATACATCCGCTTGTAATATATCGCCACACAATTGTCACAATGCCTTGGCTTTGGCCCCAAGGACTGGCAAGAACCGGTTGCCCAGGGCGCTGAAACCCTCCGACCCCCTATCATGGTCAAGACCCCCACCCCAGGATGCCCCATGCGCATTGCCCTCATGGCCGACCTCCACGCCAACCGGCGCGCGCTGGAGGCCTGTCTGGACCATGCTCATGCCCACGCGGTCGACCGATTGGTCTTCCTGGGGGACTACGTCGGCTACGGCCCCGAACCCAGCGAGACCCTGGCTCGGGTCATGGCCGAGGCTGCGAAGGGTGCCATCGCCGTCGCCGGGAACCATGATCAGGCCGTCGGGCAGGAACGCGAGACCATGACCTCTGATGCGGAATTCGCCATGGCCTGGACCCGCGGCCAGCTGGGTACCGAGGCGCGGGAGTTCCTCGCCAGCCTGCCCCTGCGCTTTGAGGACGGCAACCGGCTCTACGTGCATGCCAGTCCCCAGACCTACCCGGCCTGGATCTACGTGAACGACGGTCCCGCCGCCAAGCGGGCCCTGGAGGCCAGCCGCGCCCAGACGGTCTTCTGCGGGCACACGCATGTCGCCGCGCTGCATGGCATCACCGCCACTGGACAGCTGGTGTCCTTTCAGCCCGTGCCCTCGGTCCCGATTCCCCTGCCCCGGCACCGCCGCTGGCTGACCGTGGTGGGCGCCGTGGGCCAGGCCCGCGACGGGGACCCCGCGGCGGCCTACGCCATGCTCGACACCGACCGGGCCGAGCTTACGCACTTCCGGGTGCCCTACGATGTGGAGGCCGCGGCGGTGGCCATCCTCCGCGCCGGTCTGCCGGCGTCGCTCGCCGCCCGACTACGGAAGGGATCCTGAGCCATGACCGGGCCGTGCATCGAGACCGGAGGCACGCTTGACGGCTTCCTGATCGGAGAGAGGATCCACCGCGGCGGCATGGCCTCCATCTGGTCCGTGACCCACCCGGACCACAGCTTCCCGCTGCTGATGAAGGTGCCAGTCATGTCCGAGGGCGTCGATCCCGCAGCCATCGTCGGCTTCGAGATGGAGCAGATGATCCTGCCGCGCCTCTCGGGCCCCCATGTGCCCCGGTTCGCCGCCCAGGGGGACTTCGATGTCCAGCCCTACCTGGTCATGGAGCGCATCCCCGGCCCCTCGCTCCTGCCGCTCCTGACCGAGCTCCCCCTGCCCTGGCCGGCCGTGGCCAAGCTGGGCACGCGCATCGCCCTCGCCCTGGATGACCTCCACCGCCAGCACGTGGTGCATCTGGACGTGAAGCCCTCCAACCTGCTCTCCCGGCCCACGGGCGAGATCGTGCTCGTGGACTATGGACTCTCCCACCATGATGAGCTTCCGGACCTGATGGGCGAGGAGTTCCGCTTGCCCTACGGGACCGCGCCCTACATGGCTCCAGAGCAGGTGCTGGGCCAGCGCCGCGATCCCCGCAGCGACCAGTTCGCCCTAGGCGTCCTGCTCTACTTCTTCCTGACCGGCGTGCGGCCCTTCGGGGACCCCCAGCGGCTGGCGGGCCTGAAGCGGCGGCTCTGGCGAGATCCGGTCCCTCCCCGGCGCCTGAAGCCAGAGTGTCCGCCCTGGCTGCAGGAGGTGATCCTCCGGTGCCTGGAGGTCCACCCGGCCTGGCGCTACCCCACCGCCGCCCATCTAGCCATGGCCCTGCAGCATCCGGATCAGGTCAAGCTCACGGCCCGCTCGGAGAAGCTGAAGCAGGATCCCTTCACCACGGTCCTGCGCCGCCGATTCCGGGAGCAGCCCGCGGTCTCGGCCATGGCCAAGGCGCCCGCGCGACATGACGGGGACGCGCCCATCCTGGCCGTCGCCATCGATCTCTCACCGGCCGCTGCCCCGATCGCCGAGACCCTGCGCACCATGGTCGCGCGCATGCTGACCACCCTGCCGGGGGCCCGGGTCGCCTGCCTGAACGTCCTCAAGCAGGGGCGCATCACCCTGGATGAGACCCTGGACGCCCAGGGGCGGAACATCCACCACCAGCGCCTGGTGGAGCTGCGCAACTGGGCCATCCCCCTGGAGCTGGACGAAGGCCGCATCAGCTTCCATGTACTCGAGTCGACGGACCCCGCCTCGGCGATCCTGCACTACACCAGCTCGAACCAGGTCGATCACCTGGTCCTCGGAGCCCGCGCCAGCTCGCTGCGCCGCACCCTGCTGGGCAGCGTGTCCAGCCAGGTGGCCGCCCAGGCGCCCTGCACGGTGACCGTAGTGCGCTCACGCCGGCTGCGCACCTCGGAGCTCCCCGTCAGCCACGACGAGGATTCCGACTCCTGGACGGTGGGCTGAGCGTGTCCTTTCGAAACCATACCCGGCAGCGAAACGCCCCGGCAAGCCGGGGCGTTTCCACTGAGGTTGTGACAGCCTACTCGGCGTCCTCGGCCTTGGGCTCGGGGAGGGTGTAGTCCACGAACTCGATGAGGGCCATGTCAGCCGCGTCGCCGAGGCGATGGCCCATCTTGAGGATGCGGGTGTAGCCGCCGGGACGGCTCTCGAAGCGCTTGCGGAAGTCGGCGTCGAAGATCTTCTGGACGGCGACCTTGCTGCCGAGACGGGCCATCGCCAGGCGGCGGTTGGCGATCGTGTCGGACTTCGCGAGGGTGATGAAGGGTTCCACGAAGCTGCGAAGCTCCTTGGCCTTCACCAGGGTGGTCTCAATGCGCTCGCTCTCGATGAGGGCGGTCGCGAGGTTCTTCATGAGGGCCTTGCGCTGGTTCGTGGTGCGGCCCAGGCGCTTGCCGGAAACGTTGTGACGCATGGGGGCTCCTTACACTTCCTGCTCGAGCCGCATGCCGAGGGAGAGGCCGATACGAGCGAGCTCGTCCTTGATCTCCTGGAGCGACTTCTTGCCGAAATTCTTGGTTTTCATCAGCTCAGCCTCGGTCCGCTGGACCAGCTCGCCGATGGTGGTGATGTTCGCGTTACGGAGACAGTTGTTGGCCCGCACGGAGAGTTCGAGCTCCTCGACGGACTTGCCCAGCCAGGTGTTGGCGGCCTCGCTTCCGAGGGTGGCCGTGCCCATTTCCATCTCGGTGAAGTCCTCGTCCTGACGGGCGAACACGAGGAAGTGGTCGCGCAGGATGAGGGCCGCGTCGGA
>CAIPAY010000097.1 GCA_903863195.1 uncultured Holophagaceae bacterium
CTGGAAGGGCGACATGGTGCCGGGATCCACATTGAGGTAGGGATCCATCTTCATGAGCGTGACCTTCAGCCCCCGCGCCTCCAGCAGCGCCCCCAGCGAAGCCGCCGCGATCCCCTTGCCCAGAGAACTCAGCACACCACCGGTAACAAACACGTACTTGGTCATAGAGAAACTCCTAGGAACGACAACTGATCACCACCAAGGCACCAAGACACCAAGAAAAGAAAAAAAGAGGTTACAAAACGAAGCGGAAGACCCCGTCCTTCATCAGAGCAACGTTGAAATTCAGAAGGAAGCCGAGGCGACGTCCTGAAAGTTTCAGGTAGGAAAGGAGCTGGGCCTCGTAGACGGGAAGCATTCGCTCCACTGCCTTGAGTTCGACAATGGCAATTCCATCCACGAGTAGGTCTAGGCGCAGCCCACCATCAAGCGTCAGTCCTTCATAGTGCACTGGGACTGGCACTTGGGTTTCCACCTGAAGCCCCCGGGTCCTGAGTTCGTAGGACAGGCAAGCTTCATAGACGCTTTCCAGCAGGCCTGGGCCCAGCACCCGGTGCACCTTAATTGCAGCGTCAACGATGACGGAAGCGATCCTCTCCTCAGCATCAGAGAGATCTTTTCTTGGTGCCTTGGTGTCTTGGTGGCCATCTTTTCCATAGGGAAAGCTCACATCTCCTCCGGGGCCTGGATGCCCATGAGGTAGAGGCCCTGGCGGAGGGCGCGGGCGGTGGCGACGCAGAGGGCGAGGCGGGCTTCGCGGACTTCGGGGGTGTTGTCGGGGGCCAGGATCGGGCAGTTGGTGTAGAACCCACTGAAGGTCCGGGCCAGCGTCACGAGCTGCCGGGCCAGAGGCGTGGCCATGCAGCCCTCGGCTGCGGCGGTGATGGCCACCGGCAGGCCCGCCAGCTCGAAGAGCAGGGCCTGGGCCTCGGGCGCCGCGAGGCCGCCCAGGTCCGCGGGCAGGGGCGCGAGGGGGAAGGGCAGGCAGGGACCCTGGGCCGCGCCGGCCTGGGCCTGGGCCGCCCAGTCGCCGCCGGCCTTGCGCAGCACGCTCAGGATGCGGGCGTGGGCGTACTGCACGTAGGGACCGGTGTCGCCGTCCAGGGCGATGACGCGGTCCCAGGTGAAGGTGATGGGCTTCACGCGGTCGTTCATGGCGTCGAAGAACACCACGGCGCCCATGCCCAGCAGCTCGGCCACGGCCTCGCGGTCGGCCAGGTCCGGGTTCTTCTCCTGGATGATGGCGGCCACGCGGTCCCGGGCCTCGTCCAGCACGTCCTCCAGGAAGATGACATTGCCCTTGCGGGTGCTCATCTTGCCCTCGGGCAGCTTGACCATGCCGAAGGGCGTGTGCAGCATGCGCCCGTGGAACCAGGGATCCAGCTTGTTGAGCACCGCGAAGAGCTGCTGGAAGTGCAGCACCTGGTCCGTACCCACCACGTAGAGGCAGCGGTCGAAGGCGTAGGCCTGCTTGCGGTAGAGGGCCGCGGCCAGGTCGCGGGTGGCGTAGATGCTGGTGCCGTCGCCCTTCTGCACGAGGCAGGGCGTGGCGATGCCCACGTCCTCCAGGTTCACGATGCGGGCGCCCTTGTCGCCCTCCACCAGCAGGCCCGCCTGCTCCAGCAGGTCCATGGTGGGGACCAGCTGGTCCTCGTAGAAGGCCTCGCCCTGCTCCAGGGTGTCGAAGGCCACGCCGAGGCGGTCATAGATGCGCTGGAACTCCTTGAGCGAGATCTTGCGGAACCAGGCCCAGAGCCGCCGGGCCTCGGGATCGCCCTCTTCCAGGCGGCGGAACCAGGCGCGGCCCTCGTCGCGCATGGCGGGGTCGTTTTCCTCTTCGGCGTGGAAGCGCACATAGAGCTGAAAGAGCCGGAACAAAGGCGTGCGGCGCTTCTCCGGGGCCGGCTCGGCCCAGTCGAAGTCCGCTTCCAGGTCGGCGTTGCCGTCTTGCGCCCAGCGGGTGTAGGCCGCTAGCAGGGTGCCGAACTGGGTGCCCCAGTCGCCCAGGTGGTTGAGGCGGATGACCTCCCAGCCCAGGAACTGGTGCAGCTGGGCCAGGGCGTGGCCGATCATGGTGGACCGCAGGTGGCCGATGGTGAAGAGCTTGGCGATGTTGGGCGAGCTGTACTCGACGATGACCTTGCGGCCATTGGCCCGGCGGGAGCCGAAGGGCTGGTCCCCGGGCGCCTGGAGGATGGCCCCCAGCACGGCGGCGGCGCGGGTCTCCGGCGCCAGCTTCAGGTTGAGGTAGGGCCCCGCCGCCACCAGCGCGGCGCCGTCGATGCGGATGCCCGCCGCCAGCTCCTGGGAGAGCTGCACGGGGTTCTTCCCCAGCTGCTTGGCGGCGCGGAAGCAGGGGAAGGCGAGGTCGCCCAGCTCGCCGGACTTCGGCCGCTCCAGCGTGATCTCCACGCCGGGCAGGGCCGCCGCCAGGTGCTGTTCGAAGGTGGTTCTCAGGGCATCCATGCTCGGGGGTTCCTCAGGGTTCAGTCGGCCAGCTCGGCCATGGCTTTTTCGAATTCCTCGGGCTTGGGCGGCACGCCGTGCCAGCCGGCCTGGTTCTCCATGAAGCTCACGCCCTTGCCCTTGACGGTGCGGGCGCAGATCATCGCGGGCTGGCCCACCACGGTGCGGGCCCAGGCCAGAGCCTCGAGGATCTGGGTGAAGTCGTGGCCGTCGATCTCCATTACAGCCCAGCCGAAGGCCCGCCACTTGTCGGGCACGGGGTTGATGTTCATGACCTTTCTTACCTCGCCGTCGATCTGGAGGCCGTTGAGGTCATGGAAGACGCAGAGGTTGTCCAGCTTGTGGTGGGGCGCAGCCATGGCCGCCTCCCAGATGATGCCCTCCTGGCTCTCGCCATCACCCACGACGCAGTAGACCCGCTGGGGCGCCTGCTGCACCTTGAGGCCGATGGCGATGCCCACGGCCTGGGGCAGGCCCTGGCCCAGGCTGCCGGTGGTGACCTCGACGCCCGGCGTGGCGTGGTTCTCAGCGTGCCCCTGGAGGCGCGTCGGGTAGCGGCGGAAGGTCTCCAGCTCGGTCCGGGGGAAGAAACCCTGGTGCGCCAGTAGGGCGTACTGGGTGGGGCAGGCGTGGCCCTTGGACAGCACGAAGCGGTCCCTGGCGGGGTTGGCCGGGTCCTCGGGGAACACGGTCATCTCGTGGAAGTAGAGCGCCACGCCGATGTCGACCCAGCTGAGGCTGCCCCCGGGGTGGCCGCTCTGGGCCTTGTAGACCTGCAGCAGGGCATCCCTGCGAATGGCCTTGGCCTTCGCTGCGAGCTCCACGACGGACTCCAGTTTCTGTTGCGGCATGACCCCACCCTTCTCGGGAGGCCATTCGCCTCCCATCAGGATGCCCCGGCGCGGCCCAATCGGGAAGGGGCGAATGGGGCCTGGAGCCGGTCTTTTCCGCTTGACCCGAGGGCTGCTTGCGATAGGATGGTTATTCGCGCTTCCCGAAGGACTGCCCCGGGAGCTGGAGACCCGAACCATGGCCAATCACAAGTCTGCCGTCAAGAAAGCCCGCCGCGATGCTGAGGTCCGCCTCAACAACCGCAGCAACCGCTCGGAGCTGAAGACTGCCGTCAAGAAGTTCCTGACCGTGGTGGAAGCCGGCAACAAGGCCGAGGCCGCCACGCAGCTGCCCCTGACCCAGGGCCTGGTCGACAAGGCCTGCCGCAAGGGCGTCATGCACAAGAACGCCGCCGATCGCACCAAGTCCCGCCTGGCCCTGAAAGTGAACAAGCTGGCCTAACGCAATAAAATCTCCTTATCAAAAAGACCCGGCGAGCCGGGTCTTTTTGCGTTAGAAGCACCAGTCCGTGGGAATGGAAACATCTCCCCCGGGCACTCGGTCCCAACTGAAGGCGGGGATCAGGTCCTCAGCGCGGCAGGGATCGGGCGTCGGCTGGCAGCCCAGGCTCCAGCCGAGCCAGCCGAGCACCTGGGCGGTGTCGACGCCCCGGTCCGTCAGGGCGGCCAGGCCCAGGGCGCCGGCGCGCTTGCCCAGGCGGCTGCCGTCCGGGGCGGTCACCAGCCCCAGGTGGACATAGGCGGGGCGCGGCAGGCCCAGGGCCTCCTGGAGCCGGAGCTGGGTGGCGGTGACCGGGCGCAGGTCCGCGCCGCGCACCACCTCGGTGACCCCCTGGGCGCCATCGTCCACCACCACGGCCAGGTGGTAGGCGAAGCACCCGTCCCGGCGGAAGAGCAGGGGATCTCCGGTGAGGGCCGCGGGGGCGTCTTGCTGGGGCCCCAGGACGAGGTCCGCCCAGGCCACGGGTCCCTCGGGCAGCCGCAGCCTGAGGGCGTGGTCGAAGCCCTCCCAGGCGCGGTCCCGGCAGCGGCCGGGGTAGGGGCGCAGGCCATCCTCTGCATGGGGTGCGGAGGCCAGGGACTGCAGGTCCTTCCGGGTGCAGGCGCAGGGATACAGGCGGCGCGCCCCGTGGAGCGCCGCCAGGGCCGCGCGGTAAGCTCCGGTTCGCCCGGATTGCCAGAGCACGGGGCCGTCGGAGTGGAGGCCCAGGGCCGCCAGGTCCCCCAGCTGCAGCTCGCCAAGTCTCGGGCTGCAGCGGGGCCCGTCCACGTCCTCCATGCGGATCAGCCAGCGCCCCCCGGCCGCCCGGGCGGACAGCCACGAGGCCAGCGCCGTGCGGAGGTTGCCCAGGTGGAGGACCCCCGTGGGCGAAGGGGCGAAGCGGCCGATGGTCATCCGATTAGCATAGGAGCATGTTGCTCTCCCTCCTCCACCGCCTGCCGCCGGTCCTCCGCGCCCTCCTGGCGCAGGGCTTGGCCTTCGCGGGGGTGCTGCTGCTGGCGCGGCTGGGGCTGCGGCTGCCGGGCATCGTGTGGGTGCTCCTGCAGGCGGTGGGGGCGGTCTTTCTGTCCCGGGCCCTGGCCCTGGAGGTCCGCTGGATTGTCCTCCAGGCGGCGCTGCCTTTCCTGGCCCGGGCGCTCTGGGGTCTGGCGGTGCCGGGCTGGGTGTACTTGGTGCTGTTCGTGGCCCTGGCGCTGGTCTTTGGCGGGGGCCTGCTGACCCGCGTACCCCTCTACCACGCCAGCCGGGATGCCTGGGCGAAGCTGGAGGGCCTGTTGCCTGATCGCCCCGGCTTCGCTTTCGTGGACCTGGGCTGCGGCTTCGGCGGCCCCGTGGCCCACCTCGCCCGGGTCCGGCCCGATGGCCGCTTTACGGGCATCGAGGCTTCGCCTCTCACCTGGCTGGTGGCCTGGCTGCGGTGCCTGCCGCTGCCCAACGCCAGCATCCGCCTGGGCAGCCTCTGGCGCGCCGAGCTGGCGGCCTTCGACGTGGCCTACGCCTTCCTGTCCCCGGTGCCCATGGCCGCCCTCTGGGCCAAGGTCCGCCGCGAGCTGAAGCCCGGCAGCCGCTTCATCAGCCACAGCTTCGAGGTGCCCGGCGAGACCCCCCAGCGCACCATCCCCGTGGCCGGGCGCGACGGGGCACGATTGCTCGTTTGGGAGTTGTAGAGAGCAGGCAAAAACTCTCGCAGAGGGGCGCGGAGAGAGCGGAGGGGCGCAGAGAAGGGCTGAGAAGGCAAAGGAAAGGAGCTTTCCTCGGCAACCTCTGCCTTCTCCGCGCCCCTCTGCGAGAGTGGTTAGTCCCTACCAGTCGAGTGCCCCAACAGCGGGGCGCAGCTACTCGTTTGGGATCTCTCGAGACCCGAAAAAACTCTCGCAGAGGGGCGCTGAGAGAGCGGAGGGTCGCAGAGAAAGGCAGAGAAAAGCAGGGGAGAGGATCTTTCCTCCGCAGCCTCTGCCTTCTCCGCGCCCCTCCGCGAGAGTTTTTATCTCTACCAGCCCAAGAGATAAGCGAAGATCAGCGGGGCCACGATGGTGGCGTCGCTCTCGACGATGAACTTGGGGGTGTCGATGCCCAGCTTGCCCCAGGTGATCTTCTCGTTGGGCACGGCGCCCGAATACGAGCCGTAGCTGGTGGTCGAGTCGCTGATCTGGCAGAAGTAGCCCCAGAGCGGCACGGAGGTCAGCTCCAGGTCCTGGTGCAGCATGGGCACCACGCAGATGGGGAAGTCCCCGGCGATGCCGCCGCCGATCTGGAACATGCCCAGGGTCCCGGCCTTGGTGACCTCCTGGTAGTGCCCGGCCAGCCAGGTCATGTACTCGATGCCGGTGCGCACGGTATGGACGTTCTTTACGTCGCCCCGGATGACGGCGGCGGCGTACATGTTGCCCAGGGTGCTGTCCTCCCAGCCCGGCACGACGATGGGCACGTTTTTTTCCAGGGCTGCCAGCATCCAGGAGTGTTTCGGATCGATCTGATGTGAGGGCTTCAGCACACCGGACTTCAGCACCTGCTGGAAGAACTCGTGGGGGAAGTAGCGCTCCCCGGCCCGGTCGGCCCGGGCCCAGACATCCAGCATGGCCTTCTCCATGCGGCGCATGGCTTCCATCTCGGGAATGCAGGTGTCGGTCACCCGGTTCATGTGGCGGCTAAGCAGGGCCGCCTCGTCCAGGGGCGTGAGATCCCGGTAGTGGGGTACCCGCTCATAGAAGTCGTGGGCCACCAGGTTGAAGATGTCCTCTTCCAGGTTGGCGCCGGTGCAGACGATGAGGTGCACCTTGTCCCGGCGGATCATCTCGGCGAAGGAGAGGCCCAACTCGGCGGTGCTCATGGCCCCGGCCAGGGTGACCATCATCCGGCCACCCTGCTCCAGGTAGACCCGGTAGCCTTCGGCCGCATCCACGAGGGCCGCGGCATTGAA
>CAIPAY010000098.1 GCA_903863195.1 uncultured Holophagaceae bacterium
ACGCTTCCTCCTTTCCGATGGGGCTGACTACGCCTGGTGCTCCAGGTTCACGCCCTTGTCTCGTCGGTGTTGAGTTCCCTCCGTTAGGGCCTCAGGTCTGGATTTTCACCTCCTATCTGTGGATCGTGCCGATCGCACCCGCCACGGCGTCGGCTACGCCTTCCTGGCCCACCTGCGGCTGCAAGCGTGACCTTGACGCAGGCTGCCCGGTGGCTCGTCGGCCTCCTGCTGCTGCTCTGCCTGCCCCTCGGCGCCCGGGAGCCCCTGCGCGTGGGAAGCGGGCGCCAGGCCCTGACCGGCCACCTGGACGCGTGCCTCGATCCTTCCCGCACCCTCACCTTCGAGACCATCCGGGCCCGGCCCTTCCAGGAGCTCCCGGGGGAGGCCTCCTTCGGCCATGATCCGGGCGTCCTCTGGCTGCGGCTTCAGCTGGACTGGCCCGCAGCCCCCACCGGCGAGCGCTGGCTGGAGCTCCCCAGCAGCCTCCTGGATCGGGTGGAGCTCTACCGGCGGAGTGCCGAGGGGCACTGGGACATCCAGCGCAGCGGGCGCCACATCCCCTTTTCCGAGCGCACCCTGGGCACCCGAAAACCCACCTTCCGGCTCCCGGCGACTGCCAGCGGGACCGAGGTGCTCTTCCTCCGCATCGAGACGCAGGGCTCGATCATCGTGGCCCCGATCCTGTGGGAGCCCTCCCTGCAGGCGGTCACCCAGGCCCGGGAGGACTGGTGGGAGGGGCTCTCTGGGGGGCTGCTGCTGCTGCTGACGGTGATCCATCTGTCCCTGGGCATCGCGCTGAGAGACCGGACCAACACGGTGTACGCCTGCTACACGTTCACCGCGCTGCTCACGTCCCTCTCCTACAGCGGATCCTTGGCCTTCCTCCTGACCCCCGAGCACCCGCGCCTGGACTTCTGGGTCGTGGCTGCGGCCATTCCGGCTCTCCTGACCCTGACCTGGCAGCTCTTCTCGGACATCGTCGGGTTCGGGGAGCGGTTCCCGCGCCTGGATCGGACCCTAACCTGGAGCACGATCCTGCTGGCCCTGGCCCTGGCCCTGGGCCGCCTGGCTGGCTTCAACCGCACGGCGGGACCCCTCCTGACCGTGAGTTTCCTCGTCCTCCTGCTGGGGTTGTTTGTCGCCGCCTGCTGGCAGGTCCTCGCGGGCAACCGCTCCGCCCGCTTCTACCTCGTGGCCTTCACGCCCCTCCTGCTGGTCCTGGGGTTTGAGTTCGCCCGCAACCTGGGACTGGTCCAGGAGGGCCTCTTCTCCGGCTGGGTCTTCGAGGTCGCGGGCTTCGGGCACATGCTGGCCCTGAACATCCCGGTGGTCCTCCGTCTGCTCCAGGTCAAGCAGGAACGCGACGAATCCGTGGCGCGGGAGCTGGCGACGTCCCACCGCCAGGAGCGGCACCTCGAGTCCTTGGTAGCCGACCGGACGGCGGCCCTGGCCGTCGCCAAGGAGCGGGCGGAGCAGGCCCTGGCCACGGCCCAGGAGGTGCTCGAGGGCCAGCGACGGCTCATCCGCACGGTCAGCCACGAGTTCCGCACGCCCCTCGCCGTCATCGACGGCACCGCCCAGCTGCTGGAGCTGCAGGCGGGCCCCATCGCCACGGGCCTGCCCTCCCCGGCGACCACCATCCGCGCGAAGGTGCGCAAGCTCCTGGGCTTTCTGGACGGCGCCCTGCGCCAGGACCAGCTCCAGACCGGCCACTGGCACCTGACGCGGGAGTCCCTGGAGCCCGAGGCCCTCCTGCGGACGGTGCTGGCGGGCGTGGATGCGGATCCCGCCACCCACCCCGTGGAGCTGCGGCTGGAACGCTTGCCCGGGACCGTCTTCGCCGACCCGAAGATGCTCACCGTCCTGCTCAGCAACCTCCTGGAGAACGCCATCCGCTACTCCCCCCAGGGCGGCGGGATCGTCGTGACGGGCGAAGCGCTTGATCAGGGGGCCGTGCGCATCACCGTCGCGGATCAGGGCATCGGCATCCCCGCCGACCAGCTCCCCCGGGTCTTCGACCGCTTCTACCGCACCGGCCAGCTGCCGGGCGTGGATGGCAGCGGCCTCGGCCTCTACCTCTCCCGCGAGATCGCCCGCATGCACGGCGGCGAGCTGTCCGTGGCAAGCGTGTTGGGGCAAGGCTCCACGTTCACGCTGCTGCTGCCGGCGGAAGGTCCGCTGTAAGAACCTGGAACCAGCTTGATCCGAAAACATTGGCTTTATTGTGAAATAAGCC
>CAIPAY010000099.1 GCA_903863195.1 uncultured Holophagaceae bacterium
CTTCAGCTCAGGCTTGTCAGCCGTGAACTGCAGGACGGCTTCCTTCTTCAGCACATCGATGGCCTTGTAGCTGTCGATCTTCACCTTCATGGTCAGCGCCGCGAAGAGCTTCTCAGCGAAGGCGGCGGCGACCTGCTTGTAGAGGTCCTCGTTGCGCAATTCCTTGACGGCGGCGACCTTGGGCTTGCCGACCTTGGCCTGCAGCTCCTGCTGGAGCTTGACCAGGACCTTGATCTGCTCGTGGCCGAAGGCCAGAGCCTTGACCATGTCGGCTTCCTGCACTTCCTTGGCGCCGCACTCGACCATCACCAGGGCGTCGGAGGTGCCGGCCACCAGGAGGTCGATGTCGCTGTCAGCGCGCTGCTCGACGGTGGGGTTCACTACCAGCTGGCCGTTGACGCGGCCCACGCGGACGCCGCCCACGGGGTTGACGAAGGGGATCTCGCTGATGATCAGGGCCGCGGATGCGCCCACCATGGCGAGGGTCTCGGGGGCGTGCTGGCCGTCATAGCTGAGCACCTGGGCGGTGATCATGGTGTCGCCGTTGTAGCCCTCTTCGAAGAGGGGGCGCAGGGGGCGGTCGATGAGGCGGCTGGTGAGGGTCTCCTTGGTGGTCTGCTTGCCCTCGCGCTTGAACCAGCCGCCAGGGATCTTGCCGGCGGCCAGGACGGGCTCGCGGTAGTCCACGGTGAGGGGGAAGAAGTCGATGCCTTCCCGGGGGGTGCCGTAGCACACAGCCACGAGGACCATGGTGTCGCCCTGGCGGACGACGACGGCGCCGTGGGCCTGCTTGGCGATGCGGCCGGTCTCGAGGGAGATGGGCGCGTCGCCCAAGTCCACAGACACGGTGGTGGGGTTGAACTGCAGTGCGTTCATGAGGTCTCCGGGGCCCTCGGGCCCTCAGGGGGCTCCCCCGGATCCCGGGCACCGGCCCGGTTCTCCTGCGATCGCTCCATGAAACCCGTCCGCCAAATCCTGAACCAGGAGGGGAGGTGGGCTTCCTGCAGAGGTCGCCGCCGAGGGAGAGCAGATGTAATCGGCCTGATCAGGATAGCACAGGCAGAAAACCGGGATGAATTGGGAGGGGCTTGAGGGAGCCGATATGAAAGGGAAGGGCTTATGAACGTCGACGCAGTGTCACCCACTTGATGGCGTGGTCGCTGGTGGCGCAGATGGGTGTGGTCCTTGGTTCGGTCCCTTCGGGGTGGGGTGATCTCGCCTGGCTAGAACGACGGTGCCTTACGGTCTTGGGGGTGTCTACATCCTGGGACGATGCATTTCCAACCCGGGTGGTCGGTATACCTAAAGACACGCTAGTGCTCTGAGTTGCGGATTTTTTACTTTTTCGTAACCAGGGGACATGTCAGTATTGTTACTCAAACTGCCGACTCAACCGTTGGTCTATTGCTTGAATCTCTTTGTCTATTCACCTTTTAGTGAGGGGCATGTGTCTTCCATTTGGGGCCAAGTTGCTATCGGAGGCGCATGGGGCTTGATTCTGTCCTGGGTGATGATCCGCTGGGTGGCTCCGCTGGGTCTTCTGGATCATCCGGACGGTGGCCGGAAGCACCATACCAAGGCGACACCCAGGACAGGGGGACTGACGCTCTGGATGGGCCTGGTTGTGATCCAGGTGGCAGGATTGGATCCCTTCGGCCTGCACCCTCTGGACTGGTTCGCCATACACAGCATGGCGTTCACGGGTCTTCTGGATGACCGCTATAACCTCCGCGCCCGGTACAAGGCTGTGGTCGGACTGGGCGTGGCCTTGCTGTTGGCGCTGCATGTGAGCCAGACCATGGGTTCTGGCGCTTCGCATGTCTTCTTCCTGGGAATGCCCCTGCCCACCTCGGCTCTGTTTATCGTTCCCTTGCTCACCGCCTGGTTCTGGGCGATGCCTCAGGCCTACAACCTCATCGATGGCATCAATGGCCTCTCCATGGGATTCGCAGCATTGCTCCTTGGCGTGCTTGGTTGGAATCTGGGGGTGCAATCGGCACTGCTGTGGGGCGGGCTGCTGGCGGTAGCGGCGCTCAACTTCCCCAAGGCCCACCATTTCCTTGGGGACTGCGGGGCCCTCATGCTTGGAACTCTTTTCGCGGTGCTGGGGGTGCAAGCTTTCGGCCTGAGAAATCCCGATCTCTTGTTGTGGGTCTTCGCGTATCCCGTCGTGGATGTCAGCCTCGTGGTGGGCATTCGGCGCTGGAGGGGCCATTCCCTTAGCCGGGCTGACCGGAGCCATCTCCATCACTGGATGATGGAAAAGGTCCACGGTCGGGCTTGGTTGGCTACGCCTGTGCTGCTTTGCCTCGCCTTTCTGCCCATGACCCGAACCCTGGGCTTTCCTGGCCATCAGGTGCTCTCCGGGCTTGGCCTGGTCGCCCTCCTATCCCTCGCCTTGAAAGTATTCAAGGATCGGGTGACGGAAGGGGTCCCGCAGACAGAAGGAGCTCTGGTTTACCGAGAGATCCCCCTCCTGATTCCCAGGGCTAGGCACGAACCTTCCGGCACTCATCCCCTGGTTTGAGAGTTGGTTCCGCACATGCTTGCGGCAGCTATGGGGCATACTGGAAGCGTTGGAAGCAGCAGCCGGGAGCCGCTTCGGCTCTTGTGCCCACTCTGATAGGACCCACTTGATGAACCTGCTAACTCGATTTGCTCCCCTGTTTGTCGCCACGGCCCTCTTTGCCCAGCTGCCCCAGGGCATGGATCTCCAGGCACTGAAGCAGGCGGCAGGGGCCCAGGGAGCAGGCGCGCCGGATGCGGTGCCGATGAAGGGTGCGGCCCTTCCCGGAGCGCCCCAAGCTGATGAGGCGGCCCGGCCTCGTCGCGAGGACGACAAGCTGGACGAGGAGATCAAGGCCCTGAAGGCCCGGGAGAAGGGGCCCCGCCGCTTCGCTGCGGACCTGTTCCAGGTGCGGCAGGCGGGCTCAGCGGCCACGGAAGGGGGCATCGCCGAGGACTACGTGCTGGGCACCGGCGACCGCCTAAACCTCAACGTGTTCGGCAGTGCCACCTTTGACCTACCCCTGCAGGTGGA
>CAIPAY010000100.1 GCA_903863195.1 uncultured Holophagaceae bacterium
CTCCACCGGCTGGGGCTCGAGCACTCGGACTTCTTCTTCGGCGTGCGCTCCGGCCCGGGCGAGGTCACCACGGGCTTCCACACGAACGCCTTCACCCAGTTCCAGCGCATCTCCGAGCTCCGCCAGGGCTTCGTGGTCTCGAACCTCGAGGACTGCGCCTGGTGGACCCTCGGCCAGAGCCGCGACCAGTGATCCCAGGAGCCCCCATGAGCCAACACCCCAAGCTCGCCATCCTCGGTTTCGGCACCATGGGCCAGGCCATCAGCGCCGGTCTGGTGGAGGCCTCGGGCTACCCCGCAGACCGCATCCAGGCCGCCGACTTGCACCCCGCGGCCGGGAAGGCCCGGGCCGGGGTCCTCGGCATCCAGCTCTCCAACGCCGTCGAGGCCACCGCCCAGGCTGCCGAGGTGCTCCTGCTCTGCGTCAAGCCCAAGGAACTGAAGGGGCTGCTGGCCGGGCTGACGGCGGCGGGCGCCCTGGAGCACCGCCCCCTGGTGGTGTCCATTGCCGCCGGCACGACCCTCGCCTTCCTGACGGAGCACACGCCCGCGGGGACCCCCCTCATCCGGGCCATGCCCAACACCCCCTGCTCCATCCGGCGGGGCATGACGGTGCTGGCCGCAGGGCAGGGGGTCTCGGAGGCCCAGCTGGCCCAGGCCCGCACCCTCTTCGAGCCCCTGGGCCGGGTCATGGACCTGGACGAGAAGCACATGGACGCCGTCACCGGCCTCAGCGCCAGCGGCCCCGCCTTCATGTTCGTCATCCTGGAGTCCCTGGCCGAGGGTGGCGTGCAGTGCGGCCTGCCCCGGGCCGTGGCCGTGGAGCTGGCCGCCCAGATGACCCTGGGGGCCGCCGCCATGGTGCTGGAGACCGGCCGCCACCCCGCCGCCCTCAAGGACGAGGTCACGACCCCCGCCGGCTGCACCATCGCCGGCCTGATGGTCCTGGAGGACGGCCGCATCCGCTCCGTCGTCGCCCGCGGCATCGAGCGCGCCACCCAGGTGGCCGCCGGGCTGGGCTGAGCGGGTCCCCCGAGGGAGTGGGGCCTTCATGTAAAATGGCCTCCTCCCATGCCCCTTCAACCGAGTACCGAGACCTCCCCGGTCCTGCCAGCCATCCGCTGTCGGGGACTCTCCCATGGCTTCGCCGGGAGACCCGTCCTGGAGGGCATCGACTTCGAGATTCCATCGGGAAGCATCTCGGCGCTGCTGGGACCCAATGGTTCCGGAAAATCCACGCTGATCAAGCTGCTTGCGGGCCTGCTCACCCCCCTCGGTGGAACCGTCCACGTGGCGGGGCTCGCGGTGGCCCAGGGCGGGGCGCCCTTGAAGCAACGGATCGGTGTCGTGCCCGAGGGACTGGCGCTGCTCGAACACCTGACCGTCGAGGAACACTTCGACGTCCTGTCGCCGGTCTATGGACTGGCTCGGACCGAGGTGCAGGTTCGAAGGGATGGCTTGCTCCACGCCCTGGCACTGGAGGAGGTCCGCTACCTGCCAGTCCGGCACGGTTCCTATGGGACCCGCAAGAAGCTGGCGCTGGCTCTGGCCTTGGTGCACGCGCCCCAGGTCCTGCTACTGGATGAGCCCTTTGAGGGGCTGGATCCGGTGGCAGCGCACACGGTCCGTCAGCTGTTCCTCCGGCTCGCTGCCTCCGGTGTCACGGTGTTCTTCACCTCCCACGCACTCTCGCTGGTGGAGCGGATCGCCACCCAGGTGCTCCTGCTCCAGGGGGGACGGATCCAGTGGGCGGGCTCGCCCGCGGAGCTGGCAGGGACCCTGGAATCCTTCTACTTCGACCAGATCGAGCTGCCCGATCCTCCCGAGTTGCCATGGCTCGCCTCGCCACGCTGAGCGCCGGCCTGATCAGGGACCACACGCGGGGTCTCCTCGCCCACGGCGGTATGGCTGGGAACAACCTCGTCCTGGCCATGATCCTGCTGGCGGTCGCTGGCTCGCCGGTCGCGTTCCTGGTGGCTGTGGTGGGCCTTCCCTTGCTGCTGGCCATGGCCAGCGAAGGCCGCCCCGAGCAGGCCGAGCGCCTAGCCCTGCTGCCGCTGTCGAATCGGGAACACGCCCTGCTGCGCTGGGCGACGCGCCTGGCGGATCCCGTCGTTGCGCTGCTGGTGATCCTGGGACTCCTCGCCGGTAGACGCGGGGTGGCGGTGGTGGGGTCACTGCTGCTGGCGGTCCTTGCCACTCGGCTGGTCTCGAACCGCTGGCGCCATCGGAGCCCCGGCCCGAGCTTCCACCTGACGGCTTTGCCCGGCCCTTGCACGGGCCTGCTTGGGGTGTTCCTGGGGGGCATGCTCCGGACCCTCGACTTCTACGCCGCCCTATTGGTGGCCGCCGCAGGGCTGCTCTATCGGATCGAGACCCCCGTGCCGCATCCAGCCGCTCTAATGGGGGCCAGCCTGATGGTGACGCTCTGCCTGAGCACCTGCACCCAGCGCCTGTTTGCCCCGGAAGGCCCGCAAGGGCTGGCCCGCCTCCGTCTCCTCCCGCTCCGGGGCTGGCACTTGCTGCTGCTGAAGGACACCGCGTTCCTCCTGATCCTGCTTCCCCTGGTGTCACCTTTCTCGCTCAGCTCTGGTCTGGCCGGGGGCCTGGTGAGCTTGGGTCTGGGCCATCTGCGCAGCCTGCGGCCCTCGGGGCGTCCTCAGCGCCCATGGCAGTTCCTCACGGGCACCACGATGGGTTTCTCCGCGGTGCAGGTGAGCTCTCTCTTCGTGGCGGGGATCGTGGCCCAAACACGGGCGCTGTGGGTGTTGCCTCTATGTCTAATCCTGAATCTCGCGACCCTCGCCTGGGCCGGGCGACGCATGGAAAGGCCCCGCCCCGGCGGTTGAAGTGCCCTATTTCATGCAGGGAAGTGCAGCCCCCGGGTATCTTGGAATTTTGATCCCGTGAGCCCCGATGTCCCTTGACCTGCCCATTCCTGAACCCAAGAGCCTCCACTTCATCGAGGAGATCGTGGAGGCGGACCGCCTCTCCGGCAAGCACGGGGGGCGGGTGCTCACGCGGTTCCCGCCGGAGCCCAACGGCTACCTGCACATCGGCCATGCCAAGAGCATCTGCCTGAACTTCGGCCTGGCGAAGGCCTATGGTGGCGCCACGAACCTGCGCTTCGATGACACCAACCCCGTGAAGGAGGACGTGGAGTACGTGGACTCCATCCGCGAGGACGTGCAGTGGCTGGGCTTCGACTGGAAGGGCGAGTTCTACGCCTCGGACTACTTCCCCTTCATGTACGACTACGCGGAATACCTCATTCTGCAGGGCAAGGCCTACGTCTGCGACCTGTCGGAAGCCGAGATCCGGGAGTACCGGGGCAACTTCCACGTGCCGGGTCGGCCCAGCCCCTTCCGGGACCGCGCGCCCGCGGAGAGCCTGGACCTGTTCCGTCGCATGAAGGCCGGGGAGTTCCCGGACGGGTCCCGGGTGCTGCGGGCGAAGATCGACATGCAGAGCGGCAACATGAACCTGCGCGATCCGCTCATGTACCGCATCCGCCGGGCCCACCACCACCGCACGGGCGATGAATGGTGCCTCTACCCCATGTACGATTACGCCCACGGCGTGTCCGACGCCCTGGAGACCATCACCCACTCCATCTGTACCCTGGAGTTCGAGGATCACCGGCCGCTCTACGAGTGGTTCCTGGAGCAGGATGTGGAGGGCCGCTTCTTCCAGCGCCCCCTGCCGCGCCAGATCGAGTTCGCCCGGCTCAACCTCACCTACACCGTGATGAGCAAGCGCCGCCTCCTGCAGCTGGTGCAGGACGGCGTCGTCCGGGGCTGGGACGATCCCCGCATGCCCACCATCTGCGGCCTCCGGCGCCGGGGCTACACCCCCGAGTCCGTGCGAGCCTTCGCCGAGCGGGTGGGCGTGGCCAAGCGGGACATGGTGGCCGATGTGGGTCTGCTGGAGTTCTGCATCCGGGAGGACCTGGAGAAGCGGGCCCCCCGCCGCATGGCCGTGCTGCGCCCCCTGAAGGTGGTCATCACCAACATGGGTGACAACGAGGCCTTCGAGGTGGAGCTGGCCAACCATCCCGAGGACACCAGCCTCGGCACCCGGAAGCTGCCCTTCACCCGGGAGCTGTTCATCGATCAGGACGACTTCCGCGAAGAGGCCCCCAAGAAGTGGTTCCGCCTGGCGCCGGGCGCCGAGGTGCGCCTGCGGGGCGCCTGCCTGGTGACCTGCAAGGAGGTCATCAAGGATGCCGCCGGGAACGTGGTGGAGCTCCGCTGCGAGTGGGATCCCGCCAGCCGGGGCGGCAACGCGCCGGACGGTCGCAAGGTGAAGGGCACCCTCCACTGGGTCAGCGCGGCCCATGCCCTGCCCGCCGAGGTGCGCCTCTACGACCCCCTCTTCACCCAGGAAGACCCCATGGATGTGCCCGAGGGCCAGGACTGGAAGGATCTCCTGAGCCCCGGCAGCCTCGAGACCCTCGTCGAGGCCCGCCTGGAGCCCAGCCTGGCCACGGCCCAGCCCGGCGAGCGCTTCCAGTTCGAGCGGACCGGCTACTTTGCGGTGGACGCTGACAGCCGGCCCGGGGCGCTGGTGTTCAACCGGACCGTGAGCCTGAAGGACTCCTGGACCAAGATCGAGGCGAAGGGCTAAGGAATCGCGGGCTAAGGAATCGCGGGCTGCGCCCACGATTCCTTGTGAGCGCGGCTTTGCCGCGCAGGGATTATGGGTCTGATTTTTGCCTCTTGGGCCAAAGCGCCAGCTTTGGCCCCCGGCTGTGACCCAGGTCGCATCGGGTCCCAACTGGTTGTTTCCCTCCGTGTCAGGAACGGGGCGGGTCTGATAGGGTTGAAGGGTTGGGTCTCCCCGCGGGTGGCCCTGCCGGGAAGCCGCCCATGGACAAGCTTGCGAGCCTGCTGCACACCACGCCTGCCATCGTCTGGATGGTAGGAAAGGTCGTGGTCGTTTTCCTCAGCGTCTTCCTCCTGGCCTCGGTCTGGACCTGGGTGGAACGCCGAGGCTCGGCCATGATCCAGGACCGCATCGGCCCCAACCGGGCCCTGCTGTTCGGCCGCTGGCCCATCCTGGGCCTGTCCCAGCTGCTGGCGGACGGCATCAAGTTCTTCTTCAAGGAGGACCTGGTCCCCGAGGCCGCCAACAAGGGGCTGTTCTGGCTGGCGCCCTTCCTCGCCTTCGTGCCGGCCCTCATGGGCTTCGCCGTCATCCCCGTGGGCAAAAGCTTCATCTGCGACGGCGTGACCTACCACCTCTCGGTGCTGGATCCCGGCAACGGCATGGGTCTGCTCTATCCCCTCGCCATCGGCGGCCTGGCGGTCTACGGCGTGCTGCTGGCCGCCTGGTCCAGCAACAACAAGTGGTCGATCCTCGGCGGCATGCGCGCCTCCGCCACCATGGTGAGCTACGAGATCGGCATCAGCATGGCCGTGGTGGCTGTCTTCATGGTGTCCGGCGGCTATGACCCCGCCGAGGTGATCAAGGCCCAGGGGCACCTGCCCTGGACCTGGTATGTGGCCCGCCAGCCCCTGGGCTTCCTGGTCTTCTTCACCTGCATGTTCGCCGAGACGAACCGCCTGCCCTTCGACTTCGCCGAGGGCGAGAGCGAGATCGTGGCGGGCTTCAACACCGAATACGGCAGCATGAAGTTCAGCCTGCTGGCCCTGGCCGAGTACTCGCACCTGATGACCGCCTCGGCCCTCGTCGCCACGCTCTACTTCGGCGGCTGGCAGGTGCCCTTCATGGCGGATCCCCCGGTGCTGCTGTCCGTGGCGAGCTTCCTGGTCAAGATGCTCTTCTTCGCCTGGGTCTTCGTCTGGGTCCGCTGGACGCTGCCGCGCTTCCGCTACGACCAGCTCATGCATCTGGGCTGGAAGATCCTGCTCCCGCTCTCCATGGCCAATCTTGTCTTCCACGCCTGGCGCATGAGCCAGGGACACTGAGGAGGGGGCCATGGGCGTCATCGTCAAGAAAGTGGAGCTGACCTGGCTGGACCGCACCTACGTGTGGCCGGTCCTGCAGGGCATGTCGATCACCTTCGGTCACTTCATCCGCAACCTGTTCACGCCCACCGCCAAGCGCTACACGGTGCAGTACCCCGACATGAAGCGCGAGATCCCCGCCGGCTACCGGGGCCTCCACGAGCTGAAGCGGTTCGAGGACGGCGCCATCAAGTGCGTGGCCTGCTTCATGTGCCAGGAGGCCTGCCCCGCCCGCTGCATCAGCATCGAGGCCGAGGAGTTCAGCGACCTGAACCTGTCCCAGGGCTTCCAGGAGAAGCGTCCGGCCAAGTTCTCCATCGACATGCTGCGCTGCATCTACTGCGGCATGTGCGAGGAGGCCTGCCCCAAGGACGCCATCTGGCTCCGCAAGGAGTATGAGGTGGCCGCCTACGACCGGCTCTCCATGCAGTTCGGGAAGTGGAACCTCATGAACACCTATGCCGAGGCTGACGGCAAGGAGCAGCTCACCCAGGATCCCACCCCCTCCGTGCCCCGCCGCACGATCGCGATGTAAGGAGAGGCCATGTTCATCACCTTCGCCTTCGTCACGCTGCTCGGCGCCCTGGGCATGCTGCTGCAGAAGAACGTCATCGTGGCGGGCCTCTGCATGGTGGCCACCTTCTTCGGCGTCGCCGGGCTCTTCCTGCTGCTGGCCAATCCCGTGGCAGCCGCGCTCCAGATCATCGTCTACAGCGGCGCCATCATGGTGCTGGTGCTCTTCGTGATCATGATGCTCAACAGCCACGAGGAGGAGGCGGCCCAGACCGCCCGCCCCGTGCAGCGCTGGGTCTCCGTGGCCCTGGTGGCCGCCCTCGCCTTCGGGGCCGTGAAGCTCGTGCTGACCTCCGCCGGCCTCAAGGCGCTGGCCGTGAGCGGCGAGCCGATGCCTGGCGCCATGACCCTCCAGAAAGTGGGCACGACCCTCTTCGCCGAGCACCTGCTGGGCTTCGAGGTGGCGGGCATCCTGCTGCTGGCGGCCATGGTCGGGGCCGTCGCGCTGACCAAGCGGAACCTGTGAGGAGCCCCCGATGACCGGCATGGATGCGATCCTCAACGGCGGCCTCCAGGGATACCTGGTCGTGGCCCTTCTCCTGTTCGCCATCGGCCTGGCCACGGTGCTGCTGCGGCGCACCCTGCTCATGCAGTTCATGGGCGTGGAGCTGATGCTTAATGCCGCCAACGTGGCCCTGCTGGCCTTCGCCCGCTTCCGCGGCGGGGATGCCCAGGCCACGGTGTTCTACCTCTTCATCATCGCCGTGGCCGCCTGCGAAGCGGCCATCGGCCTGGCGCTGGTCATCGGCCTCTACCGTCACCGGGGCACCACCGACTCGGACCGGGCCGCCGGCCTGAAGCAGTGAGGATGCGATGAACAAGTATTACTGGCTCATTCCGATCCTCCCCCTGATGGGTGCGGCCTTCAATGGCCTCCTGGGCAAGCGTGCCGGGAAGGGCGCTGTCACCTTCGTCGGCCTCGGCGTCGTCTTCGGCTCCCTGCTGCTGGCCGCCTCCGCGTTCCTGGCCATGAAGGCCACGGGCGACCACCGCCTCGTCCTCAACTACGGCGAGTGGATGGCCACCGGCTCCCTCAGTGTGCCCTTCGGCATGGTGATCGATCCCCTGAGCGGCACCATGATGCTCGTGATCACGGGCATCGGCTTCCTGATCCACCTCTACTCCGTGGGCTACATGCACGAGGACGAGGGCTACGCGCGGTTCTTCAGCTACCTGAACCTGTTCGTGTTCTTCATGCTGACGCTGGTGTTGGGCTCGAGCCTGGTGCTCATGTTCGTGGGCTGGGAGGGCGTGGGCCTCTGCTCCTACCTGCTCATCGGCTACTTCTTCGAGACGGACTTTGCGCCGGACGCCGGCCTCAAGGCCTTCCTCACCAACCGCGTGGGCGACCTGGGCGTGTCCATCGGCATGATGGTGCTGTTCGCCGCCTTCGGCACCCTGACGGTCTCGGACATCCTCACCCAGGCCGGGCATCTGGCTCCGGAAGTGGGCTTCGGCGTCCTGACCTTCGCCACCCTGATGCTGTTCGTGGGCGCCACGGGCAAGAGCGCCCAGCTGCCCCTCTACCTCTGGCTGCCGGACGCCATGGCGGGCCCGACCCCCGTCAGCGCCCTCATCCACGCGGCCACCATGGTGACCAGCGGCATCTACATGATCTGCCGCCTGGCGCCGGTGTTCTCCCTGGCCCCCATCACCATGGATGTGGTGGCCTGGGTGGGCGGCGCCACGGCCCTCTTTGCCGCCACCATCGGCTTGGTGCAGCGCGACATCAAGAAGGTGCTGGCCTACTCCACGGTCTCCCAGCTGGGCTACATGTTCCTGGGCCTGGGCGCCTCGGGCTTCGCCGCGGGCTTCTTCCACGTCTTCACCCACGCCTGGTTCAAGGCCCTCCTCTTCCTCGGGGCCGGCAGCGTCATCCACGCCATGCACCACGAGCAGGACCTCTTCAAGATGGGCGGCCTCAAGGCCAAGACGAAGATCACCTTCATCACCATGCTCATCGGAACCCTGGCCATCATGGGCTTCCCGGGCACCAGCGGCTTCTTCAGCAAGGACGAGATCCTCTACCTGGCCTACCTCAAGTCCCCGATCCTGTGGGTGATCGGCGTCATCGGCGCCTCCTGCACCAGCTTCTACATGTGGCGGCTCATGGCCCTCACCTTCTGGGGCGAGCCCCGGGACCACCACGCCTACGACCACGCCCACGAGAGCCCCTTCACCATGACCGTTCCCCTGATGGTCCTGGCCACCGGCTCCCTGCTCTGGGGCGTCTGGGGCATCCCCGAAGCCTTCGGCGGCCACTTCGCCATCGGCGAGTTCCTGAAGCCGGCCCTCACCTACGGCCAGGTCCACGGCGCCCACGGGCACCACGAGGGCCCGGCGGTGCTGCTGGCCTGCATCTCCACGGGCCTGGGGCTCCTCATGGGCTTCCTGGGCTGGTCGAAGTACAAGAACGGTCCTGCGGCGGAGATCGCCTTCGCCGCCCGGCATCCCTTCGTCCATGACCTGCTGCTGAACAAGTACTACGTGGACGAGGGCGTGGAGCTCTACCTGCTCCGGCCCATCCGCTGGTTCGGCAACGTCCTCTGGAAGCTGTTCGACGTGATCATCATCGACGGCGTGGGGGTGAACCTGCCGGGCGCACTGGCCCGGGTCTTCGGGGACTTCACCGCCCTCTTCCAGACCGGCCGGGTGCGCAACTACGCGCTCAGCATGGCCCTGGGAGCCGCGGTCCTCCTCTATGTCTTCCTGAAGTAGGTGGGGCGATGACCTGGCTGAACTCCCATCCCCTCACCTTCCTGGTCTTCGCGCCGACGCTCATCGGCTTCCTGATCATGGCGCTGCCCCACTCGCTGGGGCGCCTCTCGCGCATGCTCGGCTTCATGGGCGCCCTGGCGGTCTTCGTGCTGAGCCTGGCCTGGCTGCTGGGTCACGGCAGCACCGGGGCGACGATCCTTGTGGAGCGGGCCCCCTGGTTCACCCTGGTGGGCCTGCCGGTGGACTACCACCTGGCTGTGGACGGCCTGAACCTCTGGCTGGTGCTGCTGACGACCTTCCTGGTGCCGCTCACGATGCTGGGCACCTGGAACAGCCTGAAGGACCGCATCGGCACCTTCGCCGCCCTGTTCCTGCTGCTGGAAACGGGCATGCTGGGCGCCCTGATGGCTCAGGACCTGTTCTTCTTCTACCTGTTCTGGGAAGCCATGCTGATCCCGATGTATTTCATGATCGGGGTCTGGGGTGGCGATGAGCGCCGCTACGCGGCCAACAAGTTCTTCCTCTATACCCTGAGCGGCTCGCTGCTCTGGCTGGTGGCCCTGCTCTACCTGGCCAACAAGGCCGGCGGCTTCAATCCCATCCTCATGGGCCAGGCCGCCACGGCGCTGCCCTTCGGCGTCCAGTGCTGGCTCTTCATCTCCTTTGCCGTGGCCTTCGCCATCAAGGTGCCCCTCTTCCCGCTGCACACCTGGCTGCCGGACGCCCACGTCCAGGCCCCCACGGCGGGCTCGGTCATCCTCGCCGGCGTGCTGCTGAAGCTGGGCGGCTACGGCTTCCTCCGCTTCGCCATCCCGATCTTCCCGGCAGCGGCCATGCACTACGCCAAGCCCCTGGCCCTGCTGAGCGTCATCGCCATTGTCTACGGGGCTCTGGTCGCCATGGTCCAGCGCGACATCAAGAAGCTGGTGGCCTACTCCTCCGTGAGCCACATGGGCTTCGTGATGCTGGGACTGGCCTCCTTCACGGTCATCGGCACCCAGGGCGCCATGCTCCAGATGCTCAACCACGGCATCAGCACGGGCGCGCTCTTCCTGCTGGTGGGCATGGTCTACGACCGGGCCCACACCCGCATGATCGCGGACTTTGGCGGCGTGGCCGTGAAGATGCCCGTGTTCACCGCCTTCTTCCTCATCGTGACCCTCAGTTCCATCGGCCTGCCCCTCACCAATGGGTTCGTGGGTGAGTTCTGGATCCTGAATGGCGCCTTCCTCTCCGGCTTCGGCTGGGGCCGCCTCTATGCCTCTCTGGCCACCTCCGGTGTCCTGCTGGGCGCGGTCTACATGCTCTGGATGTTCAAGCGGGTCTTCTGGGGCCCCGAGAACAAGGACCCGGATAGCGGCACCCACCACCTGCACAGCGACCTCAATGCCCGGGAAGTGGCCGTGCTCCTGCCCCTGGTGGTGCTGATCCTCTGGATGGGTATCCATCCGCGGACCTTCGTCGCCGTCAGCGAGACGCCCGTGGTCAACCTGCTCCGGGAGGCCAACGCTCCGCCGGTGCGCACCTTCGTGCTGAAGCCCGCCGTGCACCAGGCCCCTGCGGCCCACGAGGCCGGCCACGAGGGCCATGCCGCTGAACCTGCCGCCCATGAGGTGCACCGATGAACCTCACTCCCAGCCAGTGGGCGGCCCTGCTGCCGCTGCTCTACCCGGTGATCGGTGGCTGCCTGGTCGCCCTCATGTCCCTGGACAAGGACCAGGCCACCACCAAGTGGATCCGCGCCGCCATGTATGGCACGGCCCTGCTCGCGGTGGGCGCCACCTTCTGGTACCTGACGGACCTCTGGACCACCGGCTCCCAGCCCACCTTCTTCCAGCTGCACATGGATCGCCTGGCCCAGTTCACGGGCATCTTCGTGGTGGTGGCCGCCGCCCTGACCATCCTCCAGGGGTGGGACCACTTCCACCAGGAGGGCTGGGTGAAGGGCGAGACCCTGGCCCTGCTGCTCTTCTCCGTGTCGGGCATGATCCTCTTCGCTGCCACGACCCACTTCGTCGCACTGTTCCTGGGCCTTGAGCTCTTCAGCATCCCCCTCTACGCCCTGGTCGGCACCGTCCGCGCCCGCTCTGAGAGCGCCGAGGGCGGCATGAAGTACTTCCTGACCGGCGCCGTGGCCTCCAGCTGCTTCCTGATGGGCGGTGTGCTCATCTACGGCCTCAGCGGCACCCTGGACCTGGCCGTCGCGGCCCCCGTCCTGGTCGCCAAGGGGCTCGGGACGGATCCTCTGGTGCTGGTGGGCGCCGCCCTGCTGCTGCTGGGCTTCCTCTTCAAGGTCTCGGCCGTTCCCTTCCACCAGTGGACGCCGGATGCCTACGAGGCTTCCCCCCATCCCATCGCGGGCTTCATGTCCGTGGCGACCAAGGGCGTGGCGTTCATCGCCCTGCTCCGCATCTTCCCGGGCAGCCTGGCGCCGTTGGGCGCCGTGGGCGTAAAGATGCAGGCCGTGATGGCCGTGCTGGCCGTGGCCACGCTGGTCCTCGGAAACCTCACCGCCCTGGTTCAGACCAACGTCAAGCGCATGCTGGCCTACTCCAGCATCAGCCACGCGGGCTACCTCATGCTCGGCTTCGTGGCGGGCACGCCCGCCGCCTTCAACGGCGTGCTCTTCTACCTGGTCATCTACCTGGCCATGAACATGGGTGCCTTCGGCCTGTTGACGGCCTTCGGGCTCGTGGGCGAGAAGACCACCTTCGATGACCTGCGGGGCCTGGGCTGGAAGCGACCGGCCATGGGTGTCTCGGCTGCCATCATCATGCTCAGCCTGGCGGGCATCCCCCCCATGGGCGGCTTCTACGGCAAGTACATGATCTTCCGCGAGCTGGTGGCGACAGGGCATGTGGGCATGGCCATCCTCGGCGTGCTGGCGAGCCTGGTGAGCGCCTACTACTACCTGCGGTTCCTGGTGGCCCTGTTCCTCCAGTCCCCCGGGGCCGAGGCCGAGCGCCTGGCTTCGGACCGGCCGGCGGTCCATGCTCCCCTGGCGGGTGCCAGTGTCCTGGTCTGCGCGGCCATCGTCATGGCGGGGGGCTTTCTCCAGGCCTTCCTCGCCAACGGCTTCGCCCGCCGGGCCCTGGCGGATGGCCTCGGATTGCTGCGCTGACCGCGGGAATCCGTGCTCAACCTTCATCCTGAAGTGGTGGTCTATACATCGTTATGCGAAGCTTAAGGGCTGGGCTTGGTCCAGCCCCTTGATATGCGGAGTGCGGCACCATGAAGCGGAACACCTGGATTGGCATTGGGGTCGGCGTCGCACTGGTGGCGGGAGGGACGGCCTATGTCCTCACCCGGCCCAAGGAAGAGATCAAGTGGCGGCAGGCCAAGGTGGAGCGGGGCAATGTCACCCAGCGGATCAATGCCACCGGGGCCGTGAGTCCCGTAGTGCAGGTGGCGGTGGGCACCCAGGTGTCCGGTGTGATCTCGGCCCTCTACGTGGACTACAACAGCATCGTGAAGAAGGACCAGCTCATCGCGCAGATCGACCCGACCATCTGGGAGACCCAGCTGAAGGACGCCGAAGCCGGGCTGGATCGGGCCAGGACGAACATGGATGACGCGCGCCGCCAGTACGAGCGGGCCAAGCGCCTGGCGGCTGAGAAGCTGCTGGCGGACCAGGACCTCGAAGCCAAGCAGGTGGCCTACCAAACCGCGGTGACGACCTTCGAGAACGCCAAGGCCTCCCTCGACCGGGCCAAGGCGAACCTCGGCTACTGCAACATCACCGCCCCGGTGGATGGCGTCGTCATCTCCCGCCTTGCGGACGTGGGCCAGACCGTGGCCGCCAGCTTCAGCACGCCGAACCTGTTCCAGATTGCCCAGGACCTCTCCCAGATGAAGGTCCAGGTGAACATCGGGGAATCGGACATCGATGACGTGAAGGTGGGGCAGCGCGCGCTCTTCACGGTGGACAGCCTGCCGGACAAGCAGTTTGCCGCCATGGTGAGCCTGGTCCGCCAGGAACCCATCACCACCCAGAATGTCGTGAACTACGTGGTCGAGATGGTCGTGCCCAACGAGCCCCTTCCCAATGCGGACGGTGAGCCCGCCAAGGCCGAGGCCGGCGCGGGTCGCCATGGCGGCCCGGCTGCCGCTGCGTCCCCTGGTAAGCCCGAGGGCCGGGGCCAGGGCGCCCCCGGGGGCCGGGAAGGCGCACCGGATCCGGAGAAGGCCTGGGAGCGCCTGAAGGATCGCCTCCCCGCCGGCACCACCAAGGCTGACTTCTTGAAGCGCTTCAAGGAGCGCCAGGCTGCGCAGGGCCAAGGCCAGCCCCAGCCCGGGCGCGTTCAGACTCCGGCTGGCAAGGTCATGTCCTTCACCTCCTCGGCGCCCCAGGGCGACCCGAAGCAGCTCGCCCGCATCCCCGGCGGTGCCAGCCAGCTGGGCGGCCCCAAGTTCACGGGTGACCTCGCCCTGCGGCCCGGCATGACGGCCAATGTCACGATCGTCACCAACCAGCGCCGGGATGTGCTCCGGGTGCCCAACTCCTCCCTGCGCTTCAACCCCGCCGCCTTCATCAAGGATGAGAAGAAGACGGACGGACCCCGCCTGGGGCAGCCCATGACCATGGGCGGTCCCCAGAGGCCCAGCGGTGGCGCCCAGGCTGGGACTGGCGGCAAGGGTGGCACGGTGGCGCGCCGCGAGGATCGCATCTGGATTCTCGAGAACGGCAAGCCCAAGGCCATCGTGGTCAAGGCCGGCGTGACCGACGGCCAGTTCACGGAAGTCACCGGTGAGGGCCTCCAGGAGGGCATGCAGATCCTGGTCGGGGTGGAGAACACCAAGCAGGCCACCTCCGGCAGTCCCGCCCCCCTGGGTGGCACCCCCGCAGGACAAGGCGGACGGCGCTAGCCGGGAGGATCCATGCGCTTCCTGGAGTTCCTCAAGCTCGCCCTATTCGCCATCACGCGGAACAAGATGCGCGCCTTCCTGACCATGCTCGGGATCATCGTGGGCGTGGGGGCGGTCATCGCCATGATCGGCATCGGCGAGGGCTCCAAGCGGGCCTCCATCGCCCTGATCCAGAACATGGGCTCCAACATGCTGCAGATCTTCCCGGGGCAGGGCAGCAACCGCTTCGGCCCCTCGGCCATGGGCAGCGCCGACATCCTGCTGGAGAGCGACGTCACGCTCATCGAGCAGGAGCTGGCCGGCAGCAGCGTGGTGGCCGCCAGCCAGCTGGTCCGAACCTCCCGCCCCCTGATCTACCAGAACAGCTACTACGTGAGCCAGATCCAGGGCTCCAATCCGAACTTCCTGCAGATCCGCGGCTGGGACGTGGAAGCGGGCCGCTTCTTCACCGACAGCGAGGTGCGCGGCATGGCCAAGGTCTGCGTGCTGGGGCAGACCGTCAAGGACAACCTCTTCCCCAACGGGGAGGACCCCGTGGGCGTCACGGTGCGCGTGGGCGCACTGCCTTTCCTGGTCATCGGCGTGCTCGAGAAGAAGGGCGCCGGGCTCATGGGCGACCAGGATGACCTGATCGTCGCCCCCTACACGACGGTCATGCGCAAGATCATGGGCCGCGACAAGATCCAGCAGATCATGGTGAGCGCCCAGGAGGGCAAGGCGGAGATGGCCGAGGCCGAGATCACTGCCCTGCTGCGGCAGCGCATGAAGACGCCCCCCAAGGACGACAACCCCTTCCAGATCCGGAAGCAGGATGACATCGTGCAGATGCAGAGCCAGCAGGCGGGCATCCTCACGGCGCTGCTCGCGGTGGCGGCCAGCATCTCGCTGGTGGTCGGCGGCATCGGCATCTCCAACATCATGCTGGTCAGCGTGACCGAGCGCACCCGGGAGATCGGCATCCGCCGGGCCCTGGGCGCCACCCAGCAGAGCATCCTGTGGCAGTTCCTCATCGAGGCCATCGTGCTCTCCCTGCTCGGCGGCATCATCGGCGTGGGCTTCGCCTACTCGGCCGTGTTCATCCTCCAGAAGTTCCAGGTGCCCGCGGTGACCGAGTCCTGGGCCGTGGGCCTGGGCATCGGCTTCTCCGCGATGGTGGGCGTGGCGGCGGGCTTCCTGCCTGCGCTGAAGGCCGCCAGGCTGGACGTCATTGACGCCCTGAGGTACGAGTAGCCACCGGTGGATGATGCCAGCGCGCCCCACGATCCCTATGCGGCACTGAGGAGCGGGAACTACCGCTGGTTCATCGCCTCCCTGGGACTCGCCACGCTGGGCATGCAGATGCAGGGCGTGGTGGTGGGCTGGCAGGTCTACAACCGCACCGGAGACCCGCTGGCCCTGGGCCTGGTGGGGCTCTCGGAGGCCCTCCCCTTTCTCGCGCTGGCCCTCTTTGGCGGCCACGCCGCGGATCGCGTGAACCGCCTGCGCATCTGCATGGTCACCACGCTTAGCCTCGCCCTCTGCTCGGCCCTGCTCTGGGGCTTCAGCTCGCGCTTCCCAACCGGGCCGCTGGCCTCGGCGGTCTGGCCCATCTACGGGATCATCTTCCTCACGGGGGTGGTACGGGCCTACTACCGGCCGGCCAACACCGCCCTGGGGACGGACCTGCTGCCCAAGGCCCACTACGCGAACGGCTCCACCTGGCGGGTGGCGGTCTTCCACACGGGCATGGTGCTGGGCCCCGCCCTAGGCGGCCTGGTCTACGCCTGGCGCGGACCGGTGGCAGCCCACTTCCTGGTGATGTCCCTGATCACGAGCGGCTTCCTGGGCCTACTCTTCATCCGCTACACGCCCCGGCCCGCGAAGCCCCGGGTCGGCTCCATCTTCACCAGCCTGGGCGAGGGCCTGCGCTTTGTTTTCTCCCAGCGGCTGCTGCTGGGGGCCATCAGCCTGGATCTCTTCGCGGTGCTTTTCGGCGGAGCCGTGGCGGTGCTGCCGGTCTTCGCCAAGGAGATCCTCCACACGGGTCCACAGGGGCTCGGGGCCCTGCGGGCGGCGCCCGCCGTGGGGTCCGTGCTCATGGGGCTCACCATGGCCCACCTGCCTCCCATGCGGCAGGCGGGTCGCACCCTGCTGCTCTGCGTGGCGGGCTTCGGCGCGGCCATGATTGCCTTCGCCCTCAGCCACAGCTTCGTGCTGAGCCTCCTGCTGCTGGCCGCCAGTGGCGCCGTGGACAACGTGAGCGTCGTGCTCCGCTCCACCCTGCTGCAGATGGTGACGCCCGAGCACATGCTGGGCCGCGTGTCCTCCGTGAACCAGGTCTTCATCGGCTCCAGCAACGAGATTGGCGCCTTCGAGAGCGGCGTCGCCGCGCGTTTCCTGGGCCTGGTCCCCTCCGTCGTCTTCGGCGGCTGCATGACCCTGCTCGTGGTGGCCGGCACCGCCTGGCGAGTCCCCGAGCTGCGGAAGATGGACCGGATCGAGTGAAAAGCAGCTATCGGCTATCAGCTGTCAGCTATCAACAGATTACTCCCAGCCCCATTGGGCCATCCCGGCTCTTCTTTCACTGACAGCTGACAGCCGATAGCCCCTACAGCACTTCCAGGGCGGCGTTGTAGTCGGGTTCCTGGGCGATCTCGGGGACGAGCTCGGTGTGGATGACCTTGCCGGTCTCATCCACCACGACCACGGCGCGGGCGAGGAGGCCCTTCAGGGGGCCGTCCAGCAGGGTCACGCCGTAGGCCTGGCCGAACTCGGGGCTGCGGAAAGTGGAGGCGGTCACGACGTTGTCCAGGCCCTCGGCGCCGCAGAAGCGCTTCTGGGCGAAGGGCAGGTCAGCGCTGATGCAGAGGATCGTGGTGTTGGGCTTCTCGTTGGCCCGGGCGTTGAACTTGCGGACGCTGGCCGCGCAGGTGGGCGTGTCCAGGCTGGGGAAGATGTTCAGCACCACGCGCTGGCCGGCGAGGTCCTGGCCGGAGACTTCCGCCAGATCGGTGCGCACCAGGGTGAGGGCAGGGGCGTGGCTGCCCACCTTCGGCAGTTCGCCGGCGGTGTGGAAGGGGTTGCCTTTGAGGGTGACGGTGGCCATGGAAGCTCCTGAAGCGAAGCTCCAGTTTATCCCAAGTGTTCTGCGCCGCCGGGCGGTCGGTCTGCGCTCAGGACACCAGGAAGAACAGCGCGGGCACCGTGAGGATGCTGAAGAGGGTCGAGAGGGCCACGGCCTGGGCCGCCAGGCCGGCGTCGCCGCCGTAGCGCTCGGCCATGACGCTGCAGACGATGGCGACGGGCATGGCCGCCACCAGCACCACCACCATACGGGTGACCTGGGGCAGGTGGAAGCCCAGCCGGGCCAGGGCCATCCCCAGCGCCACGGTGGCGAGGGGGGCGACGAGAAGCCGGGCGATGAGGACCCCGGCCAGCGAGAGGGGCAGCTTGCGGAAGGCGATGGGGACATTCCCTAGCTGGGCGCCGATGGCCAGGAGGGACAGGGGGATGGTGAGGCTGCCCACCATGTTGAGGGCGTCGAACGCTGCGGCGCCAGCCATGCCGGGCAGGGTCGCGGGGCTGCTGTGCAGGCTGCCCAGGGACCGGAGGCCCGGAAAGGCCAATGCCAGCGCGATCCCGCCTGCCGTGGCCCAGAGGCCGATGTTGGTGCTGAGGTTGCGGAGGGCCTCGCCGATCTTCCCGTGGAGGATCCAGACCCCGATGGACCACAGGGTGAGCTGGGCGCCGATGTTGCAGAGCAGGACGACGCGCACGCCCTCGCCGCCATAGAGGGCCTCGGCGATGGGGAGCGGCAGGAACACCCAGTTGGGGCTGGTGATGAGGAAGAGCACGGTGTTGCGGTGCTCCCGGTGGCCGAAGAGCGGCGCCACGCCCAGACCCACCAGGTAGGCCACAAGCACAAGGGGGACGGGCAGCAGCGGCAGCAACCAGTCCTGGCGCAGCACCTGGGCGTCGACCATCCGGAGCATCTGGGTGAAGACCAGGGCCGGGAAGGCCCAGTCCACCACCACGCGGCTCAGGACCGTGCTGGTGCTCTCCGGCAGGAGGTTCCGCCGCCTCGCCAGCCAGCCCGCCAGGATGACCAGGAACATGCCGACGATCTTCAGGAGCACCACGCGCGACTCAGACATAGCTTGAACTTTATAGGTCGCAGGGACAGGTGCCAAGAACTGGTCTCCCGCGATGAGCTTCCTGTCCTCCCGCTCCGCGCGGCATGATGGGAGTCCCGGGCAACCGCTTCCGGAGTTGAGGGAGGGTGATCCCATTCCGCCACGCCTGCTTGATGAATCCCGACCCTGCCGCTTCTGCCGCCTGGATCCGGCCCTCACGGTCGCCTCCAACGCCCTCGCCTTCGCCCTCCGGGACCGGTTTCCCGTGACGCACCTGCACACGCTGGTCCTGCCCCGCCGCCACGTGGTGGACTACTTCAGCCTCAGCGCGGAGGAGCGCGAGGCCTGCGCCGAGCTGCTCCACCAGCTTCGCGCGGACATCCTCGCCGCCGACCCCTTGGTCGTGGGCTTCAACATCGGCATGAACGTGGGCGGGGTCGCAGGCCAGACCGTCTTCCACAGCCACATCCACCTGATCCCCCGGCGGACGGGCGATGTGGAGGACCCCCGGGGCGGCGTGCGCATGGTGATCCCCGGGCAGGGCAACCGCAGGCTGGACGTCTGCCCCTTCCAGGGCCAGGAAGGCTAGGCTTTTTTCACGTAGGGAATGGTCAGGGGGCCATAGGGCAGCACGGCCACCCGGGCCTGGGGTCCATAGTGGGCCAGCTTCTCGGCCAGGGTCGCCACCAGGTCGTGGCTGGGCTTGAACTTGGCCCTGAGCACGGTCTCGTCGTCCAGCAGCGAGAAGAGGTGGCAGTCCGCCTTGAGCTGGATGATGGACTGCACCTGCACCTGCCACTGGTCGAACATGCTGAAGGCGGGATCCTCGATCATCGCCAGCAGCTCTTCCGGCGTCTCGCGCATCTGGAGGATCTTCGCGTAGTTGCCGTGGTTGGGCACGCCGTCTGAGCACTCGGAGGCGCTCAGGATGGCCCCGCCCTTCTTGACGATGAGCGCCGCGGCGCTCATGCCCTTCACGGTCTGGTAGAGGTTCTGGTCCAGGGGGTAGCCGGAGTTGGTGGTGATGACTATGTCGAACTCCGCGTCCACCGCGTACATCGCATTCTCCCGCACGAACTCGCAGCCCACGCGGTGGGCCTGGATCACGTCGCCCGCGAACACGGCGGTGATCTCCTTGGCCCCGTTCAGGGTGACATTGAGCATGAAGTGCGGCTTCGCCATCAAGCAGTTCTGGGTGGCGGAGTCCTGGAGGATGTTGCCCTCCAGCAGCCCCCAGGTGCTGTTGGGGTGGCCGATCATCTCGGCGTTGTGGAAGTCCAGGATGGTCTTGATGCCCGCGATACCCGGCTGGATGCCCTTGGGTCCGCCGGAGAAGCCCGCGAAGAAGTGCGGCTCGATGAAGCCCGTCACGATCTTGAAGGTGGACTCCACGTAGGTCTTGTTGAAGAACACCTCGGAGCCGTAGGTGTTGCGGCCCACGTGGACCAGCTTGGTGTCGTCGAAGGCGTCATGGTTCTCGATGCGGATGGTGTCGACGATCTCCTGGCCCAGCATCTGGATGAGCTCGTCGCGGGTGTTGGCGCGGTGGCTGCCCAGGCCGTTGATGATGACGAACTGGGCCTGCGGCACGTGGTTCAGCTCCTGCAGCAGCCAGGGCACCAGCTTGTGGTTCGGCGTGGGCCGGGTGATGTCCGAGATCACGATGGACACCGTGTCCGTGGCCTTCACTAGGTCCTTCAGGGGCAGCGTGCCGATGGGGCTCCGCAGCGCGGCGAAGACCGCGCCGGCCTCGTCCGCCAGGGCCTCCAGGTGCTTCGGCTCGATGACCTGGGCATCATCGGGGACCGGCAGCTCCAGGCCGAGCTTTCCATAGGCGAGCTTCACGGTTTTCATCGTTTCCCCATTCAGACGGCCGAAGCCGCTCGGAGCCTGCGTTCCTGGAGGTGGGACCAGACCGCGTCAAGGTCCTGGTCCTGGTCGAACAGCGTCTCGGTGGTGCAGAGGATGTGGTCCACCAGCTCGCGGCAGGTGTAGCGGATCCCGTGCTGCTCCAGCACCGGCAAGGCGCGGCGGCTGAGGACCAGGGTGTGGACCTCCTTGATGCCGAGCCGCGCCACCATGAGGGCCGCGGCGCGCCCGGTGACGCGGTCCACCAGCCGGGTCCGGGCGGGCTCGTGGCCGCCCTGGGCGAAGAAGTCTTCCAGGTCGAAGAGGGGCAGCAGCCAGTGCTTGCCGCTGGCGAAGATCACCTCGTCTCCCGCGAAGAGCTGCAGGGTCAGGTGCGCGGGCAGGCCCAGCTCCGGGGCCCGGCGGGCCTCATCCCACACGGCTTCCATCCGGGCTCTGGGGCTGCGTGGGCAGGAACTGGAGCAGGGCCGTGCCGGCCAGGACCTGGAGCAGGAGGCCCGGCAGCCGGAGCCTGAGGGTCTCGAGGCAGGCCTGGGCGCCGCCCTGCAGCAGCTGCGGGAACAGCACCAGTGCCTGGTGCACGCCCACCACCAGCGCGAGGAGCGCCAGGGTCGGCCGGCGGCTGCGGGAGGCCACCATGGAAGCCACCACGCCCAGCAGGGCCGACTGGAGCAGCAGCTCCCGGAGCAGCGCGGCCGGGGGCATGCCCGTCAGGAAATGGTTGGCCAGGGGGGAGAGCAGGCCCGTCAGGAGGCCCACCTTCGCGCCGTAGCGCCACCCGGCGATGAGGGTGAAGAAGAGGATCGGCAGCAGCGTGCGGCCCGCATCGGGAATCCGATGGACTAGAACGGGAAACAGCAGGTTGCCCACCACCAGGGCGCAGGTCGCCAGGTAGAACCGGCTGTCCGTCAGCCCCAGCGGTTGCGGAAGGACCATGGGTTGCGCGCCGGAACGGGTCATGGGAGCTCCAGAAGGGGGACCGCCCAAATCCTACCACAAGGTCATTTTACAATTCCTCTAGCACACTCGAAAAACCCGCAAAGCCGCTAGACTTGGAGCTTCCCCGCGACCGGGAGCTGCGGCTTCCAGCCTGAATCGAGCCAGTCTTCTCGAAATTTACAAGGGCTCCCATGCTCCGCGCTCTCAAGGTGATCGCCCAGATCGGTCTGCTGAGCCTGTTCGTCTGGCTGGGGGGCAGGTTCGCCGCGCTCACGGGGCTACCGCTCCCCGGCAATGTCGTGGGGCTGCTCTTCCTCTACCTGGGACTGCGCTCAAGCCTGGTGAAGCTGGCGTTCATCCAGGAGGGCGCGGACTTCCTGCTGAGGCACCTGGTGTTCTTCTTCATCCCGGCGGCCGTGGACCTGATGAACTGGGGCGGGGTCTTCTACCATTACGGGTTCCGGCTGGCGCTGGCCATCGCGGGGAGCACCCTGCTGACCTTCGTGGTAGCGGGTCATGTCAGCCAGTGGCTGCGGCGGAGGCACCAGCCATGCGAATCCTGATGATGGGCTTCGGCATCGGCCTGACCCTCGGGGCTTACTTCCTGGCCAAGGCCCTCTACATGAGGTATCGGCACCCTCTGCTGAACGTTGTTCTGCTGGGGGCGACCCTGGTCGCCGTCGCCCTGCTCCTGCTGAAGATCCCCTACCAGGCCTACCTGCCTGCCCGGAGTCTCATGATGTCGCTGCTGGGCCCTGCCACCGTGGGCCTCGCGGTGCCGCTCTACCGGAACCGCGAGCTGCTGAGCCGCCATGCGCCCGCGATCCTGGCCGGGGTCGGGCTCGGGACGCTCACCTCCGTGGTCTCCGTGGCCTGGCTGGCGGCCTTCGTCGCCTTGCCGCGCGAGGTGGTCCTCTCGCTGCTGCCGAAGAGTGTGACCATCCCCTTCGCCCTCGAGGTCGTGCGGCTCCACGGGGGCAGCCAGGCCCTGGCCTCGGCCTTCGTGGTGGCCACGGGCACCCTGGGCTCGGTGTTCGGGGGGGCGGTGCTGACCCGGGTCGGGGTGCAGGACCCCATCGCCCGGGGGCTGGCCATGGGAACGGGCTCCCACGGGCAGGGCACGGCCATGGCCTTCCTGGAGGGCCCGCAGCAGGGCACCATGGCCGGCCTGGCCATGACCCTGGCGGGTATCACCACCACCCTGCTGGCGCCGCTGCTGATCCGCCTGCTGCTGAAAACCTAGGCAAAAAAACGGTTCATCGCGCTTTACCGGGGAAGGCGACTCTGGTTTTCGCCAAGTCCCGGCTCCGAAACCTGGCTAAGCACCAGAAACAAATCGTCACCCAGGCGCCACGACATGGACCGTATCTGCGGAGCACCTGCGCCTGCGCCGC
>CAIPAY010000101.1 GCA_903863195.1 uncultured Holophagaceae bacterium
GTGCAGGGCAGCAACGGCCGGGGCCGCGGCGGCATGGCCAGCAAGCTCACGGCGGCACGGCTGGCCGCGGCCCAGGGCGTGCCGGTGGTGATGGCCTCGGGCCTGATGCCGCAGGTGCTCGAGTGCATCCTGGCGGGTGACCCCGTGGGCACCCTCTTCGCACCGAACCCCAATCCGGCGGCGGCGAGCCACCCCATCCTGGCGGACAACCCCGTCCGGCCCCTGGCCCAGGCGGCCCGGGAGGCCTCCCGGCGGCTGGCGGTCACGGACGGGCCCACCCGGAACCACGCGCTCTTGGCCCTGGCGGACGTCCTGCTGCGGAAGACCCACCGCATCCTGGCCGCCAACGAGCGGGACCTGGATGCGGCGGTGAGCCGCATCAGCAACTCGGCCTACCAGCGGCTGCGCCTGGACGAGGCCAAGCTGCGCGAGATGGCCGCGGGAGTGCGCGCCGTGGCAGCCCTGCCGGATCCGCTCCACCGCGTGCAGCTGCGCCGGAGCCTGGACCAGGGCCTGGAGCTGACCCGCGTGAGCTGCCCCCTGGGCGTGCTGGGCGTGGTCTTCGAGTCCCGGCCGGACGCTCTGATCCAGATCAGCGCCCTGGCCCTGAAGAGCGGCAACGCCGTGCTGCTCAAGGGCGGCCACGAGGCGCTGCACTCCAACGCCGCCCTGCTCTCGGCGGTGCAGGAGGCCCTGCAGGCCGTGGGCCTGCCCGTGGCGGCGGTCCAGGGTCTGGAGGACCGGGCCTCCGTGGAGGCCCTGCTGGGCCTGCCGGAGCTGGTGGACCTGGTGATCCCCCGGGGCTCCAACGCCCTGGTGAAGCGCATCCAGTCCGCCACGCGGATCCCCGTGCTGGGTCACGCCGAAGGCATCTGCCACATGTACCTGGACGCCACCGCCGACCCGGCCATGGCCGTGGCCCTGGTGCGGGACGCGAAGCTGCAGTATCCCTCCGCCTGCAACGCGGTGGAGACCGTGCTGGTGCACGCCGCCGCGGCGCCGCGCCTGCTGCCCCTGCTGGCCGCGGACCTGCGCAGCCACCAGGTGGAGCTGCGGGGCTGCGCCCAGTGCCAGGCGCTGGTGCCGGACCTGGCCGCCGCCACGGCCGAGGACTGGGACACGGAATACGGCGAGCCGATCCTGGCCGTGAAGGTGGTGCGGGACCTGGACGAGGCCCTAGAGCACATCCGCCGCCACGGCAGCGGGCACACGGAGGCCATCGTCACCGAGGACCCCGCCGCCGCGGCGCGGTTCCTGGCCGAGGTGGACGCCGCCGGGGTCTACCACAACGCCTCGACCCGCTTTGCGGACGGCTTCCGCTACGGCTTCGGCGCCGAGGTGGGCATCAGCACGGGCCGGATCCACGCCCGGGGTCCCGTGGGCCTCGAGGGTCTGCTGAGCCACCGCTACCTGCTGCGGGGCCAGGGCCAGCGCGTTGCGGACTACGCGGGACCCGCCGCCAGGCCCTTTCTCCACCGGGATCTGCCCATTGCGCCATAAATCAAATTAATCAAAGCATAAATCCAGATAACTTGAGCTGGGGGTCCAAACTGTTAACCTTATAGAGATACTTGTCGCCCAACGCCTTGTCGGGGCGGCATTTTCTTACTGGGAGGTACCGTGTCCACCCTTCTCTCCCCTGAGACTCCGGCCTATGCCGTTCCCGAGGCTAACCTCGTCCCGGTGAGCAACCACCTGGGCAGCATGCTGGCCATCCCGCCTTCCCGCATGTTCCTCATCAACAAATCGCTCAAGGTCTTCCAGGAGAAGCAGCCCGGCGTGCCGGTCTTCGACGCCAGCCAGGGCGACGGCGGGGCCTCTCTGCCCGGCGTGCCCGAGGCCCTGCTCGATCGCGCCTTCGAGCTGCAGAAGCAGCACGGCACCGCCTACGACATGCCCTTCGGCACCGACGCCTACCGCAAGGCCGTGGCCGAGCAGTACTGGAAGCTGGCCCCGGAGACGGGCTGGGGGCCAGCCAACGTCATCGGCACCCAGGGCGGTCGCGACGGCCTCGTGAAGGCCTACCAGGCCATGCTGGCCCTGGGCCACGGCCGCCAGGGTGATGTCATCGTCGTCAGCCGCGTGCCCTGGATCAGCTACAACTGGGGTCCCTACGGCATCGGCGCCAACGTCATGTGGGCTCCGGGCCGGCCCGAGGAGGCCTGGTCCTACTCGGAAGAGGGCATCCAGGCCTGTGTGGCCGAAGCCGCGAAGCAGGGCCGCAAGGTGGCGGGCCTCGTCATCACCAGCCCCGACAACCCCACGGGCCAGACCCTCACCCTGGAGCGCCAGATCGCCCTGGGCCGCGCGGCCCTCGAAGCGGGCGTGGCCTTCGTGCTCTACGACTGGATGTACCACGCCGTCACCGATGGCGGGATGACCGATGTGAACGCGCTGCTGCTGGCCTTCGAGCCCGCGCTCCGCAGCCGCATCATGGTGCTGGACGGCATCACCAAGTGCCTGGGCGGCTCCAACATCCGCAACTGCCACCTGCTGGCCCCCGAGGCCGTGGTGAAGATGATCGTGGCCCAGGCCTCGCACACCGTCATCCCGTCCTTCTTCAGCCTGGCCGTGGCCATGGCCGCCTACGAGCAGGGCCTGCTCAACGCCGCTGCGCCCATCATCGAGCCCACCCGGGCCAGCCGCGCCTGGCTGAAGGGCTACCTCAAGGAGCAGGGCCTCACCCACATCATCGGGCAGGGCTACTACGCCTTCATCAAGGTCGCCGACTCCCTGGCGGCCAAGGGCTGGGCCGACTCCGAGCCCATGGGGCAGTACCTGGCCGAGAACCACGGCGTGGCCATCGTGCCCGGCGCCTTCTTCAGCCCCTACGGCGGTGAGTGGGTCCGGTTCTCCTACGCCACCCCCCGCGAGCGCACCCAGGGCGCCGCCGAGCGCCTCGTCGCGGCACTAAACGACCTGAAGAAATAGCTCACCACGAAGGCGGCGCCCCTGCCGCCACCGCCAGTTGGTTATCTTCTCGGGATCGGCTGTGCCGATCCCGAGACATGAAAAAACACCATGGTTCAAGTCATTACCCCGCCTGTTCCGGAGTCCCCGTGTTCGACCTGAATGCCTTCGTCGAGAAGTTCCAGCTGGCCCGGCGCACGGCGCTGGAGACGCGGCCCGGCGGCGGGCTCTGCGGGCTCGAGCTGGAGTGGAATCTGGTGGACCCGCAGTTCCGCCCCCTGCTCACGGTGGGCACCGGCCCTGACCACATGTCCTTCGTGGACCACCTGCGCACCAAGGTCCTCTCGCCCTGGACCGAGGAATACCACCAGCTCGAGGTCTTCCACTGGATGATCGAGTGGGTCACCCGGCCCTACCACACCCCCAAGGGCGCCGTGTATGAAGGGCGCATGCTGGAAGCGGCCCTCATCAACGCGCTGGCCAAGACCAGCCGCGCCTTCGGCGAGCCGATCCACTACTGGCACGGCAACCTGCTCGTGCTGCCCAAGATCGGACCCGACTGCGTGCCCGAGTCCTGGCACCTGGCCAAGCGCCGCTACCTGCAGCGCTGCGTGGAGCTCTACGGCACCGAGCTGGCCACGGCGGGCACCCACTCCAACCTCAGCCTGCCCGAGCCCATGCTGGCCTGGGACTTCATGCACCTGCCGGCCTCCGAGCGCGGCGAGATCCACCTGGACGACTACAAGAACCAGGTCTACATCACCGGCACGCGGCTCATGCGCGCCTTCGCGGCCCTGTTCATCTCGGCCAGCGCCAGCACGCCCCTGCAGGCCTCGGAGGAGAACGGCGAGCCCGTGGTGCGCCTCACGCCCTTCGAGTCCGTGCGCAACCTGACCTTCCCCAACCCGCCCTCCCTGGATGTGCCGGACCTCAACCGCAGCCACCCGGACTACCTGCGCCTGTCCTACGACCTGGTGCGCCGGGGCGTGCGCTTCGGCAACAACAACTGGATCCCCGTCCGCGCCCGCTCCCAGGCGGAGCCTGTGGAGCGCCTCATCCAGGTCACCAGCGACCAGCTGCACGACATCTACGCCCGGGGCCTGTTCGCCGCCGGCGAGACGCGCAACGTCGAGGACATGGCGGCCCAGATCGAGCGCCAGAACCTCTTCGCCCGCATCGACCTGCCCATGGCCCGCGTGGAAGTCCGCACGGACGATCCCTGCCACGACCTGGCCCTGGACGTCGCGAACCTCACCCTGAAGCACCTGCTGCTGCTCCGCTTCTACGCCGACTCCGACTTCGCCCGGAGCTTCCGCTACGACGCCGAGGACATCAAGCGGGCCCGGCGCAATGAAGAGCTGGCGGCCCGGGAAGGCCTGCGCGCCACCATCGAGAACCCCCTCACCGCCAAGCCCATCACCATGCGCGCCTTCCTGGCCTGGACGCTCAACGAGCTGCGCCCCCTGGCCGAAGCCCTGGGCATGTGGGAAGACCTGCAGCCCCTCCGCGACATGGCCGACGGCGCCCCCAGCACCGCCGAGCGCATCCGCCAGCATCTCAAGAGCAAGCTCGGCACCTCCGAGATCGTGCCCCCGGAGATGCTGGTTGCCCTGGCCGAGGCCCGCAAGGACCAGGTGCGCACCGAGGTCCAGACCGTCACGGCGCATCTCTCTGACCTTGGCAAAGAAGAAGGCAAGCTCCGGGACTTCCTGGAGCACGCCCGCGAGGAAGTGCACACGGACCCCCAGGCTCCGATCCGCTTCCGCCCCAAGCCTGAGGCCCTGGTGGACGCGGAATATCCGGACAAGACCAGCGAAGTGCTGGCCATGTCCCAGCGCCTGGTGCGCATCCCCAGCGTCACCGCCTGCCCCGAGGAGCGCCTCCCCGAGATCCACCGCGCGGCCACCCTCATCTACGACTACCTGCGCAACCACGGCGTGCCCGTGGTGAGCTTCGACCAGGGGCCCTTCCCCTCCCTGCTGGCGCACTTCCCCGGCGGCGAGAAGGCCCCGGCCATGCTCTGCGGGCACTTCGACGTGGTGGCGCCGGAGCCCGATGACAGCCAGTTCGACCCCCGCATCGAGGGCGACTACCTCTGGGGCCGCGGCGCCGCAGACATGAA
>CAIPAY010000102.1 GCA_903863195.1 uncultured Holophagaceae bacterium
CGTTGACCAGCAGGATGTCGACTTCCTTCAGGACGGCCAGGAGGGCAGCATTGGCCCCCTCGATCCAGAAGTTCATGGTGTCCAGGGCGATCCAGCGGGGGCGGCGGGACATCTGCCGCACCACATCCAGCTGCAGCACCGGATCGATGTTGCCCAGGAAGAGGAAGGAGGCCTCCCGGTGGCGCTCGGGTAGCACGGGCTGGAACCCCGCGAAGACGTTCAGGTGAGTCTCTAGGGTCTTGGCCTCGTTGAGGTCATGGCCGTAGGAGCCCTTCCAGTGGAAGCTCTTGCCGGGAACCTGGACCAGTCCCTCCAGGCCGATGGGTCGGCCCGCGAAGACCCCGAAGTGCTCGGGGCCGAAGTCCTGGCCCACCACGGCCACGATGTCCACGGACCGGAACTGGCTGGCGGCCAGGGAGAAGTAGCTGGCAGAGCCGCCCAGGATCTTCTCCCGGCGGCCGAAGGGGGTCTCAAGGTCGTCGAAGGCGACGCTTCCAACAGCTAGCAGGCTCACATGCGCTCCATTCATTCTTCAAACCGCAGGGTCTGTCGAATGAGCGCCGTTCCCTTCCGGACTTGGCCGGTTCCGAGCCTGGGGACACTTGGAAGTGCCTCGCAACGCCCCTCGGAGGTAGAAATTTTACCCGCAGTCCCACCGAGTCACCAAGCAGAAGTGTCAGCCCCCCCAGCCCTCCCAAAGGGATATATCGCGTGGACGGGAGCAACTTATCAGGGCGTTCCGTGCTGCAACCAGCCCATGTGCGAGTGAGCACTGGCTAGTCGGCGGCTCCAAGCCTTTGGCCCCGTGGGCCCCTGATCCACCCGGGTCCTGGGAATTAAGGAAGATACCAAGAAACCGTTTTGAGCATACCTTCGGCAAAGGCGATTTCAGGAATCCAGCCCAGCTTGGATTGGAGCCGACAAGAATCGATGGCATAACGACGATCATGGCCGGCTCGGTCTTGGACAAATGTCTTAAGCCTGCGACTGGTGCCCTGGGGCCGTCGCAGGTGCTGATCCACGAGGTCGCAGAGCAGGTCCACCAGGGCCAGGTTGGTCTGCTCGTTGTCGCCGCCCACGCAGTAGGTCTCGCCGGACACGCCCTTCAGCATGACGGTCTCCAGGGCGGCGCAGTGGTCCTCCACGTAGAGCCAGTCACGGATGTTCAGGCCGTCGCCGTAGATAGGGATAGGTTCGCCCTTCGCCATGCGCGTGATGACCAAGGGGATGAGTTTTTCCGGGTGCTGCCGGGGGCCGTAGTTGTTCGAGCAGTTCGTCGTGACGACATTCAGGCCGTAGGTGTAGTGGTAGGCCCGGACCAGGTGGTCGCTGCCGGCCTTGCTGGCGCTGTAGGGACTGTTGGGCGCGTAGGCCATCTCCTCGTGGAACTTGCCCGTGTCGCCCAGCGAGCCGTAGACCTCGTCGGTGCTGATGTGGAGGAATCGGCAGTCCTGCTGTCCCGCCCAGGCCTGCCGCGCGGCCTCCAGCATGGAGAAGGTGCCGACCACGTTGGTCTGGATGAAGGCCGCGGGGCCGGTGATGCTGCGGTCCACATGGCTCTCGGCGGCTAGGTGGAAGACCCGGGTGACCTGGTTCTTCTCGATCAGGTGCCGCGCCAACTCCAGGTTCTGGATGTCGCCCACCACGAGCTCCACACCGTCAAGGCCTTCGATTTGCTTGGGATCCGCCGCGTAGGTGAGCTTGTCCAGCACCACGATGCGGTCGCCGGGGTGGTTGCGATGCCAGCGGTGGACCAGATTGCTGCCGATGAAGCCCGCGCCGCCGGTGATCAGGATGGTTTCAGTCATTGGGATTCACCGGGAAGAGGAAAGGAATAGATCAGCACGAAGAAGTGCAGAAGTTGAAGGTTATAACTCCGGATGATCAATCACTTCCCGGAGGGCCTGTTGCCAGTCTGGCATGAGGTTGGTGCCGAGGGTCTGGCGGCGGGTGCCGTCGAGGACGGAGTAGGCGGGGCGGGTGGCGGGGGTGGGGTAGTCGGCGGTGGTACAGGGACTGAGGTCCACAGCCATGCCCTTGGCCTCGAAGATCGCCTTCGCGAAGCCGTGCCAAGTGGTCTCGCCCTGGCAGGTGGTGTGCACGAGGCCCTGCCAGCCTTCCTCCGCGGCCACCTTCAGCTGGCGGGCCAGGGCCCGGC
>CAIPAY010000103.1 GCA_903863195.1 uncultured Holophagaceae bacterium
GCGATCATCATGGACGGCAATGGCCGTTGGGCGGCACAGCGGGGCTGGGCGCGCATCAAGGGCCACAAGGCTGGGGTCCAGGCGGTGGAGCGCATCCTGGAGGCGGCCTCCGACGAGGGCATCCAGCATCTCAGCCTGTATGCCTTCTCCACAGAGAACTGGAAGCGTCCCCCCGCCGAGGTCGCGGCGCTCATGGCCCTCCTGCGGATGTATCTGCGCATGTTCGTCCACCAGCTCGCACGGAAGGGCATCCGCTTCCAGCACCTGGGGGATCTCCAGGGTATGCCCGGGGGCATCCGGGCTGACATGTTGACCCTCGAGGAAGCCACCGCCGGCAACACCGGCATGACCTTCCACCTGGCCGTGAACTACGGGTCCCGCCTGGAGCTGGCCCAGGCCGCCCGGCGCTGCGTGGAAGACGGCCTCCGCCCCGACCAGGTGGATGAGGCCGCCCTTGGGGAGCGCCTCTGGACGGCCGGAGTGCCTGACGTCGACCTGCTCATCCGCACCAGCGGGGAGCACCGCATCTCCAACTTCCTGCTCTGGCAATCCGCTTATGCTGAGCTCTACATGACGGATGTTCTGTGGCCGGATTTCGGTCCCGCGGCGCTGAAGGAAGCCCTCGAGGACTATGCTCAGCGTGAACGGCGCTTCGGGGGGATCTGATGGAACGGACCACGCCCAGGATGGATACCGGCAACCTGGCCACCCGGGTGGCCACGGCCCTGGTCTTTGGCCTCTTCTTCTTCAGCCTCCTCTGGTTCGGGGACCGCCCCTGGGCCCCCTGGACCTTCCTCGTGGTCATGGCCGGAGCCATCCTCATGGGCGTGCGCGAGATGACCCTCATGGCCCGGGTCCGTGGCTTCAACCCCTCCCTGACCACCGGTGTCCTGGTCGGCTGGGCCCTGCTGCTCCACTTCTTCCTGGCCACTGGCAACCAGGATCCGCTGCCCCTCTGGCTCGTCCTCGCCGGCGCCATCCTGGTGATCCACCTCGGCGCCCTCTTCTTCGACCCCAAGCTCGAGGAGGCCCTGCCGAGCCAGGCCCTCACCTGGCTCGGTGCGCTCTACATGGGCCTCGGCCTGGGCTTCCAGCTGAAGCTGTTCATGCTCCAGGGCACGCTGCCCAAGACCGGCAGCCGCCTGATCCTCGCCCTCTTCATCATCACGTGGTTCGGCGACACCGCCGCCTACTTCGTGGGCAGCTACTTCGGCCGCCGCAAGCTGGCGCCCCGGGTGAGCCCCAAGAAGAGCTGGGAGGGCGCCATCGGCAACCTCGGCGGCAACCTGCTCGGTGCCTTCCTCATGCAGGCCACGGTCTGCCCGGAGTGGTCCCTGGTGGATGTCCTCGCGCTGGGCCTGCTGCTGGGCATCGTGGGCCAACTGGGCGACCTGGCGGAGAGCACCTGGAAGCGCAGCGCCGGCGTGAAGGACTCGAACGTGGGGGGTGTCGGCATCCCCGGCCACGGCGGCATGCTGGATCGGGTGGACAGCCTGGTGTTCGCCGCGCCGGTGCTCTACGCCTACGTGCACTTCGTCCACGGCTTCAACTGAGTGCGCCACCTCGCGATTCTCGGGAGCACGGGCTCCATTGGCACCTCCACCCTGGAGGTCGTGCGGGCGCACCCGGAGCGGCTCTGCGTGGTGGCCCTGGCGGCGGGACGGAACCGCGACCTCCTGCTTGAACAGTGCGAGGCCTTCCGGCCCCGCTGTGTCTCCGTGGGCTCCCGGGAAGACGCCGCGTGGCTGCGCGCCAGCCTCTCCTACCAGCCTGAGCTGCACTGGGGGAGCGAGGGCCTCCTGGCCTGTGCCCTGGATGCCGCGGTGGACACGGTGGTGGCGGCCATCGTGGGCAGCGCCGGCCTGGCCAGCACCGAGGCCGCCCTGCGGGCCGGGCGGCGGGTCTGTGTCGCCAACAAGGAGTCACTGGTGGTGGGCGGCGCGCTCATGCACGAGGCCGCTCTCGCTGGCGGCGGCGAGCTGCTGCCCGTGGACAGCGAGCATGCCGCCCTGCACCAGCTGCTGGACGGCCGCGACCGGGCCACCCTGCGCGAGGTGCGTATCACCGCCAGTGGCGGCCCCTTCCGAGACTGGCCCCTGGACCGCATCCAGGCCGCCACGGTGGAACAGGCCCTCAACCATCCCACCTGGAAGATGGGGCCCAAGATCACCATCGACAGCGCCACCCTCATGAACAAAGGCCTCGAGGTCATCGAAGCCTCCGTGCTCTTCGGCCTCGGGGCCGACCAGCTCTCGGTCACCGTCCACCCGCAGAGCCATGTCCACGCCATGGTGGGCTTCCACGACGGCAGCTATCAGCTCCAGGTCTGCGCCAACGACATGAAGCTGCCCATCCAGTACTGCCTCTTCCATCCAGACCGGCAACCGGGCCCCGTGCCCGCCTATTCCTGGGATCAGGCCCGGGCCTGGACCTTCGAGCCCCCGGACCTGGAGCGGTTCCCCTGCCTGGGCCTGGCCTTTGAGGCCCTCCGGGCCGGGGGAACAGCACCGGCCCTCCTGAATGCCGCCAACGAGGTGGCTGTCGAAGCCTTTCTGCAGGGACGCTTGGGCTTCTGGGACATCCAGGCCTGCAACCAGGACACCCTGGCCCGTCTTCCGGTGACCCCGCTGACCTCCCTGGCCCA
>CAIPAY010000104.1 GCA_903863195.1 uncultured Holophagaceae bacterium
CGCCAGACCCGATTTCCCCATAACGGTCTGCTCGGCCCTCGCCGCTACGGGCTTGTTCAACATCGCATTTTGCCGGTGGGCACCGCCGCGCCTACCCACACCATCAACTCGGTCCCGCCACCGACGAAATGCTCACTGTTTGCTTGCTTTTGGCTGAGGCTGCTCGGTCGGTGGAGATGAGTCGGTCAGCGCGCCGGGAAGGTCTTCGCCCAGGCTTCGATGCCTTCGGCCAGGTCGGGCAGGCCGGGGCCGAAGCGGGCGGCGCCGAGCCAGTGCAGGCCCGGCGGGAGGGCTTTCAGCAGCTGGGCCAGCCGCGCGGTGTGGCCCGGCGCGAGCAGGGGGAAGGCGCCGGGGCAGGGCTCCTCGCGCACCTGCACGGCCTCGCCCAGCTCCGGCAGCCAGCGGCGCAGTTCCTGGAACACGCCGGGCCAGGCCTCAAGCCCGGGCGCCACGGGGAAGGCCCCGCCCAGGTAGGTGCGCAGCTGCAGCAGGCCGGGCACGCCGCGGGCATCGTCCGCCGCCAGGGCCACCACCCCTAGCAGGCCTGGTCCCTCGGGGGGGTGAATCAGCAGGCCGAAGCCCCGCTCCCAGCCGGGTACCGGGGCGTGGCGGCTGTGCCAGACGCGGAGGTCCAGGGTGGGGATGGCCGCGAGCAGCGCCGCGCTGGGGGCGGCCACGGGCGCGAGCAGCGCCGCGGCCGCCGGGGTGGGCAGGGCCAGCACCAGCTGCGCGGCGTCAAGGGTGAGGCCCTCGCCCCGCACGCGCCAGCGGCCCCCCGGAAGGGCCTCCAGGCTCTGGGCCCGACGCTGGGGATGCACGCAGCCCAGGCGCTCCGCCAGGGTTCGGGCCAGGGTGCCGGTGCCGCCCTGCAGCAGGCGGGTGGTCTCGGGACCTCCGCGCAGGGCGCCGAGCAGCAGGCCACCCCGGGCCTCCAGGGTTCGCAGCCGGGGCAGGGCCTCCACGCCGAGGCGCTCCAGTGGGGCCGCCAGAACCCCCGCCACCAGGGCCGGTAGGCACGCCTGGGTGAAGCCCTCCCCCAGGCGGCGGGCGAAGAAGCTCTGCAGATCTTCCCCTGCCGGGCCCAGGCCGATGAAGGGTTCTCCTAGCAGGCGCAGCTTTGCGGCGAAGCCCGGGTCGGGGTCTGTGAGGAGGCCCCTCGGGGTGGCCGGACTGGGTCGCCGTCGTCCGCCCTTGCCTAGCCAGCGGGGTCCCTTGGGGCCGCTGGGGGCGAAGCTCAGGTCCAGGTCCCGGCAGAGCCGCGCCAGGGCGCAGTTCCGGCCCAGCCGCAGCCCCTGGGGACCGCGCTCCAGGAAGCCCGGCTCGCCCTTTGGCCCCGGCCACGGCAGCGTCTGGACCCAGCCGCCCACGGCCTCTGAAGCCTCCCAGACCTCCACCGCCTGGCCCGCTCGGCGCAGGTGCCAGGCCGCCAGCAGGCCGGAGATCCCGCCGCCGAGGATGAGGGTGTCGGGCTGATTCAAGGTCACGGGACTCCGGAAGCGCTGCTTCCGGAGTATGAAACAGATGCAGGGCGGGTAGGGCCTCAGGTGCCTGGTGGCACGCTCCTGCCGACCTCGAGCGCAAGCCGGTCCAGGTTCTGCTCATTGGCCGACTCGAGGAAGGCGCGCAGGCGCTCGGCGAACGCTTGGTCCTCGAAGACCCCGACCCAGGTCACGAGGGTTCCCGTGGCCGTGGCTGTCAGGGTGACTGCAAGCTCGAAGTGGGGAAGGTTGACATGCCTGAGGCGAACCAGGGCATCTGGCACGAGCTCCAGGAACTCGGACTCATTCGGATAATCGGCGCCATCCGGGCCGTGCATGGTGAAGAACCAGGCCCCTCCTGGGCGGAACTCAAAGGTGTGGAACGTGTTCTTGAAGCCCTCCGGGCCCCACCAGCGGGCCAGGCGTGCGGGCTCCCGGAAGGCTGAAAACACGGCTCCCGGCGTGGCGGAGAGCTCGCGGGAGTGGCGGAAGATCGACATCAACACCTCCGGGCCTTGGCGTGACCTGACTGCTACCGCAGCTGCTCACCCCGGGATTTCCGCCTCGACCAGCTGGGCCAGGAGCGAGAGGGATTCCTGCCAACCCAGGTAGCAAGCCTCGACCGGGATGGCCTCGGGGATGCCCTCCTGGACGATCGTGAGCTAAACTCCGCAAGAGACTTGGCGAATCGCAATGGAGGTCTGCATCTCGCCGGGAAGGTTGGGGTCGTCGAACTGGTCGGTGTGCCGGATCCATTCATTGGGGCGCAGCTCCAGGAAGACGCCCCCGAAGTGTTCGGCACGACCGGTTGAGAAGTTGGTGAAGGACAGCTTGAAGGTGCCGCCAATTCGGGCATCGAGCTGGTGGACCTTGCCCGTGAACCCATGGGGTGGCAGCCACTTGACCATGGCATCCCCGTCCAGGAAGGCCCGGTAGACCCGGTCCGGCGTGGATCGGAGAACGCGGTGCAGCTGAACGGTGCCTGTGGCCATCGAGAGCTCCTCATCCATGACTCCGTTGGATGCGAGTGGCCCGGGATTCATTCCAGGGTGGGCGAGGTGGGGCTGGCGGACGATCTTCGGACCGGTAACAGTGGCAAACGATCAAGAGGCGAAGCGTTGAGCTGAGTCCGAGTTGGGTTTTCGGAGGCGTGAGCGTGGGGTCAGGCCGCAGTGGAATGAGGCTTAATTGAGCGAAACGACTAAGGCTCAGGCTGGGAAACCATGTGGAGCACCCCCCACCCATGGCCATCGGGGTCGACGAAGCTGTGGGAGTACATCAACCCGAGATCCTCGGGCTGGTCGTAGGTTGAACCACCCGCCGCGATGGCCTTGGCGACCAGCTCATCCACCTGTTCGCGGCTCTCACAGCTGAGCGAGATCAACACTTCGACGGCCTGACTGGTATCGCAGACAGCTCTGGGCGTGAACTCACGGAACTTGGCGTGGGTGCCCAACATGACAGAGATGGCATCACTGATGACGATGCACGCAGCCGTGTCGTCACTGAACTGTGGGTTGTGAACAAATCCAAGCGCCTTGAAGAAGCCAATCGACCTCTGGAGATCCGCGACCGGGAGGGTGATGAAGACCTGGTTGATCATGACAAGGCCCTTTGACCTGGTTGTTGTGACGAGGGGAGTGGGGCCTGACGGAGGAAAGCAACCGACAACGTCTGCGCCGAGGCGCTGAGCAGAGCCGGGATAGCGAAACATTTGGTTCATCGCGCTTTACCGGGGAAGGCGACTCTGGTTTTCGCCAAGTCCCGGCTCCGAAACCTGGCTAAGCACCAGAAACAAATCGTCACCCAGGCGCCACGACATGGACCGTATCTGCGGAGCACCTGCGCCTGCGCCGC
>CAIPAY010000105.1 GCA_903863195.1 uncultured Holophagaceae bacterium
ACATCGAACGAAATCCTCAAAGGCTTCCTATCTTCTATCCGGTTTTCAAAGACGCCCCCATGCTTACACATGGTCGAAACCGCCTTCCGGCCGCTTCTTGCACCCCGCAGCCTCAACTGCGCAGGACACTCAGACTAACACGCAGGTCTTCAATGGCAAGCGAAAAATACGGGAGAGCTGCTTCTGCCGACGGCAGGGCCGCAATGCCCCCCACCACGAGCCCAGGGCAGGCATAGAATCAGCCCCTGGGGGTGGGCGTGATTCACATCATCGGGGCAGGTCTCGCTGGATCTGAGGCGGCCTGGCAACTGGCCAACCGGGGGCATCAGGTCCGACTTTCGGAGATGCGCCCCGGCTGCATGACCCCCGCCCACACCACGGGCAAGGCCGCGGAGATGGTCTGCTCCAACTCCTTCAAGAGTGATGACGAGGCTTCGGCCACGGGCATCCTGAAGGCGGAGCTGCTGCGAATGGACTCCCTCATCCTGCGCTGCGCCGAGAGCACCCGCGTGCCTGCGGCCAACAGCCTGGCCGTGGACCGGGAGGCCTTTTCTGCGGCGGTGACCCAGGCGCTCATGAAGCATCCGAACATCCACTGGAGCGAGGAGCAGGTCACTGCGCCGCCCCTGCTGGAGCCGACGATCCTGGCCACCGGCCCCCTCACCACGGATCCGCTGGCGGACTGGCTCTCCGCCCGCACGGGCAGCGGCCGCCTCCACTTCTACGATGCCATCGCGCCCATCGTCGAGCGCGACAGCATCGACATGGACATTGCCTGGATGGCCGCGCGCTATGACCGGGGCGGCGCCGACTTCATCAACTGCCCCCTCGACAAGCAGCAGTACGAGCAGTTCCTCGATGCCCTCCTGACCGCGGAGCGCGTCCCGTTGCTCCATGCGGAGACTCCTTACTTCGAGGCCTGCCTGCCCCTCGAGGTGATGGCAGACCGGGGCCGCGAGACCCTCCGGCACGGCCCCATGAAGCCCGTGGGTCTCGATGACCCCCGAACTGGGCGCTGGCCGCATGCCGTGGTGCAACTGCGGCAGGACACCCTCGCAGGCGACCACTTCAACCTGGTGGGCTTCCAGACCCGCCTGAAGTGGGGCGCCCAGAAGGAGGTCTTCCGCCTGATTCCGGGCCTCGGGCACGCCGAGTTCGCGCGCTTCGGCAGCATCCACCGGAACACCTACGTCCAGGCGCCATCCTTGCTCGATGCGACACTCGCTGTCAAATCGGTTCCGGGCCTCTGGATCGCTGGCCAGCTCTCGGGCGTCGAGGGCTATCTGGAGTCCGCCGCAGGCGGGCTCGCCGCAGCCATTGCCGTGGACCAGGCAGCACGCGGTGCCGCGGCCGTGCCCTTCCCCCGCGAAACCGTTCTCGGCAGCCTGCTGCACTACCTGGCCCATGCCTCCAGCAAGGACTTCGGCCCCACCAACGCCATGCTGGGGCTGGTGCCGCCCCTGCCAGAGGGGGAGATCGACACACGGGGACTCAAGCGCTCAGGCGGCCTCCGCGCCGTCAAGATCGCCAAGGGGCAGGCGCATCGGACCCGCGCCCTTGCGGCGCTGGAAGAGCACCTGCGGGTGCTGGCTCAGGCCAGGTAGTCGAAGAGGCTGGTCTTGTTGTTCTTCGCCATGGCGCTTAGGGTGGCGGACTGGATGGTCTGGTCGCTGGAGTACTGGGTGATGGCCTGGGCGTAGTCCGTATCCTGTTGGGTGCTCTGGAGTCCCTGCAGGGTGGTGGTGAAGCTCGCCAGGGTGGACTTGATGTCGGCCAGCCCCGCCTGCCGCCCGCCCAGGTCGGCCTGCACCTGGTTCAGGTTGTCCTGGATGGTCTGCAGCCGCGTGGCGGCTTGCTGGATGCCCACGCTGTCGTTGGCGGTAAGCGCTGCCTGCAGGTCCGAGGTCACCTGGAAGATGTCCGTGGCGGAGCCGTCCGCGCCACCCCCCTGGAACACCTGCCGGCCGGTCACATTGGTCGCCACGGGAGCGGCGCCCGCCGAGACCGCCAGGTTGATCACGCCGTTGTTGCCCTGGTAGGCGCCGGCCGCGTCGAAAGCCGGGGTGGTGGTGTTGGTGCCCGCAAAGAGGTACTTCCCCTGGACCTGGGTGTTCCCCATGGCGAGGAGGTTCGCGCGGATCGTGCCCACCTCGGCGGCCATGGCGGCCCGCCCGCTGCCCGCGTTGGTGGAGGAGAGCCCCTGCTGGGCCAGTTCCTGGAGCCGGGTGGTGTCGTTGATGGTGGTGCCCACCGCATCCTCGGCGGACTGGAGGAAGGAGGTGGCCGAGTCCACCTGCTTGAGGTACTGCGTGTTCGAGTCGATGGAGGTCCCGAAGTCCAGGATGAGCGCTGCGGCCACGGGATCGTCCCCGGGCTGGGTGACGCGCTTGCCTGAGGCGATCCGCGTCTGGTTGAGCGCCAGGCGCTCCTGGGTGGCCTGCAGGTCCATGAGGTTCTGGCGCTGCTGGGTGGTGCTGCTGGTACGGAAAGTCATGGGTCACCTGCTTTCGGAGTCATCGTCCTAACTGGGTCATCAACTGATCGGCGAGCGTGCTGATCACACTGAGGAAGCGCGCCGAGGCCTGGTAGCCCCGCTGGAGCATCATCAGGTTCGAGGCCTCTTCATCCAGGTTCACCCCGGAGATGCTGTCCCGCTGGGTCTGGAGGGCGGACACCAGATGCTGCTGGGTGGTGCTCTGTGCCGAGTAGTTCTGGGTCTGGGTGCCCAGGTCGGTGATCAGGGCCCCGATGGCACCCGTGAAGCCCGTGGTGCCGCTTCCCGTGTCCACGGTGGCGTTGGCCGATCCGAGCTGGGCCATGGCCAGGGCGTTGCTGTTGTCGCCCGCGGAACCATTGGCGCTGGCGGCGATGAGGGAGGGATCTGCGACCAGCGCCGAGTTCACGGCGAGCAGCTTCGTCATCCCCTTGTAGAAGTCCGTCCACCCCGAGCCGCTCTTCAGGGCTGGCGTCGCCGCGATGGAGGTTGGCAGGCCGTTGGCGCCGTTGGCCACGGAAGCATTCAGGAAGAAAGACTGGTTGGTGGTGAGGCCGTTCTGGGCAAACCCGGCCTCGTGGGTCAGGTTCACGGACCTGGCCACCCCGGCGGAGATCTGGTCCAGCTGGGCCTGAAAGCCCACCAGGAGGTTGTCCCGCAGGTCCAGGTTCGCGCCGAGCTGGCCGTCCTTGATCTTGGCCGTCACATCCACCAGGGTCCCGCCCATGTCGGAAGCCACCTGCAGATAGTTGTCCGTCAGGGTGCCGGGGCGCTTGGCCACCAGGTCATAGGAGCTGCTGCCACTCACCAGCACGCCCGCGCCCGAGTCCAGGGTGATCTGATACTCGCCCTTGGAGCCTTCGACCACGTTGATGCCCACCAGACTCGCCAGCTTGTCCGTCAGGGCCTGCCGCTGGTCGATGGCATCGTTGTTGGCATCGGGGGAGGACGCGGAGGTGATGCTCTGGTTCAGCTGGGCAATCTGAGTGGTGAGGGTGTTGACCTGTCCCACCAGGGAACCCACGGCCTGGTCCGCGTTGCTTCGCTGAGTGTCCAGCATCTGATACTGCGTCTGCAGGCTCGTGACCAGGTTCTGCGCCTTGCCGAGGACGTTGGTCCGAAGGGAAGTGTCCTCGGGCCGGGCCGCGAGGTCACTGAAGCTCTGGAAGAAGGCCTGGAGCTGCGCCGAGATCCCCGTGGTGCCCGTGTCGCCGAGGAGGGAGGAGACGGAGTTGACGGCGGTGTAGCGGGTCTCCGCGCCCGACTGCTTGGCCGTCTCCTGGGTGATCTGGAGGTTAAGGAACCGGTCCCGGATACCCTGCACCGAGGTCACGTTCGCGCCCGAGCCGTAGTAGACATCCCCCTGGATCAGAGCCTGGCCGGAGCTGATGTTCGCCCGCTGGCGGGTGTAGCCGGGGGTGTTCACGTTGGCGATGTTGTGGCCCACCACGTTCAGGGCTGACTGCTGCGCCTGAAGACCCGAGAGGGCGATGTTGAGGCTGGAATTCAGGCCGGGCATGGCTACACCTTTCCGCGCAGCCGGGGCGCGAGCCCCGGGAGGTCCGCGGCGAGGCCGTTGCGGCCATAGCCCTGGAACCCGGACAGGCCGATGAGGGCCGCCCGCAGAGGGGACTGGAGTCCCATGAGCAGGGTGTGCACTGAGGCGATCCGGCGCCTCAGGGCCTGGGCACCCTCGGCATCCTCGGGCCACCCGACCAGCTCTGACCAGCGGATTCCCGACAGGAGCGCCGCTGGATCCTCACCGGCGATCAGCCTGGTCTCGAGTGCGTCCAGGAGTTCGGGCACGGCATGCAGCATGGAAGACCTCCCAGGCTGTCTTCCGGCAAGGCTCAGGCCAAGAGATCCAGGTGTGGCCCGGCACCCTCTGCCGGGGTGCCCTCAGGCGTCTCGGCGGGGAGCGCCTCGGAAGCCCCGGTGCCATGCTGCCTCCGGGCCTCCCGCTCCTGGGCCTCCTGCTCCGCCAGGCTCAGCTTGTCCGACTCGGAGACATCCGCCACATCGAGCAGGGTCTCCGCCAGCTTGGCGTCGAAGGCCTGCTTGCGGGCCTGCTCCCGCTGCACCTGGGCACCGCCCTCCATGGACAAGCGGACAGCCTCGACCGCGGCGGTCTGTAGGATCTGGCGCTGGGTCAGGGGACTGATCATGCCCTCACGTGAAGGGCTCCAGGGCTAGGAATGGCGTCCGTACGCCTGATGTTCCTTGATAAGCCCTTCGGCCACGGCCTCTCCATCGGGGTGATAGGCGTCTGCGTCCAGCTGGCTCTTGATGGCTTCCACCTTCTCCGTGCGGATGTCAGGAACCGCCGCCAGGGCCTGCTGGGCCACGGCGACCAGACGTGCAGCGGAGGAGACCTGGAGGGCATCGGTAGCGGCGGCAGGCGCGACGGGGGCCGAGGCGGAAGAAGCCGCAGGCTTGGCTCCCGCCACCCCCTGAGTGCTGCTGACGCTGCCCGGTTTACCACTGATACGCATATTCACCTCGACAAGGCTGTATCGGCAGTTTGCCAAGAACCCTCAACTTGCTGGGAATTCTTTTTCAGGGACCTTTTTTCCGGACTGGTCCCAGGCCGCCTTCAGCCGGTCGGCCAGCCCCCAGCCCCGACCCCCGGCCACGGCCCGGTCCACCACCGCCTGGTCCATCAGGTATTCATAGGTGGAGCGGGACTGCCCGGAGTCCCCGAACAGGCCCGAAGGCTGAATGGTCTTCCGCATGCTCTGGAAGAGCAGGTTCATGAGGAGACCCTCGAACTGTCGCGCCGCCTTCTCCGTCTTCTCGGTGGAATCGGGCAGCGCCTGCCCCGCCTGGGCCTGAGCCAGGGGATCCACCGAGGGCAGGCCAGGGGCGCTGATCACAGGATCCTCAGCTCGGCCTGGAGGGCGCCGGCTTCCTTGATGGCCTGGAGGATGGCCACCAGGTCGCGGGAGCTGACGCCCATGCCGTTCAGCATCTCCGCCAGCTTGCCTACGCTGATGCCTGGCTCCACCGTGACGGTCTTGGCCTTCTCCTCCACCGCAGTGACGTCCTTCTTGGTGGCCTGGACGGTCTTGCCCTGGCTGAAGGGGGCCGGCTGGCTCACCAGCGGGGTGGAGCTCACCATGATGCTGAGGCCGCCCTGCACGATGCTCACGGCGCCGATGCGGACATCCGAGCCCATGATCACCGTGCCCGTCCGCTCGTTCACCACCACCCGGGCCTTGGGCTGCAACTGGACGTTGAGATTCTCCAGGCGCGCCACCAGCTCCACCGCACGGCCAAGGAACTCCTTTGGAATCTGCAGTTCAATTGTTCTCGCATCCAGGGGCTGGGCCAGCTTCTCGCCCAGTTCCTCGTTGATCACATGGACCACCCGCATGGCCGTCGTGAAGTCCTCCTCCAGGAGGCTGTAGCGCAGCGTGGCGCGGGCGTTGAAGTTCCCGCCCAGTTCCCGCTCGATGAGGGCGCCCTCGGGGACGCGGCCCACGGTCGGATGGTTCTTGGTGACCGAGGCGCCCCCGGCGGAGGCGCTGAAGCCCCCCACCAGCAGCGGCCCCTGGGCCACAGCGTAGGTCTGGCCATCAGGTCCCTGCAGGGCGGTCATCAGGAGGATGCCCCCGGCCAGGGACTTGGCGTCACCGGTGCTCGAGACAGTCACGTCCAGCCGCGAGCCCGTCCGGCCAAAAGCCGGCAGCTCCGCCGTGACCATGACCGCGGCCACGTTCTTCACCTTCACGGTCGTGGGATTGACGGTGAGGCCCTGGCGGGACATCAGGTTCGTGAGGGACTGCACCGTGAACTTGGTCTGGTCCTTGTCACCGGTGCCGTCCAGGCCCACGACCATGCCGTAGCCCAGCAGCTGGTTGCCCCGGACGCCCTGGAGGCGGGCCACTTCCCGGAGGTGCACTTCGACCTTCTTCTCGGCCTTGGCGGCATCCGCCCCCAGGAGGGTCATGGCCGCGAGAAACAGGGCTGCGACGCGCATGGAAGCCTCCTAGAATGGCCAGATGTAGTTGAGGAGGCGGCTGATGTAGCCAGGCTTCAGGGTCTCGTCCACGATGCCCTCGCCGCCGTAGCCGATGCGGAGCTCCGCCACCTGGCCCGAGGTGATGGTGTTGGTACCATCGAGCCGGTTGGGATCGATCATGCCGGCCACGTAGAGGCGCTGGGTCTCGTTGTTCAGCTGGATGTCGCGGTAGCCCTCGACGATCAGGTTGCCGTTGCCGATCACCTTCACGACCCGGGCCGTGATGGTGGTGGTGAAGGTGGCGCTGCGGCCCGTGGTGCCGGTGCCGGCGAACTTGTTGGTGTTGGAGGTGGTCTTGGCGGCGGAGTTGCTGGCGATGCCCAGGCTCGTCAGGGCCCCGAAGAGGGTGGGGCTGTTCAAGTTGTTGCTGCCGGCCCGGTTCGTGGTGACATCGGCCTTGCTGATGGCGCTGGTGGCCTCACTGATCTTCACGGTCACCAGATCGTTGACCCGGTAGGCCCGGAGGTCCGCCACGAAGGGCCGGTCCCGCCAGAGGCTGCCTTCGCTGATCGGGGCCGAGGCCGGGGCTTCCTCCACCAGGGGAATGGCCGGTTTCTTCACAAGATTCGGATCGTGGCGCTTGGGAATGGAGCAGCCGATCCCCACAAAGAGCAGGACGATGGGCAGCATTTTCCTCATGGAACACCTCCGCCCACCTAAAGGGCGAAGATGATGCCAAGGCGTCAGGCCAGGGCGATCAGGATTCGGTCATGCCCTGCAAAATCTTGATGTACAAGGGCTTTTGCCCAACCGAGGCCCATGGCCCACCGGCACAACTCGCCGCCCTGCTCGGCCCCGATCTCCAGCAGGCAGGCCGGTGCCTGCCGGGCTCGGGCCTGGCTGAGCAGTTGCTTCGAGAGGGCCAGCCCCCGCTCCGGGGCGAACAGGGCCGAGGCCGGCTCGAAGCCCAGCTCCCGCTGCAGGGTCGGCTGGTCGGCGGGGTCCACGTAGGGCAGGTTCGCCACCACCAGGCCCAGCGGGTCCGGCACCGGCTCCAGCAGGCTGCCCTCGAGGAACTGCAGGGGCGCGCCAAGCTGCGCAGCATTGGCTCGGGCCACCGCCAGGGCGCCGGGGCTCAGGTCCGTGGCCGAGACCTGCCAGGAGGTCTCCAGCGCCAGGCTGACGCCGATGATCCCGCTGCCGGTGCCCACGTCCACGCAGCGCTCGACCCCCAGCCGCTGGCCGATGTCGAGGGCAGCCTCGACAAGCAGCTCGGTCTCCGGCCGGGGGATCAGGGTCTCGGGCGTGACCTCGAAGCGCCGGTCCCGGAACCGGGTCCAACCCAGGAGGTAGGCCCAGGGCTCCCCGGCCCGGCGGCGATAGAGCCAGTCGGCCACCTGCTGCTCCCGCGCCTCAGGCACCGGCTCGGTGCCATGGGCGGCCAGCCAGGCCCGGGAGAGGCCGAGCCCATCCTCGAACCAGCGGACGCACTCCGCCTGGGCCTCCTCAGGCTCCAGGAACTCGGCCAGGGCCGAGGCCAGGTCGCGGCGGAGTCGGTGGTGGGTCCCGGGCATGCCTCTCAGGCCATGAGCGCCTTGGCGCGGTCCTGGCTCTGCTGGGCGACGATCTCGTGGAGGCTGCCGCCGTGGCTGTCCATGGTCACCACCAGCGGGAAGTCCTCCACCTCGATGATCCAGAAGGCCTCGGGGCTACCGAACTCCTCCAGCATCTTCACGTCCACGACCCGCTTGACCCGCTCCGCCAGCAGGCTGCCGGCGCCGCCGGTGGCGTGGAGGTAGACCGCGCCGGTCTTCTGCAGGCCCTCGCTGGTCTTCTTGCCCATGCCGCCCTTGCCGATGACGCCGCGGACCTTGTAGGTCTCGATGACGTCCGCCTGGTAGGGCTCTTCGCGGATGCTGGTGGTGGGGCCCGCGGCCACGAAGGTCCAGGTGCCGTCTGCGTTCTTCCGGACCACGGGGCCGCAGTGGTAGATGACCATGTTCTCGAGGATGGGCTTCAGCCACTCGGGCTTCTGCTCCTTCATGAACTTGTGGCCCATGTCGCGGCTGAGGACGACGTTGCCGTTCAGCAGGACTTCGTCGCCGACCTTGAGCTGCCGGATGGCTTCTTCGGTGATGGGGGTGGTGAGTCGGATCATGGGAGCCTCACAGGTCGTAGGAGGGCTGGCCGTCAGCCGCGAGGGTGAGGGTGCCGCGGCGGCTGCTCCAGCACATGTAGGCGATGGACACGTAGAAGCTGGCGGGGTGGCGGTACATCTCCTCAGCGGAGACGCCCAGCACCGTGGTGGCGCCGCCGTAGCCCATGGGCCCGATGCCGAGGGTGTTGAGGTCCTGAGTGAGCTCCTTCTCGAAGACATCCATCTTGGGATCCGGGTTGGCGGTGCCCAGCTTGCGCAGGACCAGCTCCTTGGCCCGCTCCCAGCCCGTGACCCGGTCGCCGCCGATGGACACGCCGAGGATGCCGGGGCTGCAGCCCTGGCCCTGGGCCTTCACCACAGCGTCGATGATGCACTTGCGCACGCCCTTGATGTCGCGGCCCGCGCCCAGGGCGGCGTCCGGCAGGCGGTACTGGGCGCCCACGTTCTCACTGCCCCCGCCCTTCTGCATGACGGAGACCTCGATGTGGGGCAGGTCCCACTCCTCGAAGTGGATGGCCGGGTGGTGCTCGTGGAAGGGATCCATGTTGGTGCCGCTGTTCTTGCCGCTCAGCGACTCCACGCAGTTGGGCCGGAGCCAGGACCGCTTGGTGGCGTCCATGACGGCGGCGCGCAGCTGCTTGCGGGCGGCCCGCTGGCTGAAGCCGAAGGGATGCCGCACCCAGAAGATGATCGAGCCCGTGTCCTGGCAGAGGGGGGAGACGTTCCCGTCCGCGAGGATGATGTTGCGCACCATGTCGTTCAGCGTGTTGAAGGCGCGGCTGCCCGGCTCCTCGGCGTCGCGGCCCTTCACCAGAGCGTCGATGACATCCTGGGGCAGGCGGCTGGTGGTGCGCCGCAGCAGCTCCGTGGCGCACAGGGTCAGGTCCAGCCCGGCCAGGTTGGACATGTCCGCCTTCCAGCCCTGGGGCAGCAAAGACTTGGATGCCACCACCTCGGCTGAGGTCAGGGTGGGAACGACGCATTCAGACATGAGCCCTCCGGGATGCAGAGGTCCATCTTCCGCCCGCAGGGGGTTGCGCTCAAGTGACCAATGCCCGGTTCCTCTTCCAGTCCTCTGCGTGCTCAGCGCCCCCAGGCCCGGCAGAGCGCCAGGGTCAGGTCCAGCAGAGTCGCCTCGCTGCGGGAGAGGGCCAGGCCCTTGAGGTCCCGCTCGCACTGGTTGACCCGCGTGAGCAGGGCCTTTGCGCCGCGGAACTTCAGCTTCGCCAGCGTGGTGCGGTAGCCGTCAAGCAGGAAGGCCTGCTTGGGGGACAGGCCGAGGGCCGCCAGCACCTCGCCGCCCTTCAGCCCGGCGGACTCGGCCTCTGCCAGCCGCAGCAGGCGATCCACCTCGCGGCGGGCCTGACCGAGCATCATGAGCGGCTCGTCGCCGTCCTCCAGAGCCGTGCGGAGCGCCCGCAGGGCCCCGGCCGCATCGCCCTTCTGCCAGGCCCCGGACCAGGCGAAGGCCTTCTGGTCCGCCAGCCGGAACGTGACCTGGTCCACCATGGCCTCGGTGACCCGGCGGTCCTCCGCCAGCAGGTCCAGAACCTCGAGGGCCCGCTTCAGCAGACCGGGGTTGCCGCCCTGGCGCTGGGCCAGCAGGCTGGCGGCGGCGCCCTGCAGCGTCAGGCCCAGGCGCCGGGCCTCGGCCTCGATGAAGGAAGGCACCTCGAGGGCGTCCAGGGCGCCCACCTTCAGGATCCGACCGGCCTTGGCCCAGTCGGTCCAGGGCTTGGCGCCCAGGGCCTTGCCCGGCGCCGCGAGCAGGGTGGTCCAGGCCACCAGCAGCAGCTTCACGCCAGCGGGGGGTTTGTCCAGCAGGGCCTTCACCGCGGGCGGCAGCTCCTTGGCGCGCAGGAACAGGTTGTCGGCGGCGGGGGCGACCACCGTGCGGTCCTCGGCGCCCAGGGGCGAGGCCTCCTGCAGCGCGGCCATGATCTCTGGCCAGGGACAGCCTTCGGCGCAGACCGTGAGCGAGAAGTCGGCCCACTCGGGATCTACGTGCTTGCGCTTCCACTGCGCCACGGCCTCGCGGCGGGCATCGCCGTCCTCGCCATGGATCAGCGCGAACCGGTGCTCCAGCCAGGCGGCGGGGGCGGCCATCAGTCGGTGCCTTCCAGCAGCTGCGTGAGGAAGCTCTCGGCGAAGTCGTCGGCCAGGCTCTCCACCACCTGCAGCTCGCGGCTCTCGAAGCTGGCGAAGTTCTGGTCCACCCGGTACTGGTTCGAGAAGGTCAGGCCCCGGCGGGCCAGCACCACGGCACCGGTCTGGCCATCCAGCAGCTCCACGCTGGCCACGACCACCACCTCGACCCGGGAAGCCGAACCCGCGCTGGCCTTCATGCGGTCATTGCCCAGGGTGAGGCCGATGGGCCGGGAGGCATAGCTCTCCAGCGTGCCCTGCAGCACCCAGCGCGAGGGCTCGCCCTGGGCCACCAGCCGCCAGGGACTCGCCGCCACCACGCGGTTCTCCAGGGCCTTTGTGAAGCGGTCCTCGAGCCCCAGGCGCGGCGTGAGGTTGCGGAACCGCGCCAGGCGGATGGTCTCGCCCTTCTTGGCCCAGGCCCCGACGCGCTGCTGCCGGTCCAGCCGGTGGTAGCCGCAGCCCGGAAGCAGCAGCAGGGCCAGCGGCAGGCAGGACCACCGGGTCCGGGTCATGGGTGGTAGACCCCCACGTAGGGCAGGTTGCGCAGCTTGTCGTCGAGGTCGAGCCCGTAGCCCACCACAAAGTGGTCCTCGATGGTGAAGCCCACGTAGTCCACGGGCACCTGCACCTTCCGGCGGCTGGGCTTGTCGAGCAGGGTGCAGACCTTCAGGCTGGCGGGCTCGCGGTCCCGCAGCAGCTTGCCCACCTTGAACAGCGTCAGGCCGGTATCGACGATGTCCTCCACGATCAGCGCATGGCGCCCCTGGATTCCGCGGTCCAGGTCCTTGAGGATGTGGACCTCGCCGGTGCTCTCGGTGCCGCCGCCGTAGCTGGCCACCTGCATGAAGCTGATGTTCAGGTCCATGTCCATGGCCCGCACCAGGTCCGCAATGAAGGGGAACACGCCGTTCAGCAGGCCGATGACCACCAGGTCCTTCCCGGCATAGTCCTGCGTCAGCTGGGCACCAAGTTCCTGGACCCGGGTCCGGATCTGGGCCTCGGTCAAAAGCGGGGTGATGCGGTCACGCATGAAAACTCCTGAAGACTGAAGATAGTGCCGTATCCATTCAACCCCGGGAAGGCTTGCCGGGTCCATCCGCTGACGGCGGTTTCTCCTTGATCCCTGCCGCCGGAGCCTAACATGATGGCGATAGCCACCTTGAGCGAGCCACTCATGACCCAGCCGGCCCAGCAGACCGCTGATCGGACCCCCGATCCGGCCTCGCCCTACCACGCCCCGGAGGTGCTGGCCTGGGTGGAAGCGGCCCAGGGGGGCGACCAAGGGGCCTTCAGTGCGCTGGTCCGACTGTTCTCCCGCGACGTCTACGGCAAGGCCTATTCCATCCTGAAGAACCACCAGGACGCCGACGATGTGGTGCAGGAGACCTTCATCCGGGTCTTCCGCGCCCTGCCCGGCTTCCGGTTCGAGTCCTCGTTCCGCACCTGGCTCATCACCATCGCCACCCGGCAGGCCCTCAACTACCGGGAGCGCGTGGCCCGGGACTACGACAGCCTCGAGGAACAGGAAGGCCAGCCCGAGCACCCGGCCCTGCGGGTGGAGGAGACCCAGATCGCCACCCTCATGGACGAGGAAGCCCGCCGCCTCCTCCGGGAGGCCCTGCCCAAGCTGCCCCGCCGCCAGAAGCAGGCCCTGACCTTGAAACTGCAGCACGACTGGAAGTACGAGCGGATCGCCCAGGAGATGGGCACCACCGTCGGCAGCGTGAAGGCGCACATCTTCCACGCCATCCGGAACCTGACCCGCCACGTAAAAGGAGGCCGCACATGACCGAGGCCCTTCTTCCCCTCCCCGACCGCTGCGCCCAGGCCCTGAGCGCCCTCCAAGCCGACCCCATCGATCCCGGTGCCGAGGCCGAGCGGCACCTGCGGACCTGCCGCGCCTGCGCCGAGGCCCGAGTGGCCTACCTGGCCCAGGAGGAGGCTCCCGAGGCGCTGGCCCCGGCCGGCTATCACGAGCGCCTACCGGACCGCATCCTGGCCAAGCTGCCCGCCCGGGCGCCCCTGCACCGCCGGCTGGCCCCCCTGACCTGGGCCGCCGCGGCCGCACTGCTCATGGCTGTCGGCGCCGGTGCCTTCTGGGCGGGCCGGGCCAACCGCGCCCCCCTGGTGGAAGCCGCCCTGCCCCGACCCGCGGAGCCCGTGGAGGCCGCCACCTCCGTGTCGGACACGCCCTTCCATGACCGGGAGGAGGATGCCGCCCAGGTGCAGTCGCTCAGCCCCGACGAGCTCAAGGCCCTGCTCAAGCAGCTCGACCCGCCGCCCCCCTCTGCCAGGTAACCCCGAGGTGTCCATGCTCCGCCGTCTCCTGCTCCTGTCCCTGCTGTCCCTCTCCGCCCTGCCCGGCCTCGCCCAGGGCGCCCCGGCCGAGGAGGGCCGCCCCCTGGTCCGCTTCCGCATGGACCAGCTCCAGCAGTCCGTGGGCCTGCCGGAGGACCAGGCCCGCCTCGTGGTGGAGCGCTGGGCCCGCTACGACCGGGAGCAGTTCGACCGGACCCAGGTGCTCCACCAGGTCCGGCGCAAGTTCAACGACATCCTGCTCGGGCCGGGCTCCGAGGAGGAGAAGAACGCCCGGGTCCGGCCCCTGCTGGAGCAGTTCGTGGACCTGCGGCGGCAGCAGGCGGAGCTGAAGTTCCGCTTCGAGGATGACATCCGGGGCAAGCTCAGCCCCGCCCAGCAGGTGCGCCTGATCCTGCGCGTGGAGGAGATGCAGCGCCAGATGGCCGAGGCCCTCCGCCAGAACAACCCCGCCCGCCCCGGCCTCCGCCAGGGCCCCCTCCGCCGCGGCAACCCCTAGCCTGGGCAGGCATGACGCTCTGTCCTACCGAAAGGACGGAACAAGGATAAAAGAAAGGTTCATCGCGCTTTACCGGGGAAGGCGACACTGGTTTTCGCCAAGTCCCGGCTCCGAAACCTGGCTAAGCACCGGAAACAGATCGTCACCCAGGCGCCACGACATGGGCCGTACCTGCGGAGCACCTGCGCCTGCGCCGCAGCGCAAGGACATCTGGCTAAGGGAACCCTTCTCGCCATCGGGGTGGCTATCCCCTTCATCCCCTTAATCCCTGTTTCTTATTGCTTTATTAACAGGGATGCAGGGGAT
>CAIPAY010000106.1 GCA_903863195.1 uncultured Holophagaceae bacterium
CGGACCAGACCCGGGCCCTCATGGCCGCCCGGATCAACTGCCTGCTGAAGGCCCACAGCGGCATCCGCCCCGAGCCCATCCGCCTCCTGGCCGACTGCCTCAATCAAGGCGTCCTGCCCGTGGTGCCCTGCCAGGGCAGCGTGGGTGCCAGCGGGGACCTGGCCCCCCTGGCGCACATGGCCCTGCTGCTGGTGGGCGAAGGCCTGGCCTGGGTATCTGGCCGTCAGCTGCCCGGCGGCGAGGCCCTGGCCCAGGCGGGCCTCAGCCCCGTGGTCCTGGAGGCCAAGGAGGGCCTGGCCCTCATCAACGGCACCCAGCTCATCACCGCCCTGGGCAACCTGGCAGCAGAGAAGTTCACCCGCCTGGCGGGTCTGGCGGACGAGATCGCGGGGCTCAGCCTGGAGGCCCTGCGGGGCACCCGCGCTGCCTTCGATCCCCGGATCCACGCCGCCCGGCCCCATCCCGGCCAGATCGCCGTAGCGGACCACATGCGCGCCCTGCTGGGCCCCGGCAGCGCCATCTCTGACAGCCACCAGGACTGCCACCGGGTCCAGGACGCCTACAGCCTGCGCTGTATCCCCCAGGTGCACGGCGTGACCCGGGACGCGCTGGGCTTCGCCGGCGCCATCCTGGAGCGGGAGCTGAACGCCGCCACGGACAATCCCATGATCTTCACGGACACCGCGGAGTCCCGGTCCGGCGGTAACTTCCACGGCCAGTACCCGGCCTTCGCCTGCGACCTGCTCGCCATCGCGGCCGCGGACCTGGCCAGCATCTCGGAGCGCCGCCAGGAGCGCCTGGTGAACCCCGCCTACAGCGACCTGCCGGCCTTCCTCACCCAGAATGGCGGCCTCGAGTCGGGCTTCATGATGGCCCACGTCACCTCAGCGGCACTGGTGAGCGAGATGAAGGGCCTGGCAAACCCGGCCTGCGTGGACAGCATCCCCACCAGCGCGGGCAAGGAGGACCACGTCAGCATGGGCCCCATCGCCGCCCGGAAGCTGCTGAAGGCCGTGGACGCCCTGGAGCAGGTGCTGTCCATCGAGGCCCGCATGGCCCTGGAGGGCATCCGCATCCTCGGCCTGGAGCCCGGCGAGGGTCTGCAGCCGCTGCTCCGGACCCTAGAGAAGGCTTGCGCCCCCTGGCACGATCGGGCCATGTTTGTGGAGATCAACGCTTCCCTCCAAGCCCTCCGGACCCACCTGGACGCCGTTCCATGACCCTGCCCACCCCCTGGCGAACCGCCTGTGAACAGGCGCTGCGGCGTTTCTCCGACGCCGACGCGATCCGCTTCTGGGGCATCGGGCACGAGGTGGACGGCAGCTACCAGCCCATCTTCAACTACCGGTTCGAGCACACCTATGCGGCCGTGCTCCTGACCCGCTGGCTGGCGCCCGCGGTGGGTGCGGACCCAGAGGTGGTGGAGTGCGCCGCGTGGCTGCACGACGTGGCCAAGCGCCTGAAGGCGCCCCACACCCGGGACACGCACGCCCAGGAGGCCTCGGCCCTGGTGCCGGAGCTGCTGGCGGGCACGGACTTTCCGCCGGAGAAGATTCCCGCGGTGCGGCATGCCATCGAGCACCACGTGGGCCTCAGCCTCGCGGCGCCCCTGGAGCCCGTGGAGACGGCCTGCCTCTGGGACTGCGACAAGCTCAGCAAGATCGGCGCGGCGAGCCTGATCCACTTCGGCTGCATCAGCGGCGCCTTCCAGCCCATCACCACCGCGGAGATCCTTAGGCGCGGCGAGGCATGGCTGGAGCTGGCCCGGAATATCACTGCCAGCTTCACCACCGGACCCGCCCAGGAGGAAGGCCGGCGGCGCCTCGCCTTCCTCGAGGCCCACTACGCCCAGCTGCGGCGGGAGTGGTCCGATCCCCCGGAAAGGACGCCGGTATGAGGGACTTTCCGCGGCTGGCCCAGACCATGAGCGTCGCCCTCAAGGCGCTGCAGATGTACACCGAGTCCCACCCGCGCACCCAGGAGGCCGCTGCCATCGCGCATGCCACCCTCGAGCTCTGGTTCAGCGTCCACCCGAAGCTCCAGTTCGTGGTGACCGGGACCAAGGTCTTCGTGGACGGCGAGCTGCAGGAGACCCGCAGCCCCCATGTGATCGGCCTGGCCAAGCTGGTGGCTGAGCGCGGCATCAGCGGCTTCACCTTCGAGCGCGGCGTGACGCCGGCCGAGTATCTGGTCTTCCTGGCCGGGCTCGGCACCCGGCCCCAGCTGCTCGAGGAGCAGGGCGGCTTCGAGGCCCTGCTCCGCACCACCGGCGTCCTGCACATCAAGGTGGCGCAGACGCGCTACCAGGAGATCCGCGAGGGCGAGCAGGGCGGCAGTGGAGACCACGCCCCGGCGCTGAATCCGGCCGCGCCCGCTCAGGGCGCCGTCTCCCCCGGGGACCTCGTGAAGTTCCTCCGCGAGGCGCTCATGCTCTCGATCACCCAGGGCACCAGCGCCGCCGGGGCCGGGGCTGGTGCCGGCGGCTCCCAGGGTCTGCAGGCGGGCCAGGCGCCCGGCGTCGGCAGCGGCACCGGCGGGGGCCGGGGCTCAGACGCAGGCCAGGGCGCCGACCGCGGCCGGGGCAAGGGGGGTGGCCAGGGTGCCGAAGAGGGGCGCGGCCTCGACAGCGCCGCCAGGGGCAGCTCGGGTGGTCAGGGCAGCGCAAGTAGTCAGGGCAGCGCGAGCGGCCAGGGCGACCAGGGCCCCGGTCCCTTGCCGGGCTTCGGCCCTGCGGATCTCAGCGGCCTCGGCCCCATCGGCCGGGAGCTGGGCCTCGGCGAGGGCATGCCAAGCCCGCCGCGCATGGGCGTTCTCCGCCAGATCCTCCTGGACCTGCCGCCCGCCGTCCAGCTGAGCCTGCTCGCCAGCCTCGCCACCCTGCCGGACCAGCCGGCCGGCCTGTCCCTGGGCATCCGGGCGCTGGCCGGCGAGGTGCTTGCCTCCGCCACCACCCAGGCTCTGTCCGAAGGCATCTCCTGGACCCAGCTCCAAGGTCCCATCAAGGACGTCCTGCGGCACTTCCCGGAGCGGGCCAGCCTGGTCCGGGCGCTCTCGGCGCGCCTCCGCACCTCGGGGCAGGACGCCAGCCAGGCCGAACTCATCCTGCGCCTCCTGGAGTGGGAGGAAATGAGCCTGGAGGCCAAGCTCGTCAAGGTGCTGGAGGAGGGCTTCTTCTTCGAGCTCACCCTGGAGGAGCGCCTGGCGCTGCTGCGCGAGCTGCTGGATCTCCGTCGCTTCGACGAGTTCCACCGCATCCAGGAGGTGCTGTTCGAGACCCTCCGGAGCGAGCAGCCGGGCGAGCGCCTGAAGGCCTCCCAGACCCTGGCCGGCGTCGCCCACTGGGTCGAGGAGCCGGGTCTTCCCCCGGAGGGCGAGACGGCCCTGCTGGAGGCCCTGCGGGCCCACTTCCGCGCGGAGCAGGAGCCCCTCGTACTCCGTGGGACCACCCAGGCCCTGGAGTCGATCCTTACGGCCTGGGTCCACCGGGGAGCCCTCCCTGCCGTCAGCTCGGAGCTGCAGGAGCTCGACCTGGCCAGCGTCGGCCTCCGCCCGAACCAGCCCTGGCGCAGGGAAGCCTTCGACCAGCTCCGCGCGGCGCTGGTCCGGCCCCAGCTCCTGGATGCAGCCATTGACCGGACCTTCGCCCCTGATCGGAAGAGAGTGGGCCAGGAAGTGCACCCCTACCTGGCGTTCCTGGGCGCCCCCATGGCGCTGCACCTGGTCCACCGACTGGGCGCCGAGGACGATCGGACGCGGCGGGGCCGCCTGGTGGAGGCTGTGCGCAGCCTGGGACCGGTGGCCCTTCCCGCCCTCCTGGAGGCCCTGCAGGCCCCGGCCTGGTACCTGGTGCGCAACGCCCTCACCCTGCTGCCCGAGGTGGCCGATGGCGACCAGGCCACGGCCATCACGCCCCTGCTGCGCCATCCGGAACCCCGCGTGCGCCGCACGGCGGTGCGGGCCCTCTGGAAGCTGGCCGGTCCCGGGGCGGAGCACGCGCTGCTCGCCCGGATGGTGGACACGGACGGTGAGACCCTGCAGGAAATCCTCTTCGTCTTCGGGCAGCTGCGCTCGGAGACCTGCCTGGGCCCGGTCACGGAGCTGGCCAAGAACAGGCGGGTGGTGGAGCGCCTCCGCATCCAGGCCCTGGAGACCCTGGGCCAGATCGGCAGCCCCAAGGCCATCCCGGTCTTCCTGGAGTGCCTGCGCCGGAAGGGCTTCTTCACCAGCGGCGAGCCGTCGGCCATCCGGCTGGCCTCGGCCAAGGGCCTGGCCGCCCTGATGACGCCGGAGGCCCGGGCGGCGCTCAAGCGCGTGGTCGAGGGCGAGCCCCGGGGCGCCGAGCGCGACCAGATGAGGCTGTTCCTGGAGCAGCAGGTGGAGCCGTGACCGAAGGCGTGCAGTCCCACCCGGACCCGCGGCAGCTGCTGGAAGCCTTCGAGGCCTTCACCGCCGCCTCGGAGCACCTGCAGACCCGCTACGAGGCCCTGCAGGCCCAGCTGGGCCAGCTCCAGGGCGAGCTGCAGACCGTCATCGAGGCGGTCCCCTTCGCCATCTGGGTGCTGGCCGAGGACGGCTCGCTGCGCTTCACGAACCGGCCCCAGGGACTGGAGGGGCGGTTCCTCCAGGACGCGGCCCCCTGGGAGGCCGGCAGCCCCGGCGGCCAGCGGCGCTTCCAGACCGCCGGCGGGCGGGAGGTGATCTTCGAGGAGGAGCGCCGCTCGGCCCCCCATGGCGGCACCATCGTCACCCTGCGCGATGTCACCGAGGCCGTGCTCAAGGCCCAACAGGCCACACGGGAGGATCGCCTGGCCGCCATGGGGCGCATGGCGGCCGAGCTGGCCCACGAGATCCGCAATCCCCTGGGCAGCCTGGCGCTCTTCTCCGGCATGCTCGTGGAGGACCTGGCAGAGCAGGCGGGCCCCCTGGAGCTCGCCCGCAAGATGCAGGAAGGCGTGGGCCGCCTGAACCGGCTGGTTGGCAACACCCTGTCCTTCAGCCGCGACCTCCAGCCCAAGGACGGCGTCGTGGCCCTGCGCTCCTTCTGGGAGGACGCCCTGCGCAGCGCCACTCTGGCGGAGGCGGTGCCCTGGGACAACCAGATCCCGTCGCAGGCCTCCTGGCGGGGCGACCCGGAGCTGCTGCGGCAGGTTGCGCAGAACCTGCTCCAGAACGCCACCCGGGCCCTGGAGGACGTGGAGTCCCCGCGCCTGGTGCTGGCCGCCATGGAAGAGGAGTTGGAAGGCCGGCCCTGCTGGCACCTGACTCTCTCCGACAACGGCTGCGGCATCCCCCAGGAGGCTCTGGCCAAGGTCTTCGATCCCTTCTTCAGCACCTTCGGCGGCGGAACGGGACTGGGCCTCGCAGTCTGCCACCGCATCATCGTGGCCCACGGCGGGCTGCTCTTCATCGAGAGCCAGCTGGGGCGCGGCACCACGGTCCACCTGAGGCTCGCGGCGGTTCCCTCCGCGTGATTAACCTGCGACCATGGAACTCTTAAGGGAGTACCCATGCCGCTGGCCCACCTCAACCCCGGAAGGCAGGCCCCGGAGATCGTCAACGCGGTCATCGAGATCCCCACCGGCTCGCGCATCAAGTACGAGATCGACCACCACACCGGGCTGGTGCACGTGGACCGGGTGCTGTTCTCCCCCTTCCACTACCCCGCCGAGTACGGCTTCATCCCTGGCACGCTGGCCGAGGACGGCGATCCCGCCGACATCCTGGTGCTCATCAACGGCTCGACCTACCCCGGCGTGGTCATCCGGGCCCGGCCCATCGGCCTGCTGCGCATGACGGACGAGAACGGCCCGGACGCGAAGATCCTGGCCGTGGCCTGCGACGACCCCACCTACGCGCACGTCAGCTCGCGCAGCGACCTGCCGCCGCACTTCCTGCTCGAGGTGGAGCACTTCTTCCTGACCTACAAGGACCTCGAGCGCAAGACCGTGACCAGCGACGGCTGGGGCGGCAAGGACGAGGCCCAGGCCTTCGTCCTGTCCTCCGCCGCGGCTTACGAACAAACCAAGCACGAGTAGGCCAGCCGTGACGAACCCCGAGACCGCTCCCGGGCTCGTCTGCTTCGACCTGGACGGGACCCTCGTGGATCCCCTGCTGGGGGTGCGCAACTGCCTTCGCAAGACCTGCGCCGCCTTCGGCCTGGCGATGCCGGACGAAGCGATCGTGCGGGGCTGGATCGGCTTCGGCATGCGGGAGGCCCTGGCCTCCCTGCCGGGCATGGAGGATCCGGGCCGCCTCGAGGCCGTCCTGGACTTCTACTGGGAGCGCTACCGGGAGGACGGTGTCTTCGAGCACGAGCTCTACCCCGGGGTCTTCCACCTGCTGCACCGCCTGAAGCGCCAGGGCCACCGCATCTACATCGTCTCCGCCAAGCCCGGCATCTTCGCCCGCCGCATCGCCTACCAGTTCGACCTGAACCTGATCTTCGACGACATCTTCGGCAGCACCCTGAAAGGGCAGTGGCAGCCCAAGACCAAGGTGCTGGCGGGTCTCGCGGCGCAGGGGACCATCGCGCCCGGAGGGGTGTTCATCGGCGACCGGGGCGTGGACATGACCGCCGCCCGGGACCACGGCCTGGAGGCCATCGGCGTGGGCTGGGGCTACGGCAGCCGGGACGAGCTCACCGCCGCCGGCGCCGAGCAGATCTTCGAGACCGTGCCCGACCTGGACCAGTGGCTCCGCCTGCGGTTCCCCCAGGCGGAAGTGTTCGACGCCTTCAGCCGTTCGGAGTAGCCCAGCGGGTGCCCGTCGGGAGCTGGGGCTGAAACAGCCCGGGCGTCGGCCTGGCGGAGGTCTTCGGATCCAGCAGCTCAAGCTTCTGCCGGGCCCCGGTGGGATCGGTCCACTCCAGGCTCCACAACAACCCCTTGCGCCCCGTGGCCTTCAGCTCCGGCAGCCCCGCCTCCTTCGGCACGAGCCGCAGGGCCTCGCCGCCCAGGGGCTCGGCGCGGTAGAGCCGCTCGAGGCGGGCCGGGTCGAGCAGCAGGCCCAGGAGCGGAAAATCCCTGACAGCCTGGGCCAGCGCCACCCGCTGGGCCGTGCGCGTATCGGGATCGTACTGAACCAGCGTCCGGCCATCGCAGGTCACCGTCAGGCCCCCGGCATAGGCCACCCGCAGGCGGCCCCCCTGGGCCAGGGCCAGGCGCCCCTCCCGGGCCAGCTTGCCGAAGACCAGGCTGTCGCTCTCCTGGCGGAAGCGGCTCTCCAGCACCGGTGTCCGCGCAAAGGCGTTCCACCAGCCGGGCAGGGCGGCCAGCGCCGGGGCCGTGATCAGCAGGGCGATCAGCAGGGACCGCATCAGGGCCGTATCAAGTCGATGGTCAGCTGGTCGGTGGCCCCGGGGGACGGCGCCGGGCGGTAGAGCTGCGCTTCCAGCAGCACCCGGTCCCGCTGCCGGACCTGCACCACGACCTCCAGATCCGTCGCCCCCAGATCGTCGGGCAGCACCAGCGACAGCTGGGAGGAAGCGGCGGCGGGGCCAGCCGGCTCGCGCCCAATCAGCAGGGAGTAGAGCGACTCGGTGTCCTCAGAGGCCCGGGGCATGGGCGCTGGCGACTGCACCGCCAGCTCCAGTGTGGCGGTGATCCCTGCGCCCGTCCCGGGAGGCGGCTCCCAGGCAGAGGCGGTGGGAGCCGTGGCTCCGGGGCCGGGTTCGGAGAGCCAGGTGAAGTCCCTCTCCAGAAGGAAGGCCAGGTCCTCGGACACGGCCCCGGACGGCTCCGGCAGCACCAGGGGCGCCTCCGTGAGCAGAGCCTCGGCCAGCGCCTCGGGCGGCTCCGGAAGCTGGGGCGCCTCGATGCGCAGGTCCTCGTCGAGCCCCTCTTCGGAAAGGAGCAAGTAGTCCCCGAACCCCCCCGCCGAGGCCCCTTCCAGATCGAGGAGCTCCGTGTCGGAGGGCAGGTCGGACAGGGTGAGGGGCTGAGCCACCGGGCCCCCGGCAGCGGGACCCTCGTCCAGCAGGTGGGTCTTGAGGCGGGCCAGGGCCAGCCGCGTGATGCCGCGCAGCGTCTCAAAGACGCCCTGGCCTTCGGATGCGACCGCCTGAAAGCTGGGAATGCCGCGCGGGTTGAAGGTCGCTTCCAGCTCCTCCAGCGAGAGCGCACTCCGAAGGTCCCGCTTGTTCCACTGGAACACGGTGGGGATCTCCTCGGGATTCAGCCCCAGCTCGCGGAGGTTCTCCTGGAGGTTCTGGTAGCTCGCATGGCAGGCGTCCAGCAGCGCCACCTGGCTGTCCACCACGAAGACGAGGCCGTCCACGCCCTTCAGCACCAGCTTGCGGGTGCTGTTGTAGAACACCTGACCCGGCACCGTGTAGAGCTGGAGGCGGGTCTTGAAGCCACCCACCATGCCCACCTCCATGGGCAGCAGGTCAAAGAAGAGAGTGCGGTCCGTCTCGGTGTTGAGGCTCACCATCTCACCCCGGGCTTTGGGGGTGGTCCTCGCATAGATCGTGTTCAGGTTGGTGGTCTTGCCGCACAGGCCCGGGCCGTAGTAGACGATCTTCACCGTCATCTGCCGGGTGGCGTGATTGAAGAAGACCATTCCAGAGCCTCGCGTGGTTGGCGTGATTTTAGCCGGGAAGTCCGCGCAGGCTCAACGCCGCCAAGGGGTTTACTTGGACAATGCCTTCAGGAAGCCGAGCACCTGCTGGTCATGGCCCTTGGTGTTCACATCGCTCAGCACGTGGCGGACGATGCCCTTCTTGTCGATGATGAAGGTCACCCGCTTGGCGATGCCGATGAGCGGCATCTTCACGCCGTAGGCTTCGATGATCTTCTTGTCGGGGTCGGCCAGGAGGCTGAACGGAAGGTGGAACTTCTCGGCGAAGGCCTTGTGGCTCTGGCCATTGTCGGCGCTCACGCCGAGAATGACGGCCCCGGCCTCGCGGATCGCGGCGAACCCATCGCGCAGGCTGCAGGCTTCAGCCGTGCAGCCGGGCGTGTCGTCCTTGGGGTAGAAGTAGAGCACCACCGCGGACTTGCCCTTGAAGTCCGCCAGGCGCACGGTGGCACCGTGCTGATCCTGCGCCTCGAAAGCCGGAGCACTGGCCCCTTCCGTCACCTCGGCCGCCGAAGCGAGCCCCAGCATCGCGATGATCCCCATGGTGATCCTCCCTGTCCTCGCCACTCCGGCCTCCAGATTCCAGGTGGAGTGTGGCACCATCGGCTCCTCAGGGGGAGGGAACCGCAGTGTCCAGACCGGTCCGCATCGCGCTCATCCCCGGCGACGGCATCGGCGGCGAGGTCATGGCCGAAGCCGCGCCCTGCCTGGACTGGGCGGCGGCCCAGGGTCGGTGCCTCGAGGCGGTCCCCCTGCCCTACGGTGCCGAGCACTACCTGGCCACGGGAGAGACCCTGCCCGAAGAGGCCTTCAGGGCCCTCCGCGACGGCTGCGACGCGGTGCTCTTCGGAGCGGTGGGTGATCCGCGCATCCCCGACGGGCGCCATGCGGAGCAGATCCTCCTGCGCCTGCGCCAGGAACTGGAGCTGGCTGTCAACTTCCGCCCCTGCCGCCCCCTGGCGCCCGGCTTCGACACGGCGATCAACCTGGAGGTCTACCGCGAGAACACCGAGGGCCCCTACTGCCTCCAGGGCACCACCGAGCCGGGCCGCGCCGTGGACTACGCCATCCACACGGAGCCCGCGGTCCACCGGCTGCTGACCTGCGCCTTCCAGCGCGCGGCCAAGCAAGGCCGTCCGCTGCTGCTGGCCCACAAGGCCAACGTGCTCAAGCACGGGCACGGCCTGTGGCTGCGGGTCTTCGCTGAGCTGCGAACCCAGTTCCCCGCCGTCGACGCCCGCACCCTGCACGCGGACGCCCTGCTCTGCGCCCTGGTGCAGGATCCGAAGGCCTTCGGGATCATCGCTGCCGACAACTACCTCGGGGACCTCATCAGCGACCTCACCGCCGCCTATGTGGGTGGCATGGGCATGGCGCCTTCCCTCAGCTGGGCGCCCCACCGCCCCTTCCGCTGCGCGGCGCTGGCCGAGCCTGTCCACGGCTCCGCGCCGGACATCGCCGGGCAGAGCCTGGCCAACCCCGTGGGCATGTTCCTGAGCCTTGCGCTGCTCTTCCGGCACCAGGGCTGGGAAGCCGAGGCCGCCGCGCTGGAAGCAGCCGTGGGCGAGGCACTGCAGGCGGGTTTCCGAACCCGCGACCTGGGCGGAACTCACAGCACCGCGGAGATGGGGCAAGCCGTGCGGAGCCGGCTGCCGACCTGAGTCAGATCACATCGAAAGAAGGGAAAAAAACCTTTGCCACCAAGACACCAAGAAAGACAGAAGAACTTCGCCTTTGCAGTTCTTGGTGCCTTGGTGTCTTGGTGGTGATCCTTATTTAGGTTCATCGCGCTTTACCGGGGAAGGCGGCTCTGGTTTTCGCCAAGTCCCGGCTCCGAAACCTGGCTAAGCACCAGAAACAAATCGTCACCCAGGCGCCACGACATGGACCGTATCTGCGGAGCACCTGCGCCTGCGCCGCAGCGTAAGAACATCAGGCTAAGGGAACCC
>CAIPAY010000107.1 GCA_903863195.1 uncultured Holophagaceae bacterium
AAGCCCTGGGCCAGGTTGATGGCGCCATGCTCGTTGGCGAGCCGCGTCATCCCCCGGATGACCGACTCGGTGAAGCCGTGCGTGCGCGCCGCCGTGTGCATGAGCCTCCAGGTCAGGGACCGTCCCCGGGAACAGAGGACAATAGACCACAAAGGTGCCGATCAGGCCCGGACAGAATCCAGGAAGGGCTCAGTAGCCCAGGGCCGCCCGCGCATCCTTGGCGGCCTTGACCATCAGGGTGAACTGGTCTGTGGCGAGGTTGGCGTCATCCCAGACGTTGAAGTAGAGCACCAACGTCACATCCGTCGAGGCATCGTAGACCATCAGGGAGAGGTAGCCATTGTGGGCGCCCGTGTGACCGAAGCCGAGGCTGCCCGCGTTCACCAGGCCCAGCCCGAAGCTCTGCTTGCTCTGGCTGGTGGTGGCCATCATCGCCTGCACGGATCCCGCATTGGGGCCCGCCTCGGCCCGGACCAGGCGCTTCACCCAGCGGGCCAGGTCCACGGGCGTGGAGATGATGTTCCCCTCGGCAATGTTCATGGACATGTTGTCGTTGGTGACCTCCCGGAGCAGGCCATGCGCCCAGAGGTAGCCCGGCGTGAAGGGCTCGGGGAGAGCGCGGTCCGTGGGCAGCATCGGCACCGAGGTGGCGCCGAGGCCATTCGGGGTGATCAGGTTCTGGAGGATGAACTGGTCGTAGGAGAGGCCGGAGACCCGCTCGAGGATGGTGGCGAGCACCGAGTAGCCGGTGTTGGAGTAGCGGAAGTCGGCTCCCGGAACGAAGTAGGAGAGCTGGTTGGTGGCGTTCACGCCGACCAGCTCGGCGGGCGAGAAGGCGTGGTTGGGGTCCGTGGCGAGGACGTAGAGGGGGTAGCACTGGCCCGCATAGGGTACGGGGCAGGTCGGCGGGACCACCTCGTTGGTGATGTCGAAGACACCTGCGGTGTGCGACAACAGCTGTCGGATGGTGATGGCGGCCTTGTAGGGGATGGCGTACTGGGCCGTATCGGGCACGTAGGGGATTGCCTTATCGGGGATCGTGGAGACGAGGGTGTCATCCAGGCGCAGCCTGCCCTGCTGCGCGAGCAGCAGGATCGCCGAGGCCGTGAAGGTCTTGGTGTTGCTGGCCATGCGGAAGTGGTGGTTCGGGGTGACGCCCGCAGGCATGCCGGCCGCAGCGAAGTGGTTCCCGCCTGGGGTTTCGAGGTAGATGGCCAGGCCCCCGCCGGGAAGGCCGTGCTCCTGCTTGTAGGTCTGCCAGTTGGAAGCGACGGAGGCCTGGAGCAGCTGGGCCGGATCGACCCGCGACTGCGGCCCACAGGCGAGCATGGCAAGGCCCATCAGGACAGGAAGCGCAAGGCGCCCGAAGGAGGAGGGCGTTCTGGACATAGAAGTCCCCTTTAATGTCAGATATAGGCACCCCCAGGACCTGCGTCCAGGACTTTCTGGGACCCCGCAGCGCGACCTGCTGGGACTCACCCCCGCGTGGCGGGGTCAAGCTGCCGGCGCAGCTCCTCGAGGGTGAAGGGCTTGGCCAGCAGGGTGACGCCCGGTTGCGAGGCGACCAGATCCTCGGCGCCCTGGTTGGAGCGGCCCGTGGCCAGCAGCACGGGCACCTCGGGCAGCAGGCGGCGGATCTCGGGCAGCGTGCCCTCGCCGCCGAGGCCCGGCATGTTCATGTCCAGGATGATGAGGTCCGGTTGGAGGCCAGCCTCCACCCACGCCAGAGCCTCCTCGCCGCTGGAAGCGGTGGTGACCTTATGGCCCAGGATCTCCAGGAGGCCCTGGATGGCCATCTGGATCAGCTCGTCATCGTCCACCAGCAGCAGGTTCAGCGAGGGGTGGCCGGACTTCGGGGGAGTCTCCGGAGAGGGCGTCGTGGGCAGCGTTGAGCCTTCGCATGCCGGCAGCTCAATGCGGACGGTGGTCCCCTGCCCCGGCTCGCTCTGGATCTCGATCCGGCCGTGGTGGGCCTTGACGGTGCCGTAGACGATGGGCAGGCCCAGCCCCGTCCCCTTGCCCTGGGGCTTGGTGGTGAAGAAGGGATCCAGGGCCTTCTCGAGGACCTCCGGGGGCATCCCGAGGCCTGTGTCCGCCACTTCCAGCACCGCCTTGGCGCCCTCGCGCCGGGTCCGGAGGAGCAGCGTGCCGGCATCCGGCATGGCGTCCACGGCGTTCACGCAGAGGTTCATGAGGGCGTGGCTCAGGGAGGCCGGATCCCCCTTCACACAGCAGGGCGAAGCCTCCAGCTCCGTCACCAGCTGCACATGCTGGAGCGTGGTCTGGGACAGCAGCGAGACCCCCTCCCGGACCACGGTGTTGAGGTCCACCTCGCACTCCTCGCTGAGGTTCTTCCGGGCGAAGCCCAGCAGGCCCTTGGCCAGGCTGCCCCCGCGCTGGCAGGCCTGGATGATGGTGCCCATGTCCCGGCGCAGGGCACTGTCCTCCGCGGCCTTCTGCTGGTGCACGGTGGCCATGGCCAGGATGGCCCCCAGGACGTTGTTCATGTCGTGGGCCACGCCCCCGGCCAGGATGCCCAGGCTCTCCAGCTTCTGGGCGTGCTGAAGCTCGGCCTGGAGCTTCGCATGATCTTCTTCGGCCGCCTTGCGCTCCGAGATGTCCCGGGCGCAGGCGAGGATGCAGGGCTTGCCCCGCAGGCTGAACCTACTGAGCTGGAGCTCCACGGGAATCAGCCTCCCGTCCTTGGCCTCATGGACCCATTCGAAAGGCAGTCCTGAGGTCAGGCATTCCGCCACCCGCAGGGGAATCTGATCCCGCAGGGAGGAGGGGACCAGATCCTCGGGCTTCAGCCGCAGGAACTCCTCGCGGGTGTAGCCGTAGCGCTTCAGGGCCACCGCATTGGCTTCCAGGAAGCGACCGTCCATCTCCCGGATCAGGACCGCGTCCGGCGAGGCCTCGAAGACGGTCCGGAAGCGCTCCTCGCTCTCCCTCAGCGACTGCTCCGCCGCTTTGCTGGCGGTGATGTCCCGGGCCGTGACCACGGCCCCGACGATGTAGCCTTCGGGGTCCCGGATGGGACCGAAGCTGAAGCTGCCCACCCAGGTCTCGCCCGTGTCCTTGCGGCGCAGGGTGTATTCGAGGTTGGTGCCGGCTTCGCCCCGCAGCGCCCGGAGGGTGACCCACTGGTCCAGCGGCCGGGGTCGCCCGTCAGGTCCGTAAGTCTCCAACAGGTCCGGGTAATCCGTGAAGGTGCGCGAGCAGGCCGCCTTGTTCGGGAACCGATGGAAGGTGGCGAAGGCCTCATTGAACTCGAGGAACCGGCCCTGGGTATCCGAGATGAAGACCGCGTCGGTCATGCTCTCCAGCGCCGCGTCCAGCTGGGCGCGGCTGGCCCGGGCGCGGGCCTCGGCCTGTTTCCGCTCCGTGATGTCCAGGACGATGCCCAGGTAGCGGGTGACGCTGCCATCGGCCGCGTGCAGGGGTTGGCCTCGGGACAGGAGCCAGCGCACCTCGCCACTGGGGTGAACCGCCCGCCACTCGAACTCCAGGTCGGCCCCCTTCGCGACGCCTTCCTTGAGATAGGCCTGCACACCTTCGCGGTCCGCGGGATGGAGGAGCTTGGCCCAGGCCCCGTAGCTGGGCGTCACCTGGCCCGGCTCCAGCCCGTAGAGCTCCCAGAGCGTGTCGAGCCATTGGTTCTCGCCGGTCTTCAGGTCCCACTCCCAGGCGCCAGCCTTGGCCGCCTGATGCCCGATCTGCAGGTGCTCCAGCGTGCGCTTGAGGCGCCCCTCGGCCTGCTTGCGCTGAGTGATGTCCACAAAGGTGGCGCACACCTGGAACGGGCTCTCCTGGCCCGGCAGGAAGAGGGGGGTCGTGTTGATGCTGATCCAGGTCGCCGCCGCCTGGGCCTGGCTTAGGATGCCCATGATCGTGTTCTCGATAACCCGACCCGTGCGCAGGGTCTCCATGGCCGGGTGGGTCTCCCCCGGAAAGGGCCTGCCGTCCTCGTGGATGGCCTGCCAGCCGGGGTCCAGGGACGTGCGCCCCTGCATCTGCGCCAGACTGAGCCCCAGGATGCGCTCGGCGGCTGGGTTGGCGCTCAGGATCCGGCCCTGCGCATCCTGGAACACGATCCCGTGCGGCGCCGCATCAAAGAGCACCCGCTCCCGCTCCCGGACAGCCAACGGCGACCCGTCGGGGTCGAACCCAGTCCGCTGACCTTGCTGGTTCACGGGGCCCACTCTCTGTTTGGTTGGGGAGGCATACCTCGCCAGGTAGCGATTCCATCGGACGGTCGGGTCAGAAGAATGAACTCTGATACGGAGGGGCTGAAGGCGCTCGGCAAGTGTCTTCCTTCCATCCGCTCCAACCTCATCCAAGCGGACGCGTCATTGTTAAATAGAGGCACGACAATATCAATATATGTATTCTTTTATAGCGACTGCCTTGATGCGCTCGCTACCCCTGCCAGGACAGGTGGACGCACAGGAGGACCCCATGCTGCATGTCAAGCGAATCCGAGACCTGGATGAGCTGCGCAGGCAGACCTTTCAGGCGCCCCTCGCGCTGGTCGAACTCCTCGAGGAGGTCGAGGCCCGGGGAGAGCCCTGGTGGGTCCTCCTGGCTTTCAGCAGTGGCGCGGGCAACGCCCGGTGGGTGGCCGTCCTCCCGGGCGAGGGCGAGTCCCAGTTCTTCGCAGATGACGAGCGCCACCGCGGGCGCTGGGATGAGGAGCACGCCCTGTTCATCCCTGACGAAGGGCAGCCGCTGGACCTGAACGGCCGCACCACCACCCTGTCGGCCCTTGAGGACGAGGCCCTCGAGCTGGAGAGCGCCGAAGCCGCGCGCAAACAGCAGGGAGGCTCGAGGCGAATCTGAGGGCTGCTCCGGGGTTCTGGGCCAGGGATGGGGCTCGACGCACTCGGGCGGGATTCGAACCGCATTCGGCTTCCCTGCGTGCCTGGGGGTTATGGCGACACATCGCGTGCCATGGGGAGTGCCCTTGAAGGTTTGAGTCTCTGGCTCCATTGCAGAGGCCCCCGCACGCGGAGGCCTCTGCAATGGAGCCAACAACAGGATCTGGACCTGCGACCTGCTGATTACGTGCCCATTCCATCTAGGTCTAAGTGGCACTGCGGCCCCCCGGTCACGGTAGACCCGGATGTTGAGGTGCGTGTGCCCATTCCATCTAGGTCTAAGTGGCACTGCGGCAAGGACGAACACGGCCCCTGCCCTATCTGCAAAGACGGGTGCCCATTCCATCTAGGTCTAAGTGGCACTGCGGCGACCCCACCGGGGCCACTTCTTCCACTGCTGCCATCGCGTGCCCATTCCATCTAGGTCTAAGTGGCACTGCGGCCTACAACCGCTACACCACGGACCAGACCAACCTCTAGTGCCCATTCCATCTAGGTCTAAGTGGCACTGCGGCATCGCCACGGCGGAGGTGTAGGTGGTCAAGCACCGAGTGCCCATTCCATCTAGGTCTAAGTGGCACTGCGGCTAGGGGCGGGTGTGATCTGTGGTTCTCCAAACAGATAGTGCCCATTCCATCTAGGTCTAAGTGGCACTGCGGCGGCCCGTGGCCAACCCCCAGGGATACAACGACACCTAGTGCCCATTCCATCTAGGTCTAAGTGGCACTGCGGCCTGTATTGGATGATGCGGCACGATGTCCCCAACGGTAAGTGCCCATTCCATCTAGGTCTAAGTGGCACTGCGGCACGGCTGCGCCGCGCCCTCCACGGCCCTGAGGTTCAGGTGCCCATTCCATCTAGGTCTAAGTGGCACTGCGGCAAGGGCAGGGCGGCGGGGCGGCACAAGAGCGCAGCTGAGTGCCCATTCCATCTAGGTCTAAGTGGCACTGCGGCCTCGAACCGCCTCGAGGATGGGAAGGGGACCGGGATGTGCCCATTCCATCTAGGTCTAAGTGGCACTGCGGCAAGGTCTCCCGGGCCAGCTCCACCAGCTCCGTGGTGGTGCCCATTCCATCTAGGTCTAAGTGGCACTGCGGCTTGGTCAGGCTGGGCGAAGGTCAGGGCCAGGGCGTCCCGTGCCCATTCCATCTAGGTCTAAGTGGCACTGCGGCGGCGGTGCGTTGAAATATTGGTAACAGTGGCCTTGGTTGGCCAGTTTCGAGCACCCCCTGAGTTTTGTCCGCTAAGTAAAAGAAACGGACGAAACGCAAGGGGTAGCCCTGGCTTACCGCAGAGGCGCTGTGCGTTATGGCATTCGAGCGGCCCCAGGGGAAAACAACCGAAGGCACCGCTCGCCGCAGCGTGCTGAGAAATACCTATTCAGGAATGTCCTTCGGGGATTCGCGGGAGCGATCGAGGCACAGCGAAGGAATGAGTGAATTCTGACGCAGCCTTCTAGAAGATCAAGCAGGATCTTTCTTTTGGGGTCCATGGCCTCCCAAGATGCTCGACGCCAAGATCCGTGGCCTCGTCATCTAGACCGTGGACTGCGCCCAAGTCCAGGAAAAGGACCTGATCCTGATCCTGGTTCATGACCTTCCGTAACCGATCCTTGAGAATGACCAGATCCTTCTTGCTGAACTGTCCGCAGTAAACGCTGAACTGGACGCGATCTGCCACATCGCTCACTACCTTTTGAACCTTCTTGACTCGTTTTTCATCCGAGATGTCATAGGAGACGAGGACATGTCTTCGGCTCATCGGGTCACCAGGGGCTTCCAGGCCCCCAGGTCGCCCTCCAGCCAGCGAGCGAGAAGGCGGGCCTCCATTTCTAGGATCCGCCTGTAGCTCAGGCGGTATTCGAAAGCCGGATGCGTGACGAGTTCCTGCATTCGTTGTTCGTAGGCACCGATGAGCCTGTTTCTACCAGGGTCCGAGAGGAAGACACCAGCCTGAGTTGTAACCGTATCAGCAGGCTCCAAGACCCCCGTATTGAGGGACCTCAGCACTGCACTCTCAGCGATGAGGGGCCGAAATGGTTCGGCTAGGTCTAGTGCCAAGGCTGGGCGGCCCGGTTTCAAGGTGTGATACCCGCCGAACATCGGATCAAGTCCGACTTCCGCCAATACGATCGTGCAGTCTCTGACCAGCAACATATAGAGGAAGCTCAAGCAGGCATTCACGCCATCACGCGGCGGGCGGCGACTCCTTCCGTGCATGTGGGGCCGCCAGACTTCATTAAGCATCCCAGGGAATGCCGCGAAGTAGTTCTTGGCAGCCTCGCCCTCGATACCAAGAAGTTGCTCTGTGGAGTCAGCCTCTTCTGCTCGCCTTGCCGACTGCGCCATAGCTTCCAGGCAAGGTGGATCCACATGATTCCGTCTGAGCAGGGTCCTCTGGTTCCGGATCTTCGATGCCACCAGGTCCCTAGCCATGGAAAGGCGCAGTTCCGGAAGGTTGAACTTCAGATACTGCGCCTGGCGGAGGTGGACATTCTGCGTCACCAGGGGTTGTGTGATTCCTAATAAGCGTCCCCCTCTGGTCAGGTGACAGATGCTTCGACCGTTGTCCAACAGCCAGTGCAGGGCTGGCGTTGTGATGGAAACGCCCTGCCCAAAGGTCACAACCTGAATGACATCTTTCAGCGGCACGGCGTCGAGCAGCACACCCTTCTCGCGCACGGCGATCTGTTCACCATCCTTGCCAAGACTCAACCCGGGTGTGGCCAGATACAGCACCCCGCCATCGGGGCGAGCGGGAAGAATTCGGCGGGGAGGTTCGGTGGTCCGCGCTTTAAGTAGGTTGGTCTCATCAGGAAGGCAGACCGGAGCCAGACTGCACCGCACACACTTTGGGCTATCCATCAACGGTTCGGGGAGGGCCTCCTCTGCGAGGGTCCTTGCTTGTGCCATTGCTGCGCGAAGTGCAGATTCCAAGTGCGTTGTGGGATCCACGCGAACGTGCTTTCTGTTCGCACGGTAATACAGTTCGCCATGCCCCACGGGGTAGCCATTGGTTCTCAAGAGCATGATCTGGCCCATGACCTGGACCTGATCCCCAGACCATGCACCGCTCGCAAATTCCGTCCCATTCCATGTGATGGGCCGTCCAGAGTCCGGGGCTGCGCCACGCTTGACTTCTACTGGAACCAAGCTGCCATCTTCAGCCTTCACAACATCCAGGCGGCCAGTTAGTTCTTCTTCCTGCCATTCCAGATGTAGGTTCTTGGGAAGGACCCATGGCGGTTCGTCATCTCCTGCCTCAATTGCCCCCTTCTTCCGCCTGGCTTCAGCCCTTGCATGTTGGGATGTCCCCTCAACGACCTCGGCGTTCTTTACCATGACGCCCTGAACTGCCATGAAGTGGTAGAGCCTTGGGCAGTAGACGAGTTCTGTGAGCATGCGGAGTTGCAGCGTTGGTGGGGTCTCCATATCAGAAAGGCTGCTGGGCCTCATGCAGCTGGCGCATGGCCTTAGTGATGCTCTTCCGCACAGACCCCCAGAACACATCACCCGGTAGCCAGTGGTTGGCGGGGAAGAAGGTGCCAGAGGGATCCCGGAAGAAGACCACTTTCTTGCCAGCCCCTACGCCCTCCACGCTTTCGGACTCGGCCTCGGCCTGCTCCATGGCCTCCTCTAGGGCATCCGCGTCATCCTCTGGCACTGCCTGTGACTCATCTTGCTTGGCGACCTTTGCCCCTGCCAGTTTCTCCCACTGAGACTGGGTCAACGGCTCCCAGGCGAAGGCCGGGGCACCCGTGCAGGGCACCAGGTGACCGTAGCCCTTGTCCTTGGGGTCCGCCCCACGCAGGCCACCAAGAAGCCGCTTGCCTAGGTTGGACGGGACGAAGGTTCCATCCTTCATCCCAGTGCAGACCAGACGAATGGGTTCTCCGTTCCGGTTGGCAAACCTTCGCGCCAGACTCAGTGCCGCGTTGTGGTCGGCATCCAGTGACTCCAACTTTCCATGTGCATCCAGGGTGAAGAAGGTCTTCCCACCGTCCCAGGGGAGTGGGACGCCTGGGGCCGGTTGCCAGGACTCCTTCCAGCGGTTCTGGAACCAGTCGGCGCGAAGTTCGTTCTCCGTGAAGACCTTGGCGCGAAGCCCAGGCGTGCCGCTCAGGCCATGGAAGCGACTGCTGAAGGCAGCACCCGTATCCAGGACACCGATCCCGAAGAGTTGCGCCATCTGCTGCACCACCTTGGTGAGTTCTCGGTGGGTCCAGCGCATGAGCTGGCTGTTCTCGAACCGGGGACGGTCCGTGAAGAATCGGTACCGGGTCAAGTCCTCGAACAGGATCAGGTGGGCAGGCTCGAACTGTTTGGTCCACTGGTGGGAGGAAGGATCGTAAACAAGCCCTCTCGCGGTGTTCGTCAGGAGGTTGGCGCCCTCCTTGGTGCGGTCGTCCTTTAGCTGGTTGATGTGTTCCAGCAGGGTCTTGGCGAAGTCGCGGCCCGGTCGGTTGATCTCGCCGCTCATCTGCCCCCGGCGATGCCAGCCCTTCAGGAAGTCCCGCACGGAACCAAGATGCTCGATGGCCCAGAGGCTCTTGCCGTGCAGCCCAGATTTGCGCGGATCTCGCCTTCGGGTCCTCGCCCTCCAGGTCTGAACCAACTCAGCGATGGCTTCGTCCCAGGCGCCGAGGGTGGCCTGAGCTGCGGGGACGGTCGAGATGTCTGGCATGGGATCAAGCCCGGCGGCCTGTTGCAGTGGAGCACGGAAGGCTGCATTGACATTGGCTGGTCGGGTAGCCTGCTTGCGCTCGGAAGCTCTGTCTCCCCTGGCCTGGGGCGGGTCATCGTCAGCCAGCAATAGAGCAAGGGCAGTCGCGTGACGGTTCTGGTCCTCCCTGGCCCGAGCCTGGGCAGCGGGATCCTTGACCTTGCGCATTAGCCCATCCAGGGCCTTGCTCCGCGCCGAAGCAGGGGTGGCAGGGTGCGCCAGGGCCAGCAGGCGGGTGCGTCGGATCTTCAGGAATTTCATGAGCCGCAGGGCATCCTCTGCTTCGCGGCGGCGGGATAAGGTGTCGGCATCAATGTCTGCCAGTTCCCCAGGGAGGCTGAGGGTTCTTATGGACCCTTCGACCAGCAGTGCCTTCCAGGGTGACGAGGCCGGAATGGCGAAGCCTTCCTCGCCGGACTTCAGCCTGCCCTTGTGGAGTTCAAAGAGGGCCACTGCAGCAAGGTCCCGGACCCCTAGATCCACCGACAGGAACCGGTGGCCTTCTGCCAGTTCTGCCTCATGCTTGCTTGCCTCGGCAAGGGAACTCTGGAGGTGGTAGGCCCACTTGGGCGCGGGTATGCGTGACCACCGGGTGCCCGAAGGGGTGACCGTGGCGATCCCCTGCCCCTCCACCAACTGCGGCTCAAGGTCCAGCACCAGCTTCAGGTTGGCGCGGAGGTGGGCCGGATCGAAGGCAGCGTCAGGATTCGCTTCCAGGATTGCCCGGTCCAACAGAATGTCTGGGCTTTGCATCGTCGCAGTCCAGGTCTCCGTGCCCCGCCTGTCCTCCACTCGACCCCGGCTGGGTGCCTGAATGAAGGTGATGACGGGAGTCTTGCCTGGGCCGCCCTCCTTCTTGTTCAGCTTCTCCACTGACTGGATGGCAAGCTGCGCCGAGGGCCGGAGGGGGATCTTGAATGCCTTCTCCTCTCGCGGTCCACCGTCTTGCTGGTGGATGAGGTCCAGGGCTGCGAACCAGTCACCTTCGGCGTTTCGGACGAGATTCAGGTTCTTCAAGTTGCTCCCGCTGGGTTCCTCAAACTGAAGCCAGATGGGATGTAGACGCGCATCGGGAGGGGTCATGGCCGTGCGTTCCCGGCTCTTCCTTGCGATGAATTCCAGTCGGTTCGCCTTCGCCAGAAGTTGCACAGCACGGACACCCTCATCGGTTGCCCATAGGTCCTGTCTGGCTGGGCTGGCAAGCACCCACTCTGAGAAATAGGGGTCTGGAGATTCCCGTGGGTTGATGGCCTGGAACTCGGCGACCACCTGAAGGAGGTCCGTCCCCACCGTGGCCCTACGCAGTGCGCGGGACAGGGCTTCCCACTTGCGGATCTGCCTGCCACCCAGCCTGAAGTCGGTGTCATCCTTCGCCAGCTGGTTGGTGGCCCTGAGGTCGCGGGTCCGCTCCAGTTCGTAGGCCCGTAGCTGTGTGACCGTGCCAGGGAAGGCCGAGAGGGCATCCAGGGCGCTGCTCAAGGCTAGTTGCCTAGTCTCATGTTCCTTCCGCGCCCGGTGGTTCCAGGACTCCCAGGACAGCAACCGGGACACCGCCAGCTTGAAGGCAAGACGATCCCACTTGGAAAGGTATCCACGCTCCTCGCCCCCGATCATGGCCTTAACAGTCTGGTAGGCAGGCCAGACCGGTAGCAGTCCATCCTTCTTCAACTGGGCCAGGAGGGTCGCCTCACCTCCGGCACCGGCCTTCTTCTGGTTCTTCTCCAGGTCTTCCAGGTAGGCCAGGAGCCACTCAGGGTCTGCCTTCTCTGCAAGACCCCGCCACCGGGGTTGCCGACCTGTTGGACGGGTTGCGGCCAAAGTCGTAACCCGCCACGCTTCTGCTGCCGCCTCCCAGCCAGCGGCCTCCTTGGACATCGCATCAACCCAAGTGGGAGCCTCTGCCTTGGCAATGGCACCCAGGCCACCCTCTGAGCCTGGATCTAGCAGAATGCCCATGAGACGGTTGGCTGATTGGGCATCGCCCTCTTCACCATCCAGGTGGCTGGGGATGACCAGATCGTAGAGTGCAGCCAGTCCCTGTGCGGCCTTCCCGATAGCTTCAGGTGTGAGTGTTGGCTTGAGCAGCTTGATGCGTTCCCGCAGACGCTCCTGTGCCATGGGCTTCGACACAACGAACAACCCGTGTTCGTTCTTTTCCTGGCCGGGGTGACCCATGGACCTGGCCAGCACCACATCCTCGGTCCAGACCTCATCCCCTCTCAGCACCAGCAGCTCCTGGAGGAACCAGCGTGCCTTCTCATTCATTAGACGATGCGTCTGCCAGAGGGCAGAAGCATGCACTGGATCCGTGAGGTCCAGTTGGAGTGCAATCGACCTCGTGGGCATGTCATCCCCCGGATGAAGACCCTATGGTAATCGGGGATGAATAGACAAAATATGTCTAAAGCATTCCTTTGTTTAACTTAAATGACATCCTGGAGAACGGTTATGGCCCGTTTGTCTAAGCTGAATTTCAGGCAATTCCAGGAGCCACCCAGCCAGATCCCGGGAAACCCTCCCGAAGGGTCTCCCGCAACCTTACGCAAAAAAACCCAAGACGGTCCGTCTTGGGTTCCTTCCGAGCCGAAGACAGGAATTGAACCTGCGACCTGCGCATTACGAGTGCGCTGCTCTACCCCTGAGCTACTTCGGCTTGCACTGGCGAGTTTATCCGGCAGACCGGAGAGGGTCAACCGGCGCAGGGCTTCGAAGAGCCGCTGCGCTGGGATCTGGTCGCGCCAGACTGGGCTGACGCGGGCGGCTGATGGCAACTACTGGCCGAAGCCCACAGGCAGCTTGAGGGCGAGGCTCTTGAGGAGGAAGGCCCACTGGTCGGCGCGCTCGGCGATCTGCTTGGCGGTGGGCTTGCCGGCGCCGTGGCCCGCGTTGGTCTCGATGCGGGTGAGGACGGGCGCGGGGCCGGCCTGGTCGGCCTGCAGGGTGGCGATGAACTTGTGGCTGTGGGCGGGCACCACGCGGTCGTCATGGTCGCCGGTGGTGACCAGGGTGGGCGGGTACTTGGTGCCGGGCTTCAGGGTGTGGACCGGGCTGTAGGTCATGAGGTACTTGAAGCCGTCCGCATCGTCGGAGCAGTCGTAGTCGCTCTTCCACATCCAGCCGATGGTGAACTTGTGGTAGCGCAGCATGTCCATGACGCCCACGGCGGGCAGGGCCGCGCCGAACAGCTCGGGCCGCTGGGCCAGGCAGGCGCCCACCAGCAGGCCGCCGTTGGAGCCGCCGTGGATGGCCAGCTTCGGGGTGGAGGTGTATTTCTGAGCGATGAGCCACTCGGCGGCGGCGATGAAGTCGTCGAAGACGTTCTGCTTGGTCTTCAGGCGGCCCGCCTCGTACCAGGCGCGGCCATACTCGCTGCCGCCCCGCAGGCCCGCGTAGGCGTAGACGCCGCCCATCTCCAGCCAGGCCAGGTTGGCGGGGCTGTAGCCGGGGGTGGCGGGGATGTTGAAGCCGCCGTAGCCGTAGAGCAGCGTGGGGTTGGTGCCGTCGAGCTTCAGGCCCTTCTTGTGGGCCAGGAACATCGGGATGCGGGTGCCGTCCTTGCTGGGGTAGAAGACCCGGGACACCTCGAAGGCGGCGGGATCGAAGGCCAGCCTGGGCTGGCGGAAGACCTCGCTCTTCCCAGTGGCGAAGTCGTAGTGGTAGAGGGTGGTGGGGAGGTTGAAGCTGGTGAAGCCGTAGAAGGCCTCGGTGTGGTTCCGGCGGCCGCCGAAGCCCGCCAGCGAGCCCACGCCCGGCAGGGCGATCTCGCGCTCGAGCCTGCCCTGCAGGTCGTAGAGCCGCACGGTGTTCAGCGCGTCGATGCGCCAGGTGGCGGCGAAGCGGTTGGCCACCAGGTGGACGCTGCCCAGCACATCCCGGCCCGGCCCCTCAGCCAGGAGGGTCTTCCAGGCCGCGGCCTCGGGATGGGCCTTCTGGATGGCCACTAGGCGGCTGCGGGGGGCGCCCTGGTCCGTCTGGACGTAGAAGGTGTCGCCGTCGCTGCCGACGATGCGGTAGGTGGCGTCGAACTTGTCGAGGAAGGGCTCCACCTTGGCCCCGGGCTTGGTCAGGTCCTTGAGGAAGACCCGGCTGCGGCGGTCCGTGCCCTGGTTCTGGTAGATCACCAGCCAGCGGCCGTCGTCCGTGGGTCCGGCGCCGAAGCCCCAGTCCGGCTGATCCGGCCGCTCGTAGATGACTGCGTCCTTGTCCACGGCAGTGCCGAGGCGGTGGAAGAAGAGCTGCTGGTTCTTGAAGACGCCCGTGAGGGCGCTGCGGTCCTTGGGCAGGGGGTAGCGGGTGTAGTAGAAGCCGCTGCCGTCCAGGGCCCAGCCGCCCACGCTGTTGCGGCCCAGGGGCAGCTCATCGGCCAGGTCCTTGCCTGTCTCGACGTCGCGCACCTTCCAGATGTTCAGGTCGGCGCCGCCCTTTGAGAGCGAGTAGGCCATGTAGCGGCCGTCTTCCGTGAACACGGTGTTGCCCAGGGACACGATGCCGTCGCTGCTCAGCGTGTTGGGATCCAGCAGCACCCTGCCCTGCTGCTTGAGGTCGGTGGTCACGTAGAGCACGCCCTGGTTCTGCAGGCCGGTGTTGTGGGAGTAGATGTAGGCCTTCCCGTGGCGGCTGGGGGCGCCGAACTTCTCGTAGTCCCACAGGCGCGTGAGGCGGCCCTCGATGGCCTTCCGCTCGGGGATCTGCCCCAGGTAGGCCTCGGTCACCTTGTTCTGGGCCTCCACCCAGGCGGCGGTCTCGGCGCTGCGATCATCCTCCAGCCAGCGGTAGGGATCGGCCACCTGGGTGCCGTGGTAGTTGTCCACCACGTCGGCCTTGCGGGTGGTCGGATAGGCCAGGGGTGTCTGGGCCGGCAGGGCCAGCGTGGCGCAGGCCAGCAGGCCGACGAGGGAAATGCGAGGGGTCATGGAGGGTCTCCGGAAAGGGCGTGGGAATAGCATACCTCGTCTAACAAGGCTAATCGATGCCCTTCATGCCCAGGCTCTGCACCAGGAAGGCCAGGACATCAGCGCGCTCGGCGATGGCCTTGGCCGTGGGCTTGCCGGCGCCGTGGCCCGCGCTGGTCTCGATGCGGGTGAGCACCGGGGCCGGGCCGGCCTGGCAGGCCTGGAGGGTGGCGGTGAACTTGTGGCTGTGGGCGGGCACCACGCGGTCGTCGTGGTCGCCGGTGGTGACCAGGGTCGGCGGATACTGGGTGCCCGGTTTCAGGGTGTGCAGGGGCGAGTAGGTCATCAGGGTGGCGAAGCCCTCCCTGGTCTCGCTGCTGCCGTAGTCGCTCTTCCAGCCCCAACCCAGGGTGAACTTGTGGAAGCGCAGCATGTCCATGACGCCCACCTCGGGCACCGCCGCGCCGAAGAGGTCGGGCCGCTGGGTCAGGCAGGCCCCCACCAGCAGGCCGCCGTTGGAGCCGCCGTTGATGGCCAGCTTCGGGGTGGAAGTGAGCTTGTGGGCGATGAGCCACTCTGCGGCGGCGATGAAGTCGTCGAAGACGTTCTGCTTCTTCTCCTTGCGGCCGGCGTCGTACCAGGCCAGCCCGTATTCGCCCCCGCCCCGCAGGCTGGGCATGGCGAAGACGCCGCCCCGCTCCAGCCAGACCATGCGCGACACGGAGAAGGCCGGGGTCAGCGAGACGTTGAAGCCGCCGTAGCCGTAGAGCAGCGTGGGGTTCTGGCCGTCCAGCTTCAGACCCTTCCGGTGCACCAGGAACATGGGGATCTTCGTGCCGTCCTTGCTGGGGTAGAAGACCTGCTTCACCTCGTAGTCCGTCGGCTTGAAGGCCACCTTGGGTTCCCGGAAGACCTTGCTCTGGCGGGTCTTGAGGTCCAGCCGGTAGACGGTGCCGGGATAGGTGAAGCTGCTGAAGGTGTAGAAGGTCTCGCGGTCCTCGCGCCGGCCGCCGAAGCCGCCCACGGTACCCAGCGACGGCAGGGCCAGCTCCCCCTGCTTCCGGCCGGCGAGGCTGTGGAAAGTCACGGCGGAGTGGGCGTCGCGCATCCGGGTGGCGACGAAGCGCCCGCCCACCAGGGACACGGCCTCGAGCACATCCCCGCCCTTGGCCTGGGGGATCAGGCTGGTCCAGGCGGAGGGCTCAGTGTGGCCCCGCTGGATGGCCACTAGGCGGTTGCGTGGCGCGGCCTGGTTGGTGAGCACGAAGAACCGGTCGCCCTCGCTGCCCACCACGGTGTAGCTCGCGTCCATGCGGTCCAGGAAGGGCTCCACGGGCGCGCCGGGGCGGGTCAGGTCCTTGAGGAAGAGGCTGCTCTCGGGGTTGGTGCCCTTGCTGCCGTAGATGACCAGCCAGCGGCCGTCCTCGGTGACCGACCCGCCCAGGTACCACTCGGGCTGGTCGGGCCGCTGGTAGACGAGCACATCGTCCGCCTGGGCCGTGCCCAGCTTGTGGAAGCAGAGCTGGTGGTTCTGGTTCACGCCGGTGAGGGCCCCGCCGGTCTTGGGCGCCTCGTAGCGGCTGTAGAAGAAGCCAGTGCCGTCCTTCAGCCAGGAGGCGCCGCTGGCCTTGGACCAGCGGACCTCGTCCGCCAGGTCCTTGCCCGTGGCCACGTCCCGCACCTTCCAGGTCTGCCAGTCGGACCCGGCCTCGGCCACGGCGTACGCCATGAGCCGGCCATCCAGGGTGACGCTCAGCCCGCTGAGGGCCACGGTGCCGTCCTTGCTGAGGGTGTTGGGATCCAGCAGCACCCGGCCCCGGGCCGAGGCCGCCTCGGTGACGAAGAGGACCGCCTGGTTCTGCAGGCCCGTGTTGTGGGAGTAGAAGTAGCGGTCACCCCGCTTGAAGGGGGCGCTGAACTTCTCGAAGTCCCAGAGCCGGGTCATGCGCTCCCGCAGCTGCTGGCGCGCGGGGATGGCCTCCAGGTAGTCGCTGGTGACCCTGTTCTGGGCCTCGACCCAGGCCTTGGTCTCCGCCGAGTTGTCATCCTCCAGCCAGCGGTAGGGATCCGCCACCTTGGTGCCGAAGAAGTCCTCCACCACCTCCCCCTTGCGGGTCGGCGGATAAGTCAGGGGGGCGTGGGCGGCGAGCAGGGTGCCGGTGAGGGCGATGGCCATGGTGAGGGTCCTCATAAGCAGCATTCTCCAGGGAGCGGCCATTCTCCCACCGTATCCTCCTGGAATCCCAGCCGTGCAAGCGGGGGGGCTTGGTGGTAGGCTCGGCACGTCCTGGAGGTTTCTTTGGTCCCGCCATCCAGCAAGAAGGTGTTCGTCCTCGACACGAATGTCCTGTTGCACGATCCGAACTCGATCCTCCACTTCCAGGAACACGATGTGGTGCTGCCCATCGTGGTCATCGAGGAGATCGACCACTTCAAGAAGGACCAGACCGAGGTGGGCCGCAATGCCCGCGCCGTGTCGCGCCTGCTGGACCGGCTGCGCACCAGCGGCACCCTCAGCCGGGGCGTGCCCCTGGAGGGCGGCGGCACCCTGAAGGTGGACGTGGCCGCACACAACCTGGACCTGGGCATCCTCTCCGCGGACAAGCACAAGGCCGACAACCAGATCCTGGCCTGCGTCCGGGAGCTGCTGCACACCTCCAAGAACAAAGTGGTCCTCGTGACCAAGGACACGAACCTGCGCATCAAGGCCGACGCCATCGGCGTGGACGCCGAGGACTACACCACCGACATGGTCGAGATGGACGAGCTCTACACCGGCCACAAGAGCTGGGAGGTGGACTCGGCCCAGGTGGACCAGCTCTACGACGGCGGCCTCAAGCCGGACCCCGAGCTGTCCCTCTACCCCAACCAGTTCCTGACCCTGGTGGACAAGGCCAACCCCAGCCACACGGCCCTGGCCCGCTGCCAGTCCGCCGAGGGCCTCCTGCGGCCCCTGAAGCGCGTGGAGTCCTACCCCTGGGGCATCAAGCCCCGCAACCGCGAGCAGCAGTTCGCCCTGGAGCTGCTGCTGGACCCCGCCGTCCAGATCGTCACGCTGCTGGGCAAGGCCGGCACCGGCAAGACCCTGCTGGCCATCGCCGCGGGCCTGCAGCAGGTGGTGGATGACGAGGCCTACGACAAGATCCTGGTGAGCCGGCCGGTCATGCCCATGGGCCGGGACCTGGGCTACCTGCCCGGCGACATCAGCGAGAAGCTGCGGCCCTACATGCAGCCCATCTACGACAACCTCGAGTTCATCGTGGCCGCCAACACCGAGGCCCGGCGCCGCAGCACCATGACCGCGGGCCAGCTGGAAGAGGCGGGCTACCTCAGCGTCGAGCCCCTCACTTACATCCGCGGCCGCAGCATCCCCAAGCAGTATTTGGTGGTGGACGAGGCCCAGAACCTCACGCCCCACGAGGTCAAGACGATCCTCACCCGCGCCGGGGAAGGCACCAAGGTGATCTTCACGGGCGATCCGCACCAGATCGACAACCCCTATGTGGACGCCAGCACCAACGGCCTGAGCTTCCTGGCCGAGCACTTCAAGCACCTCGACATCTCCGGCCACGTCACCCTCCAGAAGGGCGAGCGCAGCAAGCTGGCCGAGCTGGCGAGCAACCTCCTCTAGGAACTTCCGATGGTCGACTCCTCCTGGGATAACAGTGGCCAGGGCGCCCCCGCGAAGACCGGTCTGCCGCTCTGGGGCAAGCTCGGCCTCGGCTGCGGCGTGGCCCTGCTCATCCTGATGGGCACCTGCGTGGGCGGGGCGGCCTTCGTCCGCCACAAGCTCAAGCAGGATCCCGAGGGCTTCAAGAACAAGGTCATGGGCTTCGCCCTCGACAAGATGAAGCCGGACTGGGACGACTTCCGGGCGGTGGTGGCGCAGCTGCGCACCCCGGAGGGCTGCCGGGGTCTCTATGCCGCCAGCCCCGAGCTGGCCAAGACCTGGCCCACGGAAGCGGACTTCCTGGCCGCCGCGGCTAAGTGGCAGGAGGAGCTGGCCCCGACCCCGGAGCTGACGCCCGACCTCATGGAGCACCACGGCCTGCACATCAACCGGGACTTCGGCGGCAAGGTGACGGTGGGCTGGAGCCCCCGGCCCGGCCCGGCGGTCTACGTGACCTTTGCCCGGGCGCGGAAGCGGGGTGAGACGGGTCCCCGGCAGGTCGTGGATCTTGACGTTCGGAGATAAGGCCTGACCACCCTGTGATCAGCATTGAGCCTGCGGGGATTTTCCGCCAAGATGCAGGCATGACTGCTGCTTCCGGATCCGTATCTGATGCCCTGGCCCTGCTCACCAAAGGCACGGTGACCTGCCACAAGCTCGAGCAGCTGGAGGCCAAACTCAAGGAAGGGCGGCCTTTGCGCATCAAGGCGGGCTTCGACCCCACCGCCCCGGACCTGCACCTGGGCCACGGCGTGCTCATCCGCAAGATGGCCCAGTTCCAGAAGCTGGGGCACGAGGTCACGTTCCTGATCGGGGACTTCACCGGCCTCATCGGCGATCCCACCGGCAAGAAGGCCACCCGCCCTCCCCTGTCGCGGGAGGAGGTCCTGGCCAATGCCGAGACCTACAAACACCAGGTCTTCAAGATCCTGGACCCCGAAAAGACCAAGGTCCGGTTCAACAGCGAGTGGTTCGGCGACTTCCGGGGGGACCAGTGGATCCGCCTCGCCTCCCGCTTCACCCTGGCGCAGATGCTGGAGCGCAACGACTTCGCCAAGCGCATGGAGGCCCACGAGCCCATCTCCATGCATGAGCTGCTCTACCCCATGAGCCAGGCCTACGACAGCGTGGCCCTTGAGGCCGATGTGGAGCTGGGCGGCAACGACCAGCTGTTCAACCTCATGCAGGGCCGGATCCTGATGGAGGCCTCGGGCCAGAGGCCCCAGGTGGTGCTGACGGTGCCCCTGCTGGTGGGCCTGGATGGCCAGGAAAAGATGTCCAAGTCCATGGGCAACTACATCGGCTTCCTGGAGGACCCGGACACGCAGTTCGGCAAGGCCATGAGCGTCAGCGACAACCTGATGTGGGACTGGTACCTGCTGCTCACGGACCTGCTGCCCACGGAGATCGCCGCCCTGAGGCAGGGCCACCCCATGGATGCCAAGAAGGGCCTGGCCCGGCGCATCGTGGCTGACTTCCATGGCGAGGCCGCCGGCCAGGAGGCCCAGGACCGCTGGGTGCGCCGCTTCTCGGAGCGCAGCCAGGAGCAGGCCCCGGAGATCCCCATGGCCCCCACGGAAGGGGAGGTGGCCCTGACCCGCCTGCTGGTGGACCGGGGTCTGGCCGCCAGCCGCAAGGAGGCCGAGCGCCTCATCGGCCAGGGGGCCGTAAGCCTGGACGGGACCAAGGCCGGGGATCCCGCCCTGCGCTTGGCCCTGGTGCCGGGCCAGTCTCTGCTCGTGAAGGTCGGCAAACTCAAGCTGGAACGGTGGGTGGTGTCATGAGTCTTCCTGCCCTCAAGGATCTCTTCGAGCGCCAGCGGTCCCGGGCCACGGGGCTCTGGGTCCTGGGCGACGAGCCCAAGCGCACGGTCTATATGGAGGCCGGGGACATCGTCTTCGCCACCAGCACCGACCCCCTGGACCGCCTCACCCACCTGCTGGTGGAGCGGGGCAAGATCACCCAGGCCCAGCTTGACTACGCCATGGCCAACCTCAATCCGGCCATGTCCATCGGCAAGAACCTCATCGAGATGGGCTTCATCACCCAGCGGGACCTGCTGGCCGTGGCCAAGGGCCAGGTGGAGCGGGTGGTTTGCACTTGCCTGGCGGCCACCTCGGAGGTCCCGGCCTTCGAAGCCCGGGAGCTCGATGCCCGCACTGTGCGCCTGCCCTTCGACACGCCGGCCATGCTGCTGGCCGGGGTGCTGGACCTCCATGACCGGGAGCTCATGCTGGAAGAGCTGGGCCCCCTCAACCAGGTCGTGGTCCTGGAGACCCGCCGCCTGCAGGACCTCACCCTGCCCGCGGACCTGGCCAAGCTGCCGGGCCTGCTGGACGGCACCCGGACCCTCCTGGAGCTGAGCCGGGAGGCCAGCGTAGAGCCCTTCCGCCTAGGCGCCTTCATCCTGTTCCTCCGGGAGATGGGCTGGGCACGCCTCCACGAGCTGCCCCCCCTGGACCGGAGCGCCCTGGAGCGGGCCCTGGAGCCCGCCGAAACCACCATCTCCCCGACCCTGCCCGAGCCGGAGTCCGCCCCCGAGCCCCTGATGGCCGAGGAAACGCCCCCCAGCCCCTACAGCACCCAGGAGGTCAGCCCGCCGGTGCCGGAGAAGCTGCCGAGCCTGGGTCCCGAGGATGAGCTGGAGGAGCCCCTCCTGACCGTGCCGGAGCCTCTGCCGACGCCGGAGCCCGCCCTGCCCATCCAGCACGAGGCCGAGGTCGACCGGGACGACCCCCCAGCCGAGGCTCCTGAGCCCGAGGCCGAGGCCACGCCTCCGACCCGGCCAAGCTGGCTGCTGCCGCTGCTCCTGGTCCTCCTGGTAGGCCTGGGGCTCTGGGCCGGGTTCAGGTGGACCCGGCGCTTCAAGGCCTCAGTGGCTCCCGCGCCCAAGGCGGAGCCAGCCCCGGCCCCCAAGCCCGCGGCGCCAGCTCCGACCCCCGAAGCCGCCGTCCCCGCCCCGGCCCCGGTCCCGGGCACGGAACCCAAGGCTGCCCCGGAACCCTCCAAGGTCGTCCCCGAACCGGCCAAGCCGACCCCGCCCCCCGTGGCTGCGGGCCCTGCCTCCAAGGCCCAGCGCCTCCAGACCATCGTCCAGGGCAACTGGAAGCAGGCCGTCGCGGAAGGCGCCGCCCAGCGGGAGCTCCTGCAGAGCCGGTGGACCCTCCGGCTCGAGATCGCCTGCCAGGGAGCCACCGTCCAGCAGGCGGCGGAACTGCTGAACAAGCAGGACCCGGATCTGTTCATCGTGCCGATGGTCCTGCGGGATGGGAAGACCTGCTACCAGATCTTCCTGGGCTCCTACGGCTCCGAAGCCGCCGCCAAGGCGGCGGCCCAGAGCCTGCCGGCCCCCTTCCTGGTCGAGGGGAACCGCCCGAAGCCCTTCCGGGTGGGCCAGATACCCGATCGACAGTAAGCCTAAACGCGACTATCGCGAGATATACGGCTATTGAAATGATCGGTCCTTTACAAGCGGGGCCGGTTGGCGATACTGTATATGTATACGAGTCGGACCTATAAATTTTGGCCGACTGATCTTTGTGGAGTCCGATGCTGTCCCTCTTCCATCCAACCAATTGGAGTCAGGCGTGCGTGTCGTGGATCCACGAGATCCAGGTCGCCTTCGACCCTCCAACCCCGGTGGAACTCGGAAAGGGCGGCTTCCTAAGGATCATGCGACTGCCCACGCGGGGCTTGGCGGCGCTGGTGGCGCTCAGCTTCACCCTGCACTGCACCCGACCTCCCGTGGCCTGGGCGCCTATGCCCGCGGGTTCCCGCAGCCCTGGCGCCGCCGAGGGGCAGCCCTACATGGAAGAGGGTCTGGCCAGCTGGTATGGCGGGGCGGATGACGGGTTTGCCGGTCGGCCCACGGCCAACGGCGATATCTTCGATCCCGAGCAGTTCACCTGTGCCCATCGCACCCTGCCCCTCGGCAGCTTCGTGGAAGTGGAGAACCTGGAGAACCGCAAGCGAACTGTGCTGCGAGTCAACGACCGGGGTCCCTTCCTGAAGGGGCGCATCCTGGATCTGTCCAAGCGCGGCGCCAAGGAGCTTGGCTTCCTGGGCGTCGGCACCACCCGCATCCGCCTCCGCACCGTGGATGCCATGGGTCTGCCCGTGGCGCTGGATCCGGCCTTCGACAAGGCGAACCCCTACGTAGTGCAGGTGGCAGCACTTTCAAATCCCAAGAACATTGAGACACTTAGACACGAACTTGAAAACACCTTCGGCGAGGTCTCCCTCCAGGGGGCAGCCACCCGGGGGGGTCTTTCGGTGAAGCGCGTCCGAGTCGGCAGCTACACCAGCCGCCAGGACGCCGAGCAGTCCGCCGAACAGATCGCCAAGCTCCTCAAGGATCGTGGTGTCGAGCCCTTCATCACCCGCCAGCGCTGAGGCCCTCTGGCCCTTCCTGGTCATCCCCGCCGGCGGCCGGGGTGTGCGCATGGGGGGCGGTCTGCCCAAGCAGTTCCGGGATTGGGATGGTCGGCCCCTGCTCCAGGTGACGGTGGAGGCCTTCTTGGCCCCGGGCATGCCGCCCCTGGCCGGCATCGCCCTGGCCGTGCCCGAGTCCCACCTGGAGGAAGCCCAAAGCTGGCCCTTCCGCGTGCCCTGCACCGTGGTTTCCGGCGGGCACACCCGCCAGCAGTCGGTGTGGGCCGCGCTCCTGGCCCTGCCGAACCAGCCCCTAGCTCCCGTGATGATCCATGACGCCGTCCGTCCCTTCCCCCCTTCGGCCCAGCTCTGGGAGGCCCTGGAGGCCCTGAACCAGTTCGACGGGACCCTGCTGGGGGAGCCCTCCACGGACACCCTCAAGCGGGTGGACCCCAGCGGCCGAGTGCTGGGCACCGAGCCCCGGGAGGAGTTCTTCCGCGCCCAGACCCCCCAGATCGCCCGTCTTGCCACCTGGCTGAGAGCCTTCGAGGCCGCCGAGCGGGATCACTTCACGGGCACCGACGATGTGGCCCTGCTGGAGCGCCTGGGGCTGGCTGTGAAGCTGATCCCCAGCCCCAGCTCCAACCTGAAGCTCACGACCCCCGAAGACTGGGAGCGCGCCCGGCCCCGCTGAGGGGGCTGACCACAGGTGTGGTTCAGAACCCACAATTTTCTTTTAATATATTTAAATTAAATCATGCAATGATTTAATTTAAATATTGGCACAACATTCGCTAAGGAACCCCCAGAGGTTCCCATGCCCCGCAGTGCCACACCCCAGACCCTGAGCCGCGAGATCACGATCTCGGGCCGCGGCCTGCACGGCAACCGGCCCTGCACGGTGCGCCTGGTGCCCGTGACCGCACCCTCGGGTCTGGTGTTCGTCCACCTGCCCACCGGCACCGAGATCCCCGCCAAGGCCGAGCTGGCCGGCGACCTGGTCCTGGCCACCACCCTGGTCAAGGACGGCGTGCGCCTCCAGACCGTGGAGCACCTCCTCTCCGCCCTGATGGGCCTGGAAGTCGAGCACCTCCGCATCGAGGTGGACGCCGAAGAGCTTCCCATCCTGGACGGCAGCGCCGCCCCCTGGGTGGACGCCATCCTGCGGGCCGGTTCCCAGGCCCTGGAGGGCCGCCGCCGCTTCCTGAAGATCACCCAGCCCATCGAGGTCCGCAACGGCGACCGCTGGATCCGCGCCCTGCCCTTCGACGGCTTCCGCCTGCGCTACGTCATCGACTTCCCCGTGCCGGCCCTGGGCCGCCAGAGCCGCGAGCTGACCCTCACCCCGGAGAAGTACCGCCGGGAGCTGGGTGCCGCCCGCACCTTCTGCCTGGAGCAGGAGATCGACCTGATGCGCGCCCGCGGCCTCGCCCTGGGCGGCAGCCTCGACAACGCCGTGGTCTTCGGCGCCGATGGGCCTCTGAACGAGTCCCTGCGCTACGAAGATGAAGCCGTCCGCCACAAGATGCTGGACCTCGTCGGCGACCTGGCCCTGCTGGGTGCGCCGCTGCTGGGCCTCGTCGAGGCCCATGCCGCCGGCCACGCCCTGCACGTCGCCCTCTCCCAGGCCATCCTGGCCAACCCCGCCTGCTGGGAGTGGACCGAAGACGCCAAGCCCACCAACGTGCGCCGCTTCTTCCAGCCCCTGGTCGCCCAGCCCGCCTGAGCCGGACCCACGGTATTTCCGGTTGTGCTTCCAGCGTGAATCGGGCAGACTTAGCTCTTCGCCTCCGAGGTGCATAGGTGTTACTTCATCCCAATCACTGACCTGAACGACCGGGACCAAGTCCCCGGGTGGGTGGCCGCACTGGGCCGGAATGCAGGGATGGAGGAAGACACGCGGAAGGCCGTCGCGGCCATCCTGGCGGACGTGCGCGCCGAGGGACTGCCTGCGGTGCTGGCCTGGACCCGGAAGCTGGATGGCGTCAGCCTCGACCCGCCGGCCCTGCAGATCCCGGGCTCGGCCCTGGCAGCCGCCCGCGCGGACCTCGATCAGCGCCAGCCGGACCTCATGGCCGCCCTGCGGGAGATGATCCGCAACGTGCGGCGCTTCGCCGAGGGCCAGCGCGGCTGCCTGCGCGACCTGGAGCTGCCCCTGCCCCTGGGCGGCACTGTGGGCGAGCGCTGGTGCCCCATGCAGGCGGCCGGGGTCTACATCCCCGGCGGCCGGGCCTTCTACCCCTCCACCCTGGCCATGACCGTCATCCCCGCCCAGGTGGCCGGGGTGCGCCGCATCGTGGGGGTCACGCCGCCCAAGCCCCAGGCCACCCTGCCCGGCGCCTGGGGCGTGGATCCCCTGGTCCTGGCCTGCGCGGCGGAGCTGGGACTCACAGAGCTCTATCCCTTCGGAGGCGCCCAGGCCCTGGGCTGGCTGGCCTATGGCGAGCCCGCCGTGGACCTCATCGCGGGCCCCGGCAACCGCTTCGTGGCCGAGGCCAAGCGGCAGCTCATCGGCACCTGCGGCATTGACGCCCTGGCGGGCCCCACCGAGCTGCTGGTGCTGGCGGACGCCAGCGCCGATCCCGCCTGGCTGGCCGAGGACCTGCTGGCCCAGGCGGAGCACGACCCGGACGCCGCCGCGGTCCTCATCAGCGCTGACCGGCCCCTGCTGGAGGCCGTGGCGCTCGAGTTGCAGGCCCGGGTGGCGGCGTCGCCCCGACGGGCGATCCTCGAGCAGAGCCTCGCGGCCCACGGGCGGCTGGTCTGCGCGGAACGCGCCCTGGCTGTGGCCGTGGCCCAGGCCTGGGCGCCCGAGCACCTCGAGCTCTGCGTCCGCGATCCCGAGACCTGGCTGCCGGACCTGACCACTGCGGGTGCGGTCTTCATCGGCGCCGCCAGCGCCGAGGCCTTCGGCGACTACGGCGCGGGGCCCAACCACGTGCTGCCCACGGACCGAAGCGCCCGCTACACCAGCCCCCTGGGTGTGGCCACCTTCCTCAAGCGCCAGAGCCTGCTGCGACTGTCGGCGGGTGACGCCGCCGCCATGGCCCCCTGGGTCCAGCGCCTCGCCGAGGCCGAGGGCCTCACCCACCACGGCCGCAGCGCGGGCCTCCGCGCCCACCGCCATCCCTAGGCGCCGCGCCCGTCCCTGCCGAGCCCCTCCGCTTCTCCCGGCCTGAAGGCCTGGCACCCTCCTACCCTTCTCTTGAGTCCTCATGCCGCTCCTCCGCCCTGATCTCGCCGACCTGCCCGCCTACCAGCGGCCGCTGGAGCCGTCGGCGGGCCTGCGCCTGCACATGAACGAGCTGCCCAGCGACTGGCCCGAAGCCGCGCGGGAGGCGCTGCTGGCCCGGCTCCAGACCCTGCCCTTCAACGTCTACCCCGAGCGCCAGGCCGAGCTCACCGAGCGGCTCCGCCAGCGCCTGGGCGCCCCCGCGGGCGGGCTGCTGCTGGGGCCCTCCAGCGGCGCCCTGCTGGACCTGGTGGCCCTGGCGGGCCTCACTCCCGGGGACACCGTCGCCATCCCGGACCCCGGCTTCAGCCTCTATCCCCTGCTGGCGCGCCGCCATGGCGGCCGGGTGCGCCTGGTGCCCCAGGGCACGGGCTTTCCCCTGGAGCCCTGGTTCCAGGCCCTGGACTGCCGCCAGCTCTGGCTGACCCTGCCCAACAATCCCACGGGCGCCTGGCTCTCCCCGGAGGTTCTCAAGCCCCTGCTGGAGGCGGCCGCGGCCCGGCCGGAGCCCCCGCTGGTGGTGCTGGACGAGGCCTACGCGGAGTTCGCCCCCGCCACCCACCGCCTGGCCGTGGACCGCTACCCGAACCTGGTGCTGGTGCGGACCTTCAGCAAGGCCCTGGCCTCCGCCGCCTGGCGCCTGGGCTACCTGGTGGGCGCTCCCGCCCTCATCGGTCGCCTCGCCGACCTGCAGCTGCCCTATTCCATCCCGTCCGCCAGTCTCGAGGCCCTGGACGTGGCCCTGGACTTCGCCCCGGCCTTCGAGCCCGCGGTGCGGGCCCTGCCGGAGCGCCGCGACCGCTTCGCCGCCGCCCTGACCACCCACCGCGCGGCCCCCAGCGCCGGCAACTTCCTGCACCTGACCCCGGACCCCAGCGCCCTGCTGGCGCCCGCCGGCATCAAGGTGCGCCGTCTGCCCGGCGCCGACGCGGCCCGGGTGAGCCTGGGCACCGAGGCCGACACCGCGCGGGTGGCAACGGCGCTGGGAGCGGCCCTGCCCGCCCCCGCCCCCCGGCCCCGCCGGCGCCTGCTGGTGCTGGACATCGACGGCGTGCTCATCGACGCGGACCGCAGCTTCCTGGAGGCCGTGGCCCGGGCCCTGGCCGAGCTGCGGTCGGCCCTGCCCTGGACCGATGCCAGCTACCGCGCCTTCAAGCGGGCGGGGGGCTTCAACAACGACTTCCGCCTCGCGGCCGGCGCCCTGGCCCTGGCCGAGGTCCACGGGGACGTGGACCTCCAGGCCCGGGTGGAAGCCGCCACGGGCCTGGGCTTCCCGGAGCTGGAGGCCCGCATCCAGGCCCTGGAGCCCGCGGCCCAGCTCGTGGTGCAGAAGCACTATGCGGACACCATCAAGCTGGAGCGCCCCCTGGCGAGCCTGACCCAGCTGCAGGCACCGGGCTGGGAGCTGGCCGTGCTCACTGGCCGCCCGCCCGAGGAGCTGGTGCTGGCCTGGCAGGTGCTGGGCTACAGCCTGCCCGCGGTGTGCGACGCCGCGCCGCACCTCCGCAAGCCGGAGCCCGCAGGGCTGCTGCAGCTGGCGGACGCCTTCCGCGCCGAAGAGATCGTCTTCGTGGGCGACACCGTGGACGACGCCCGGTGCCTCCGGGCCGCCGCGGCGCTCCGTCCCGAAGTATCCTGGCGCTTCGGGGCCGTGGGTCCCGACCGCGCCCGCTTCGCTGCCCCGGAAGACCTCTCCTTCGAAACCCTGCTTCACCTGCTCCAGGAGCTGCCATGAGGTCCACCTCCCTCTATCGCGTCACCGGCGAGACCAGCATCCAGCTGAGCCTGGACCTGGATGGCGGCGAGGTCCGCATCCGCACGGGCCTGGGCTACTTCGACCACATGCTGATGCAGATCGCCAAGCACGGCGGCTTCGGCCTACAGGTCGAGGCCTCCGGGGACCTGCCCGTGGACAGCCACCACCTGGTGGAGGACGTGGGCCTCTGCCTGGGCGACGCGCTCAAGGAGGCCCTGGGCGACCACGCGGGTCTGGCCCGCTTCGCCCACGCCTACGTGCCCCTGGACGAGGCCCTGGCCCGGGTGGTCATCGACCTCTCCGGCCGTCCCTGGTGCGAGTTCCACGCGGACCTGCCCCCCATCATCCTGGGCGACGGCTTCCAAGTGGAGATGGTCCGCGAGTTCTTCGTGGCCCTGGCCATGCGCGGCGGGCTCTGCATCCAGGCGGATCTGCTGCGCGGCGTGAACACCCACCACAAGGTCGAGGCGCTGTTCAAGGCCCTGGCCCGGGCCCTGCGCGAGGCCACCCGCATCACCGGCGGCGGCGTCCCCTCCACCAAGGGGACCCTTTCGGAATGAGCGCCGCGCCGACCATCACCCTCATCGACTACGACGCCGGCAACCTGGCTTCGCTGGAAGGGGCCCTGGACCGCCTGGGCCTCGTCCACCGGCGGGCTGCCACGCCCGAGCAGGCCGCGCCCACCGGTCCCATCGTCCTGCCCGGCGTGGGCCACTTCGACGCGGCGCAGCGCTCCCTGGCCGAGCGGGGCTGGTGGCGCGCGCTGCCGGAGCTGGTGGCCGAGGGCCGCCCCCTGCTGGGCATCTGCCTGGGCCTGCAGCTGCTGGCCGAGGGCAGCGAGGAGGCCCCGCGGGCCGCGGGCCTGGGCCTCATCCCGGGCATCGTCCGGCGCCTCGGCCCCGGCGTGAAGGTGCCGCACATGGGCTGGAGCCAGGTGCGCCAGCACATGGCCCACCCGGCCCTGCCCGACCCCAAGGGCGCCTGGCTCTATTTCGTCCACAGCTATGCTCTGGAGCCCTCGACGGAGTCGGTCTACCTGGCCGACCACGGCCGCCCCTTCGCCGCCATCGAGGCCCGGGGCATGGTCATGGGCTTCCAGCCCCACCCCGAGAAGTCGGGCCGCCCCGGCCTGCTGCTGCTCCAGTCCGCTCTCACCTGGATGGGCGCCCGCACGCCCGTGCCGGAGGAACCATGCAACTGATCCCCAGCCTCGACCTGATGCAGGGCCGCCTGGTGCGGCTGCGCCACGGCGATCCCCGCCAGGCCACCTTCTATGACCTCGAGCCCGAGGCCTGGATCGAGCGCCTCATGGAAGCCGGCGCCCGCCGCATCCACCTGGTGGACCTGGATGGCGCCTTCGGCAAGCCCCGGCAGGGCGACTTCCTGTCCTTCCCCGCGCGGTTCCCGGAGGTCCGCTTCCAGCTGGGCGGCGGCCTGCGCGACCGCCGCACCGTGGAGTCGATCCTGGCCCTGGGCTTCGACGCGGTGGTGGGCACCCTGGCTGTGGAGAACCCCACGGCCCTGGCCGGACTCTCCAAAACCCACGTCATCGCCGCCCTGGATCTCAAGGGCGAGCGCATCGTCACTCGGGGCTGGCAGTCACCCAGCGCCATCGCCTCCGTGGATGCCTTCAAGGCCCTGCTCAGCCTCGGCTTCCGGCGCGCCCTGGTCACGGACGTGAGCCGGGACGGCACCCTGGAGGGCCCCGGCCTGGCAGCCGCAGCCTTCGTCGCCAAGGAGGGCTTCCTGGTGCAGGCCTCCGGCGGCCTCAAGGAGATCTCAGACCTGGAGCCGCTGAAAGGCATTCCCGGCGTGGTGGGCACCATCAGCGGCAAGGCCCTGCTGGAAGGCTTCGTGTCGCTCGAGGACCCGCGCACCCGCACGGCCCTGGAAGGAACCGTCTGATGCCCGCCAAGCGCGTCATCCCCTGCCTGGACGTCAAGCAGGGCCGCGTCGTGAAGGGTGTCCAGTTCAAGGGGCTCCGCGACATCGGGCACCCCGTGGAGCTGGCCCGCCGCTATGACGCCGAGAGCGCTGACGAGCTGGTCTTCCTCGACATCTCCGCCTCCCTGGAAGCCCGCGGCACCCGCGAGTCCTGGGTGCGCGACGTGGCCCACGAGCTGAGCATCCCCTTCACCGTGGGCGGCGGCGTCTCGAAAGTCGAGGACGCCCGCAGCCTGCTGCGCGCCGGGGCCGACAAGGTCGCCGTGAACAGCGCCGCCTCCCTGCGCCCGGCCCTGGTCACCGAGCTGGCCGACGCCTTCGGCCGCCAGTGCGTGGTGGCAGCGGTGGATGTGAAGCGCGATCCCGAGCTGGGCTGGCGCGTGTATCTCAAGGGCGGCACCGAGCCCACGGCGCGGTCCGCCCGAGATTGGCTCTGGGAGCTGAACGAGCTGGGCGCCGGCGAGATCCTGCTCACCTCCATGGACCGCGACGGCACCGGTGACGGCTTTGACCTGCCGCTGCTGGACTGGGCCTCGGAGCTGCCCATCCCCCTCATCGCCTCCGGCGGGGCGGGCCGCGAGGTCCACTTCCTCGAGGCCCTCGAGCACGGCGCCGACGCGGTCCTGGCCGCCACCCTCTTCCACGAGAACCTCCTGCCCATTCCCCGCCTGAAGGCCTACCTGGCCGAGCACGACCTCTCCATACGGATCTGACATGGACCTCAACAGCCTCACCTTCGGCCCCGACGGCCTCATTCCCGGCATCGTGCAGAGCCCCAGCGGCGAGGTGCGCATGGTGGCCTGGCTCAACCGCGAGGCCCTGCAGCTCACCCTGGACACGGGCTTCGTCACCTTCTGGAGCCGCTCCCGGCAGGCCCTGTGGGTGAAAGGCGAGAGCAGTGGCAACCGCCTCAAGCTCCTCCAGATCCGTCCCGACTGCGACGCGGACGTCCTTCTGATCCTGGCCGAGCCCGAGGGCCCCACCTGCCACCGCGGCACCGCCAGCTGCTTCGACGGCGAGGCCTGGCCCGCCACCCTGCCCTGGCTCGGCCGCCTCGAAGAGCTGCTGCGCTCGCGCAAAGCTGCCGCGGATCTGAAGGGCAGCTACACGCAGAAGCTCTTCGCCCAGGGCCTCGACCGCATCGCCAAGAAGGTGGTCGAAGAGGCTGGCGAGGTGGTCATCGCCGCCAAGAACGACGACCGGGAGGACTTCCTGGGCGAGGCCGCCGATCTGATCTTCCACCTGGACATGCTGCTGCTGGCCAAGGGCGCGAGCCTCCTCGACGTGGTCGAGGTGCTCCAGCAGCGCCACGCTGACCGCACCGGAGGGCCGGCCTGATGCCCGTCCGCACCCCGCACTTCCCTGACCTGCTCTTCGGTCCCGCCGAGCGGCTGCGCCGCTGGGAGGACGCCCTCATGGGTCTGCTCGCTGCCCACGGCTACCGCGAGCTGCATCCCTCGCTGGTGCTGCGGGACACGGTGCCCGACGGCGCCCTGCGCTTCTTCGACGGCGACGAGCTGGTGGCCCTGCGCTGGGACTTCACCATGGCCCTGGCGGGCCTGCTGGCCCGGCGCTTCCCGGAGCCGCCGGAGCGCGTCTCCTACGCGGGCGCGGTCTTCCGCCGTCCCGTGCAGCCCTGGGAGGCCGTGGAGCGCTTCGAGGTGGGCTGCGAGCGCATCACCACCGAGGGCCAGTCCTCCACCGAGGCCGACGTGGAGCTGGCCCGCCTGCTCATGGCCATCCCCGGCGTGCTGGGCCTGAAGAGCGCCATCCTGCACATGGGCAACGCGGCCCTCGTGCGGCGGCCGCTTGAAGCCGAGGGGCTCTCGCCCGAGCTGGCCGCCGAGGTGGTGGCAGCCCTCTCCCGCCGCGCCCCGCACCGCGTGGCCCAAGCCCTCGAAGGCCACCCCTCCGCCGCGCGGCTGTCGGCCCACGCCCAGGCCCTGCTGTCCGAGCTGGACGGCCCCGCCAGCCTCGCCGCCCTCAGCGCCAGCCCCTACGCGGAGCTGCTGCAGGAGGAAGTGGACCACATGGACCGCGCCCTCCAGGCCCTGCTGCCCATCCTCCCGCCCAACCTGGAGCTCCGCGTGGACCTAGCCGACGTGGCTGGTCTGGACTTCTACACCGGTCCCACCCTGCGCCTCTGGGCGCCGGGGGCCCAGCAGGAGCTGGCGGCCGGCGGCCGCTACGACCGCCTCTTCCCCGGCCTCGGCCGCCCCTGGAAGGCCGCGGGCTTCTGCGTGCGCCTGTCCCGCCTCCTGGACCTGGCCGAGACCCGGCCCGACCTCTTCGAGCAGCCCCGATGAACGCACCGGCCATCCTCATCGCCTTCCCCAAGGGCCGCCTCGGTGACGAGCTCGTTCCCCTGCTCGCCGGCACGGCCCTGGCCCTGGACGCCCAGGCCCTGAAGTCGCGGGTGCTGCGCATTCCCACGGCCACGCCCGGCGTCTCGGCCCTGCTGCTGAAGGGCGCGGACCTGCCCCGCTACGTGGCCGCCGGCGTGGCCTCCCTGGGCATCGTGGGCTCCGACACCCTGGATGAGATGGACATGGACCTGCTGGAGTTGGCGGACCTGGGCTTCGGCGCCTGCCGCCTCTCGCTCTGCGCCCTGGCCGGGGTCTCCCTCGACGAGCTGCGCGCCAAGCCGCACCTGCGCCTGGCCACGAAGTTCCCCCGGGCCACCGAGGCCTGGCTCACCCGCGAGGGCCTCACCGCCGAGCTGGTGCCCCTCAGCAGCAGCGCCGAGCTGGCCCCCCTGCTGGGCCTGGCGGATGCCATCGTGGACCTGGTGCAGACCGGCGGCACCCTCAAGGCCCACGGCCTTGTGGAGACCGCCGTCCTGGGCCGCTCCAGCGCCCGCCTCGTCGCCGCCCGCGGCGCCTACCTCAGCGAGCCCGGCCGCATCCGACCCCTTGCCGACACCCTCATCGCAGCACTCAAAGGGTGCGGCTAGGCACCCAGGAAAATCAACAAAACTGATTCACCACGAAGGCACGAAGGCACGAAGAAAAGCATGAAGGAAATAAGCGGTTATCTCCTTCCCCTTTTTTTGTCTTTCTTCGTGCCTTCGTGCCTTCGTGGTGATCCTTTTTTTCTTTTCTACCGAACGACTACCTTCGTCGGATCTGGTTGACGTCGCGGACGGCGCCTCTGTCGGCGCTGGTGGCCATGAGGGCGTAGGCCTGGAGGGCCGCGGACACCTTGCGGGCGCGGGGCTTGGCGGGCTGCCAGGCGGCGTCGCCCTTGGCTTCCATGGCGGCGCGGCGGCGGGCCAGCTCGTCGTCGCTCACGGCCAGGCGAATGCTGCGGGCGGGGATGTCGATCTCGATGGTGTCGCCCTCCTCCACCAGGCCGATGGCGCCGCCGTCGGCTGCCTCGGGGGAGGCGTGGCCGATCGACAGGCCCGAGGTGCCCCCGGAGAAGCGGCCGTCCGTCAGCAGGGCGCAGGCCTTGCCGAGCCCCTTGGACTTCAGATACGAGGTGGGATAGAGCATCTCCTGCATGCCCGGCCCGCCCTTGGGGCCTTCATAGCGGATGACCAGCACGTCCCCCGCCACGATGGTGTCGCCGAGGATCCCCATCACGGCCGCATCCTGGCTCTCGAAGACGCGGGCCCGGCCCGAGAACTGCCAGACGCTGGCGTCCACACCGGCGGTCTTCACGATGCAGCCGTCGGCGGCGATGTTGCCGTAGAGCACCGCCAGGCCGCCCTCGCGGGTGTAGGCGTTGGCGGAGTCGCGGATGCAGCCCTTGGCCCGGTCCAGGTCCAGCTCCGGGAAGCGCCGGTCCTGGGAGAAGGCCTCCTGGGTCGGCACCCCGCCCGGGGCGGCGCGGAAGAACGCATGGACCTCCGGGGCCGTGGTGCGCAGGACGTCCCAACGGTCGATGGCCGCGCCGAGGGTCGGCGCATGCACGGTCGAGGCCTCGCGGTGCAGCAGCCCCGCGCGGTCCAGCTCGCCCAGGATGCCGAAGATCCCACCCGCGTGGTGCACGTCCTCCACGTGGTAGTCCTGGGTGGCCGGGGCCACCTTGCAGAGGCAGGGCACCTGGCGCGAGATGCGGTCCAGGTCGGCCATCTTGAAGTCCACCCCCGCCTCCTGGGCCGCGGCCAGCAGGTGCAGCACGGTGTTGGTGGAGCCGCCCATGGCCACGTCCAGGGCCATGGCGTTCTCGAAGGCGGCGAGGGTGGCGATGCCGCGGGGCAGCACCGAGGCGTCGTTCTGCCCGTACCAGCGGCGGCACAGGTCCACGATGCCGCGGCCCGCCTCCAGGAAGAGCCGCTTGCGGTCCGCGTGCGTGGCGACCACGGTGCCGTTGCCGGGCAGCGCCAGGCCCAGGGCCTCGGTCAGGCAGTTCATGGAGTTGGCGGTGAACATGCCCGAGCAGGAGCCGCAGGTGGGACAGGCCGAGCGCTCGAAGCTGTCCACCTCCGCGTCCGTGACCTTGCTGTCGCCGGCCTTGATCATGGCGTCGATGAGGTCCACGGCGATGGTCTGGCCCTGCCACTGGACCTTGCCCGCCTCCATGGGTCCGCCGGACACGAAGATGGTGGGGATGTTCACGCGCAGCGAGGCCATGAGCATGCCCGGCGTGATCTTGTCGCAGTTGGAGATGCAGACCATGGCGTCGGCGCAGTGGGCGTTGACCATGTACTCGACCGAGTCGGCGATGAGGTCCCGGGAGGGTAGCGAGTAGAGCATGCCGTCATGGCCCATGGCGATGCCGTCGTCGATGGCGATGGTGTTGAACTCCTTGGCGATGCCGCCGGCCGCCTCGATCTCGCGCGCCACCAGCTGCCCCAGCTCCATCAGGTGCACGTGCCCCGGCACGAACTGCGTGAAGGAGTTGACCACGGCGATGATGGGCTTGCCGAAGTCGCCCTCCTTGACGCCCGTGGCCCGCCACAGGGCGCGCGCCCCTGCCATGTTGCGGCCATGGGTCGAAGTCAGCGAGCGGTAGGCGGGCATGGACACTCCAGGAAAGATTGGCTACCGCAGGGCGAACCACAGGGAACCAGAGTGAATTCTACCGAAGACAGGCCTAGGCCATCCCCTTCATCCCTGTCGAAACCGCAAATCCGGGCAGAAAAGAAACAAGAACGTTTTAACCACAAAGAGCACAAAGGACACAAAGAAGAACGGCAAGCGAACCCGGTCCTTTTTTGTGCCCTTTGTGCTCTTTGTGGTTAATTATTATTCTTTCCTGCAGTGTTCTGTGGTTGCTTGGCCAGGTTCAGGCCGGGACTGTGCCATACACGTTGTCGCGCTGCCAGGGCTGATAGCCGGCGGCGCGGATCATGCGCTCCATCTCGTCGCGGTTCACGCTGTA
>CAIPAY010000108.1 GCA_903863195.1 uncultured Holophagaceae bacterium
GGTCGGCGGCGGGGGCGGTGGGCCCGTTGGCGCCCTCGACGATGATCTTGGCGCGCACCTTGGGGGCGTTGTCCTCGGTGATCTGGTTCTCAGTGGCGGCGGGCACCAGGATGTCCACCTGATAGGTCAACAAGGCGGCGGGGTCCAGGGCTTCGGCGCCCTTGAAGCCCGTGACGGTCTTGGCCTCGGCCACGTGCTTGAGCAACGCGTGGATGTCCAGGCCGCGGTCGTTCTTGATGGCGCCCTTGGAGTCGCTGACGGCGATGATGCGGGCCCCGGCTTCGTGCAGGAGGCGGGTGGCCTGGCTGCCCACGTTCCCGAAGCCCTGCACCGCGACGGTGGCGCCGGCCAGGGGCTTGCCCAGGCGCTGCATGGCCTCGCGGGCGGTGATGAGGACGCCGCGGCCGGTGGCCTCATTACGGCCGAGGCTGCCGCCCAGGCTGAGGGGCTTGCCCGTGACGACTGCGTTCTCGGTGCGGCGGACGTGCATGTTGTAGGTGTCGAGCACCCAGGCCATGGTCTGCGCGTCCGTGCCCATGTCCTGGGCCGGCACGTCCCGGTCGGGGCCGATGATGTCCATGATCTCGGCAATGTAGCGGCGGGTGAGCCGCTCCTTCTCGCCCAGGCTCAGGCAGTTGGGGTCGCAGACGATGCCCCCCTTGCCGCCGCCGAAGGGCACGTCCACCACGGCGGTCTTCCAGGTCATCCAGGCGGCCATGGCCTTCACTTCGTCCAGGGTGACGTTCAGGTCGTAGCGGATGCCGCCCTTGGCGGGGCCCCGGGTGAGGTTGTGCTGGACGCGGTAGCCCGTGAAGACCTCCCACTGGCCGTTGTCCATGAGTACCGGCAGGCTCACGATCATGGAGCGGGTGGGCGCCATGAACACCTTGAAGAGGGCGTCATCCAGGCCGTAGAGCTCAGAGGCGACACGGAGGCTGGCCTGCATGGCCTCGTAGGGGTTGATCTGGGCATTCGACATCGACATCGTCTCCTAGGGGTGAGTCTCAGCGGGCAGTTCCAGTTCCTGGCCCGCGCTCCACAGCCCTTCCAGGTTGTAGTGGCGGCGAGTCTCTTCATCCATGACGTGCACGACCAGGTTGCCGTAGTCCAGGAGGACCCAATTGCCGTTGGCTTCGCCCTCGCGGGAGATGGGGCGCTCCCCGGTCTCCTTGAGGGCGTCCTCGACGGCCTCGGCGATGGCGCGGTTCTGGCGGTCGCTGCCGCCGCTCATGAAGGCGAAGGTGTCTGTAAAGCTGGCGATGGCTCCGACGTCCACGAGGCGGATCCGGGAAGCTTTCTTGGACCGGGCGGCCTCTACGACGGTAGCGAGCCGGGAATCAAGGGTCATGCGGTCTCCAGAGCAGCTAACGATACAGTTTTTCGGCGGAAATGGTGCGGAGAACTTGCGGGGGCAGACCACCAGGGTCGTCCTGGGGGGCGGCCTGGAGCCGGTGGCGGAGCTCCGTGGAGGCAAGGTCCAGGGCCGTGGTAGGCAGGGCCACCAGCTCGCCTGCCGCTCCACTCCAGAGATCCTTGATGGAAATACCCGGCAGTCCCGGCACCTCGAAGGGGGCTCCGGGGCGCAGCGCCACGGCTGCGGAGGCCAGCTGGAAGACCCGCTCCACCCGGCGCCACTCGGGCAGGCCCGGCAGCTGGTCGCTGCCCATGACGAGGATCCAGGCGTTGCCCGGCTCCCGCTGGGCCAGAGCTTCCAGGGTGTCCACGGTGTAGCTTGAGCCGCCGCGTTCGAGCTCAAGCGTCTCCACGTGGCAGCGCGGGTCGAAGCCTTCCAGTGCCTGGGTCAGCAGTCGGGTGCGGGCTTCCGGGGCGGGGCCGCCCGGGTCCGGCTTGTGGGGGCTCAGGGCCGTGGGCACAAAGCGCAGCTCGTCGAGCTCCAGGTGATCGAGGGCCAGGCGGGCGAGCTTCAGGTGACCGTCATGCGGCGGATTGAAGGCTCCGCCGAGCAGTCCGATGCGCACTACCGGCCCTGTCCTGCGGTGTCCCA
>CAIPAY010000109.1 GCA_903863195.1 uncultured Holophagaceae bacterium
ATCGAACATCATGCCCGCAGGGGTCATCTGGTAGCCGAAGGTGTTGATGCAGGCATCGCCCCGGCGGAAGCCGGCGGCGAAGAGCGCCTCCTCCCAGCCCCAGCCTTCATCGAAGCCCTGGGGGTCGTAGATGGGGCCCGGAGAACGGAACACGCGGCGGATCTGGTGGAGGGGGACCGCGAGCAGGCCACCGAAGGGCGGGTTCGCCTTCTGGAGCTCCACGAGCCTGGCCTTGGGTGTCACGGGCACCCGGGCGAGGTCCTCGAGGGTCCTGATGTCGCCCGGAGCCACCCCGGCCTCCCAGAGGAGGGCGCCGATGGCGGGCGCGTTGGCGGCGGCGTGGGCGATGACGCCCTGGAGCCTCTGGGCCTGCTGGTCCCGCTGCTCGTCCCAGCTGCGCTGCTCCAGGTCCTGGTTCAGGAATCCTGTGGTCCGGTCCATGGGGTGCCTCTCTCGGGAATCTAGGACAGCCAGCGCTTGCGCCGCTTGTAGTGCTTGGCGTTCTTGAAGGACCGCTTGGTGCCGCTCTCGCTGATGCCGAGGTAGAACTCCTTCACGTCCTGGTTCTCGCGCAGCTTCTCGCAGGGACCGTCCAGGACGACCTTGCCCATCTCCATGATGTAGCCGTAGTCCGCGACCTGCAGTGCCAGGGAGGCGTTCTGCTCGACCAGGAGGATGGTGGTCTTCTCCTCTTGGTTGATCTTCGCGATGATGCCGAAGATCTCCTGCACGAGCAGGGGCGCCAGCCCGAGGCTGGGCTCGTCCAGGAGCAGGAGCTTGGGCCTGGCCATGAGGGCCCGGCCGATGGCGAGCATCTGCTGCTCGCCGCCCGAGAGGTAGCCGGAGAGCTGGTTCCGGCGCTCCTTGAGGATGGGGAAGTAGTCGAAGACCAGGTCGATGTCCCGCTTGACCCCCGCCCGGTCATTCCGGGTGTAGGCGCCGCAGCGGAGGTTCTCGACAATGTCGAGATCCTCGAAGACGCGCCGGCCTTCCATGACCTGGAAGATCCCCTTGCGGACGATCTTCTCGGGATCCATTCCGTTGATTTTTTCGCCCATGAACTCGATGGTCCCCTTGGTCACCTCGCCCTCCTCGCTTTTGAGGAGTCCGGAGATGGCCTTGAGGGTGGTGGACTTCCCGGCCCCGTTGGCGCCGAGGAGGGTGGTGATCTTCCCTTCCTCACAGGAGAGGGACAGCCCCTTGAGGACCAGGATCACGTCGTTGTAGACGACCTCGATGTTGTTGACGGTCAGCATGGGTTCGGCTCTTCGTCCCTTTCGTGTGGAGGAGATGGATCCAGCAGGGCAGGAACGGCGGGGGGAGCGGACTCCCCCCGCCTCCTGGTCAGCCGATCAGAAGCCCTTCCAGTCCGCGCGGCGAGGCAGGTCGATGGTGCCCTTGCGGACCATCTTGCCCCCGGCGAACTCCGCCAGGATGACGGAGGTGAAGGGACGGTGGTCGCTGTTGCTGTAGGTGATGGGGGCGGTGAGGCCCTGGGTGTTCAGGTTGGTGAGCTGCTCGGCGTACTTCCGGATGCCGGGGCCCGTCAGCTCCTTGTTCTTGTCGGCGGTCTTCAGCACTTCGCACATCACCATCATGGAGACCCAGCCGCGGATCCAGCTGCTGACGCGGAGCTGGCCGCCGCTGACCTTCTTGATGATGTCCATGCCGGCGCCCTTGTCGCCATAGAGGGCGGCGCCCACGACGAAGAGGTAGCCCTCTTCGGCGCCAGCGGTCATCTTCGGGGACTCTTCGTCCGCGCTCCAGATGTTGCCGAAGAACTTGGTGCGCAGGCCCAGCTTCTTGGCGTCCTTGAGGATCACGGAGGTGGAGGGCTTGGTGCCGCCGATCCAGGCGAAGTCCGGATCTTTCTTCTTGAGGTTCAGGAGCTGGGTGGTGGCCTCCAGGGCCTTCAGGTCGACGTTCTCTTCGCCGACGATCTCGAAGCCGAGCTCCAGGGCATAGGCCTTCCCGGCGGGGATGGGAGCCTTGCCGTAGCCGACGTCAGGATAGATGAAGGCGACCTTGGGCTTCCGCTTCTCCTTCCAGTTGTCCTTGATGTACTTGAGGCAGCCGCGAAGGGCGGTGGAGTAGTCCACGGCGCAGAAGAAGTTATAGGGGGACTTGGCGGGATCCGTGAGGTGCGCAGAGTAGGAGGCCGAGAAGTAGGGGATCTGGTCCTTGGCGACCTGCTCCTTGAGGGCCTCGGTGTCACCGCTGCCCCAGCCCTGGATGGCCACGACCTTGTCCTGGTCCTTGAACTTCTTGTAGAGGGAGAGGGCCTCGGGGATCTTGTAGGCGTAGTCCTGCTGCAGGAGCTTGATCTTCTTGCCGTTGATGCCGCCGTTGGCGTTGATGTAGTCGGTGTAGGCCTTGATGCCCTCGGCGTAGGGCTTGCCCACATCGCCGGTGCCGCCCGTGATGTCGGCGATGTTGCCGATGACGATGTCCTGCCCCATGAGGGGCGCCGCCAGGAGGGTCATGGCGGCGAGTGCGATGGACGCGGTAAGACGTTTCATTGCGGTCTCCTTTCTGAGAGAGAGAAGGAACGTGCGGGTGGTGCAGGTTGGAAGGGGAGAGGTGCCGTCAGTAGCTGAAGGGGTAGAGCTTCCAGTAGGTCTTGATCATTCGCCAGCGGTGGGCGAGGCCGTCCGGCTCGAAGATCAGGAAGAGGATGACGATGATGCCGAAGACGCCGTCCTTGAAGCTCATGATCAGGAAGCCGATCTTGGGGAAGATGTCTGCGAGCGCGCCGGTCCCGACGGTCAGCGCCTGCGGCAGCAGCGTCATGAAGATGGCACCGAAGATGGAGCCCAGGACGCTGCCCAGGCCGCCGATGATGATCATGGCAAGGTAGTTGATGGACTCCGTGATGGTGAAGTGCTCGGCGGAGATGTAGCCCGTATACATCCCCCAGAGGCTGCCCGCGATGCCGGCGTAGAAGGCGCTCACGGCGAAGGAGAGCAGCCGGTACTTGAACAGGTTCACGCCCATGATCTCGGCGGAGAGGTGGTGGTCCCGGACCGCGATGAAGGCCCGGCCGCTGCGGGAGCGGAGCAGGTTCGTGGTGAAGATCACTGCCGCGATGGCCACGGTGATGGTCAGGTAGTACTTGGACCGGTCCCCGTCGAAAGCGAAGGTGCCGAACTCCGGGGGCGGCGAGGGGATCCCGTTGCTGCCACCCGTGACGGCATCCAGGTGCATGAAGACGTACTGCAGGATGAACTGCGCGGCCAGGGTGGCAATGGCGAGGTAGAGTCCCTTCAGGCGGGCGCTGGGCAGGCCGAAGATCATGCCCACGGCTGCCGAGGTGAGGCCGGCCATGGGCATGGCGAGCCAGAACGGCATGTGGACGACCCGCATGAAGTAGGAGCAGGCGAAGGCGCCCACGCCCATGAAGGCGCCCTGGCCCAGGGAGATCTGGCCGGTGAAGCCCGTGACCACGTTGATCCCGAGGGCGCCGATCACCGCGATGGCGATGGTCGTCATGGTGCTGGTGACGTAGTTGGATGTGACCAGCGGCGAGAGGTAGAGGAGGAGGACGAAGGCGCCTACGGCGATCCGGATGAACCGGGTCCGGAGGACCAGCATGTCGTCCTTGTAGGTCTGCCGGAAGTCTCCACAGTGGGCTACGCTCATGGCTCGATCCGATCAGTCATTGGAGTCTCGGTCCTCATATCCGCTCGATCTCCTTCTTGCCGAAGAGGCCGTAGGGCTTGATCATCAGGATGATGACGAGGAAGACGTAGGGCGCGACTTCCTTGATGCCCGAGAGGCCGAAGGTGGTCTTCAGGACGCCATCCGAGAGGTTCTCCAGGACGCCGACGATGAGTCCGCCGATGGCGGCTCCGGGGATAGAGTCCAGGCCGCCCAGGATGACCGCCGGGAAGACCTTCAGGCCGAAGTGGCCGAGCTGCACGTTGATGCCGTTGATGCTGCCGATCAGGATGCCCCCGATGGCCGAGACCACCGAGGCGATGCACCAGGCGAGGGCGAAAATGTTCTTCACGGGAATGCCCATGGAGAGCGCAACCTGATTGGAGAAGGCGGTGGCCCGCATCGCCACGCCAGCCTTGGAATACTTGAAGAAGACAGCGAAGAGCGCGAGCAGCACCGCCGATAGTCCGAAGCTCCAGAGGTAGACCTGGCTGGTGGGGACTCCGATGAGGTTGACCGTCGCCTCCGGGAAGAGGGGCGGATCGTAGACCTGGATCTGGGTGCCCCAGATGGCGGTCACGATGCTGCGGAGCACGGAGGAGAGGCCGATGGTCACCATGATGATCGAGATGACCGGCTCCCCGATCATCGGGCGCAGGATCAGCCGCTCCACGACCAGCGCGAGGGCGATGGAGAACAGGATGGTGATCAGGAAGGCCCAGATCCAGGGGACCTTGTACTGCACGACCATGGAGAAGCAGAAGTAGGCCCCGAACATCATGAGCTCGCCCTGGGCGAAGTTCACAACGCTGGTGGACTTGAAGATGATCGCGAAGCCGAGCGCCACGAGGGCGTAGATCGACCCGAGCACAAGTCCCGAGATCACGAGTTGGAGGTAGAACTCCATGGAGTCTCCTGGTTGCTTCCGGTGTCCTGCTTCAGGGGGCGGCCGGCTGCGGGGCCTCGGGGGAGCTGAGGTCGCAGACGTGGATCGTGGTCTTGAGCTGGGAGGTCTTGCCGTCCTGGTACTTGATGACGGCATCGATGGGGATCTGGGCTGCGCCGGCGTAGATGCCCTCGATGATGTCGGCGTACTTCTGGTCCACGAAGCCGCGCCGGACCTTGCGGGTGCGGGTGAGCTCGTCATCGTCGGCGTCGAGCTCCTTGTAGAGCAGGGCGAACTTCTGGATCCGCTGGGATCCGACCAGGGTCGCGTTGACCTTGCGGACCTCCTTCTCCACGAGCTCGTAGACCTCGGGCTTGGAGGCGAGGTCGGTGTAGGTGGTGTAGCCGATCCGGTGGTCCTCCGCCCACTTGCCGAGGATGCTGAAGTCGATGCAGATGAGCGCCATGACGAAATCGCGCCCCTGTCCGATGCAGACCGCCTCCTTGACGTAGGGGCTGAACTTCATCTTGTTCTCGATGAACTGCGGGCTGAAGCGCTCGCCGCTCTGAAGGGTCATGATGTCCTTCATGCGGTCGATGATCACCAGGTGCCCGTTCGGATCGAAGTAGCCCGCATCTCCCGAGCGGAGCCAGCCGTCGACGATGGTCTCGGCAGTGGCGGCCTCGGCCTTGTAGTAGCCCTGGAAGAGGGCCTGGCTGCGGGACACGACCTCGCCGACGCCCTTGGGGTCGGGGTTGTCGATTCGGATCTCGGTCTCGGGGATGGGCTTGCCGACGGAGTCGAAGTCGATGTCGCCGTCCCGGTGGATGCAGGAGATGCCGAAGATCTCGGTCTGGCCGTAGATCTGCTTGAGGTTGACCCCCAGGGCATGGAAGAACCGGAAGGTGTCCGGACCCAGGGCGGCGCCGCCCGTGGAGGCGGAGCGGATACGGCTGAAGCCGATGCGGTCCTTCAGGGCCCGGAAAACCAGTACGTAGGCGAGGCCGTAGCGGAGCTTCTGCAGCAGGGTCGGCGTCTTCTTCTGGAACTTCAGGTCGGCCCACTCGTACCCGATGGGGAGGCAGCGGTTGTAGAGGAACCGCTTGAGGGGCGAGGCGTCGAGGATCTTGACCTGCACCGTGGCGGCCAGGTTCTCCCAGACCCGGGGCGGGCTGAAGAGCAGGTGCGGACCGATCTCCCGGATGTTCTCGGTGGTGGTCTCGGGCGCCTCGGGGAAGCTCACCGTGAAGCCGAAGAGCAGGCCGCTGGCGACGCTCATCATCTGCTCGCCGACCCAGGGCAGGGGCAGGAAGCTGACGAACTCGTCGGTCTCCAGCTTCGGGTCCACCTTCCCGAGGTTGGTGGCCATGGAGATCATGTTGCGGTGGGAGAGGACCGCCAGCTTCGGGTGGCCCGTGGTGCCCGAGGTGATGCAGATGTGGGCGGGATCTTCCGCCGCCGTGGCATCCACCAGCGCCTCGTACGCCCCGGGGTGGGCCTGCTCGTACTCCCGGCCCAGGTCCTCGACGGCGGGGAAGGAGATCAGCCGGGGGTCCTCGTACTTACGCATGCCACGGGGGTCGGTGTAGACGATGTACTTGACGGTCGTCAGCTCGTCGCCCATGTCCAGGACCTTGTCCACCTGCTCCTGATCCTCGGCCACGATGAACTTCGACTCGGCCAGGTTGATGATGTAGGACACCTCCTTGAGGATGGCGTCCTGGTAGAGCCCGATCCCGATGGCACCGGCGCTCTGGGCCGATAGCTCGGCGAAGAGCCACTCCGGCCGGTTGTCGCCGATGATGGAGATCGTGTCCCCCTTGGCGAGCCCGAGGGACACGAGGCCGAGGGTGAAGTAGTGGACGTGCTCGAAGTAGTCGCTCCAGGAGTAGGGCTGCCAGACGCCCAGCTCTTTCTCGCGGAGGGCGACCTTGCCGGCGCCGTATTTCGCGGCGTTGCTCCGGAGGAGGCGGGGCAGGGTGTCGTTCATGGGCGTGTTGATAAGCTCTCCTTCCTAGCGTCCAAGGAACACCGTCTGCTCACCGCCGAGGTAGGCCTTGATCACCTCAGGCGTTGACTGCACTTCTTCTGGTGTGCCTTCCCCGATTTTCTGGCCGAAGTTCAGGACGACGAGCCGATCGGAGATGTCCATCACGACGCCCATGTCGTGCTCGACAAGGATCACCGTGATGCCGCGCTCCTGGTTGATGTCCATGATGAAGCGGACCATGTCCTCGGTCTCTTCGAGGTTCATGCCGGCCATGGGCTCGTCGAGCAGGATGAGCTTGGGATTGAGGGCGAGGGCCCGGGCCAGCTCGACCCGCTTCTGAAGGCCATAGGCGAGGGTTCCGACGACGCGCTTCCGGATGTGCTCGATCTCCAGGAAATCGACGATGTCCTCGACGAACCGGCGGTGCTCGATCTCCTCCTTCTGGCAGGGGCCGAGGAAGAAGCCGCCCCGGAAGAGGCCGCTCTTCATGTGGATGTGCCGGCCGATCAGGATGTTGTCCAGCACTGTCATGCCCTTGAATAGGGCGATGTTCTGGAAGGTCCGGGCGATGCCCAGCCGGGCCCGCGCCGCCGGGGGGCGGTGGGTGATGTCGTGGCCGTCGAAGGAGATGGTCCCGCGCTGCGGCTGATAGCGGCCGCTGATGCAGTTCAGCATGCTGGTCTTGCCGGCGCCGTTGGGGCCGATGATCGAGAAGATCTCGCCCTGGCGGACCGAGAAGCCAAGCCCGCCCAGGGCCATGACTCCGCCGAACCGCAGCGTGATCTGGTCCACGGCAAGCTGAACTGGCCTTTCATAGGAACCCGTCATGCAGGACCCCGAGCGAAAATAATTTTTGGTGGAGAAGGATTGGTTCTAAGGGTGTATCAGACTTCCGGCTGGGATGGAACACCTAACTCGCTCCAGATGTATCTGTTTTTTGGCCGCACCCTTGCTGCCTCGGGGGGCAACTTACGGATTGCTGTCCTCGGGTTGGGTAATAAAGACGTCAAGCGAGGCACAACTCAACAGTGCCCTCCCGCACCTGTCTGGCAGTTGACTGGCAGCCTTGCGGAGAGGGCATCACCCCACGGTGAGCAGCCCCAACTTCACGGCACCGAGGCCCAGCGAGCCAACCAGGAGCCACAGCAGCAGTCCCTGCAGGAAGGGCCGGAAGCCCACCGCACGGAGCGCTTCGCGGCTCAGTCCCGCGCCGATGAGGAAGAGCGTGAGGACCAGCACGCGGCGGGCGGCGACGGCCACCAGCTGACCCGCGGTGTGCAGGATCGGCACGAACGTGACCAGGGCGGCCACGGCCAGAAACCCCGCGATGAACCAGGGCTGCCGCACCGGCGGCGCCTCCGGTCCAGCCTCGCCGCGCCGGGCCACCCACCAGCCGATGAGCAGCGTGAGCGGCACGATCCAGAGGGCCCGGGCCAGCTTCACCGTGGTGGCCACTTCCAGGGCCCGCGGCCCATAGGCCAGGCCCGCGCCTACCACGGAGCTGGTGTCGTGGATGGCCAGGGCTGCCCAAAGCCCGAAGGCTTCCTGGCTCAGGTGCGTCAAGTGGCCAAGAGGTGGGAAGACAACCAGGGCGACGGCGTTGAGGAGGAACACCGTCGCCAGGGCCACGCTGGTCTCGTGGGCCCGGGCACGGAGCACCGGCGCCACCGCGGCGATGGCGCTGCCGCCGCAGATGGCCGTGCCCACGGAGATGAGCAGCCCCGCATCGCGTTCCACCTTCAGCAGCCGGGCCAGTCCCCAGCCAAGGGCCAGCACCAGCGTGATGCTCAGGGCGGTGTAGCCAAGTCCGTGCAGGCCCGCCCGGGCCACGACCCGCAGGTTCATGTCCGCCCCCAGGCCCACCACGGCCAGGGGCAGGAGGCGGTGCGTCCAGGTCCGGGTCTGTTCCTGGAGCGGGTTGCCCAGGCTGACGGCGAGGACGACGCCACCCACCAGCGCGGCGGCGGCGGGCGTGAAGGGCGCCAGGGCCAGCACGCCGCCGACGGCCAGCAGGACGCTGGAGGCTTTGGCCGGCCCAGATGTTTCAATCATGGGAATAGGCTAATGCAAGACGCATGGATCAGCCACGCGGGGAGGACCGGACTTCGGTCAAGGACCGTTTGACTGATAATTCCCCATGACCGAACAGCTCATCCCCTCCCGGCGGGCCTTTCCGTCGGACGATCCGATCTTCGCGCTGAACGCCGAGGCCCAGGCCTTCAAGGCCGCGGGGGGCTCCGTCCTCAACGCCACCGTCGGCGCACTCCTGGACGATGCGGGCCAGCTTGTGGTGCTCGAGACCGTCATGGACCTCTGGCGCGAGCTGACGGCCCTGGAGGTGGCGCCCTACGCGCCCATCGCGGGGGACCCCGCCTACCTGAAGGCCCTGGTCCAGCGGCACTGGCCCGCGGTCCCCCGTGCCGGCGCCGCCTGCGCCACCCCCGGGGGCAGTGGCGCCCTGGGCCTGTCCCTGCGCAACTTCCTGGAGCGCGGCCAGTCCGTGCTGACCACGGCGCCCTACTGGGGTCCCTACGCCACCCTGGCCGCAGAGAACGGCGTAGGCGTGACCACCGCCCCCTGGCCCGCGGCGGGGGAGCGCCTGGATGCGACGACCTGGGACGCGGCCCTCCGTGCCCTGATGAAGACCCAGGGCCGGGTGCTGCTCTGGCTCAATGATCCCTGCCACAACCCCACCGGGCGCAGCCTGTCCGCCGTGGACCGGGTCGTCCTGGTCGGCCTGCTGCGGGACGTCGCGGCCCTCGGCCCTGTGACCCTGCTCCTCGACTTCGCCTACCTGGACTACACCCGGGAGCCCGCCGCCGTGGCGGAGGCGCTGGCGGACTACGCGGCCCTCGGCGCTGAAGGACGGGTGCTCGTCGGCGCCTGCATGTCGCTCTCGAAGTCCATGACCCTCTATGGCGGGCGGGCGGGCGCCATCGCGTTTCCCTGGCAGGAGGACGCGACCCTGCAGGCGGCCCTCACCCAGTCCTGCCGCGGCACCTGGTCGAACTGCGCCAAGGCCCCCCAGGCTCTGCTTGTGCGCCTGGCGCGGGAAGGCAAGGCCCAGGTCCGGCTCTCCGCAGAGCATCGCCATTGGTCTGAGGTTCTGGCGTCCCGGGCCCTGGCCCTGGACGCGGCCCTGGAGGCCAACGGCCAGGACGCGCTCCGCTGGCAGGGCGGCTTCTTCGTCACAGTGCCTGCGCCGGAGCCCGAGGCCGTCTGCACCCGCCTCAAGGCCGAGGGCGTCTTCACCGTGCCTCTGCCCGAAGGACTGCGGGTGGGTCTCTGCGGCCTGCGGGTGGCAGACGCCCCCCGCTTCGCCGAGACCCTGCGCCGGGTTGGCGACGCCCGCTGATTCGGTCTTGGAAACGGCCCGACCCTGAGGTATTCTGTTCGACCGCGGGCGTATAACTCAGCGGTAGAGTGCTACCTTCACACGGTAGAAGTCCCAGGTTCGAATCCTGGTACGCCCACCAAAAACCCCTCGCCGGGGTCCCGGCGAGGGGTTTTTGAACGGAGACCCACAGCCGCCTTCCTCCCCACGGAGCCCCCATGCCCATCATTCTCGCCACCCAGGTTCGCGCCGGGATGATCGTCAACTTCGAGAACGAGCTCTGCCGCGTCATCAGCGTCGAGCATCAGACCCCCGGCAACCTGCCCGCCCGGGTCCAGGTGAAGATGAAGCGCCTCAAGGACGGCATCAACCGCGAGAACCGCTTCGGCAGCTCCGACAAGGTGGAGAAGGCCAGCCTCGAGCAGCACATGCTGGAGTTCCTCTATGAGGACGGCGCCAGCCTGATCTTCATGAACAACGAGACCTACGAGCAGATCGAGGTCAGCAAGGAGATCCTGGGCGACGACCTGGTCTTCCTCGAACCGAACATGCAGGTGGAGATCGAGTTCTACGAGGGCCAGCCCATGGGCGCCACCCTGCCCCCCAGCGTGGTCCTGGAGATCGTGGAGACCGATCCCGTCATGAAGAACGCCAATGCCACCGGCTCCTACAAGCCCGCCAAGCTCAGCAACGGCATCACCGTCGGCGTGCCCCCCTACATGGAGGCGCCCTCGAAGATCCGGGTGAACACCGTGGACCGCACCTTCATGGAGCGGGTGAAGTAAGGAACCGAAGTGGAAAGAGTCAACAGAGACCCCGGTCGGCTGACACCTCCCGGGGTCTTGTCCTATTCAGGATTTTCGGAGAGAAAATTCCTAGGTCGCGGTAAAGTACTGGTCGTTCAGTTCCCGGGCCAGTGACCGGGGTCACATTCCGTGTTGAACTGTGCGATAACTATTCCAGCACCCGGTGGAGCCCCATGCCTCAAGCAGTCCTCAATCTGAGAAGGATCGAGTTCTTGGCCGGCCTGCCGATGAATGCCGCCGAGGAACTCGCCAGCATCGCCGAGCTGCGCCGCTTTCCCAACGGCGTCCGGATCTACACACAGGGCGATCAGGTGGCCGGCGTCTACGTGGTGGTGAAGGGCGGCCTGAAGGTCTTCCGCACGGACGGCCGGGGTCGGGTCCAGGTCCTTCAGTTCCTCAAGGTGGGCGACTGTGTGGGCGAGGTGGCCGTGTTCGACGGCGCGCCCATCGCCTCCAGCGCCGAGTCCCACGGCGAGACCGAGTGCTGGCTGATCCCGTCCGCGCCCCTGCGGCAGATCGTGCACCGGCATCCCGAAGTGGCCGAGATGCTCATCCAGCACTTCACCGCCAAGGTGCGCCACCTGGTCACGCTGGTGGAGACCCTCAGCCTGCACAGCGTGCCCGAGCGCGTCGCCCAGCTGCTGCTGGAGGCCCACGAGGCCAACCCCGTCCGGTCCCTGGTGGAGTTCCAGGAGACCCAGGAGGACCTGGCCCAGTGCATCGGCGCCAGCCGCGAAGCCTTCAGCCGCGCCCTCCGCCTCCTCACGGACCTGGGCCTCATCCAGAGCACCTTCCCGGTGGTGCGCATCCTGGATCTGGGGAAGCTGCAGAGATACGCCAAGGGGTGAGCCCGGCTCCAAAAACGCTGCGCGTTTTTGGAGATAGGAAGAGATCTTCTCCTATCTCCGAAAGCGCCGCAGGCGCTTTCGGAGCAGGAACGGCTAAAGGACCGGCAGCCACCTCGTCTTCACCCCCGCTTCCATCCCCCCCGGCTCGATCCAGGCGCAGGCGTCGGCCTGGGCGAGGGTGACCAGATCCGCGGAGCCCTTGCCCGGCAGCGGATGGAGGCGGCCGTCCACGAGGCGGCAGGGGTGCAGGAGGGGGCGGTCGCCCTTGTGCTTCACCGGAGCCGCGAGCCGGGCCCGGCGCCAGGGGTCCGGGAAGGCGCGGCCCTCCAGGCGCGCCAGGGCCACGGGCAGGAAGAGCAGCGCGTTGACGTAGGCCGAGACAGGGTTGCCCGGCAGACCCAGGATCAGCAGGTCGCCGAGCAGGGCTGCCAGCATGGGCTTGCCCGGCTTGAGGCGGATCCGGTGGAAGAGGATCTGCGCGCCCAGGTCCGCCAGCACCGCGGGCAGGTGGTCGTGCTCGCCCATGCTCACGCCGCCCGAGGTGAGCAGGATGCGGATGTCTCCGGGTCGACGCAGGGCCGCCGCCAGCGAGGGGGGATCATCCGGCAGCGCGGGCCGCAGCTCCGGCTCGGCGCCCAGGGCCCGGGCCAGGGCCGCCAGCATGGGGCCATTCGAGTCGCGGATCTGGTGGGGAGCGGGATCAGCCACCAGCTCGTCGCCGGTGGAAGCGACCCCGACCCGGATGCGGCGGAGCGCGGGCACGGGTCGGCCCTCCTGAGCCAGCAGGGCCTGGCGGGCCACGGTGAGGGGGGTCCCGGCGGGCAGCAGCAGGTCTCCGGCTCGGGCCTGCTCGCCCCGGCGCCGCACGTGCTCACCCGCCCCGGGCGTCACGGCCAGATGGATCAAGTCGCCATCCTGACGCAGCTGCTCCACGGGCACGATGGCGTCAGCTCCCGAGGGCAGCGCAGCGCCCGTCATGATGCGCACGGCGGTGCCCGGTGCCACCGTGAAGGCCGCGGGATCGCTGCCGGCGAAGAGGGTGCCGAGCAGCCGACGGGGGTGCCTCCCATCCGCGGCCCGCAGGGCCACCCCGTCCATGGAGGCCCGGTCAGTGGCGGGGTCGTCCCGCTCGGCCCGCACCTCGGCCAGGGCCGGGGCCGGCAGGGCCTCCCAGAGGCGCTGGAGCGCTGTCTCCAGGGGTAGCAGATCGGGGTGGTCGCAGCTCATGGCCATGGTCACGATCCTACCCGCTGCCTGGGGCACTCGGTCGGGACGAGGCCGCCAACCTGGGAGTGGCGCCCTCAGAGAGTATTAAGGACTTAAAATTCCTAATTCCTAATTCCTAAGGCTGAGGGGAATTCGGCACCCTTTCCTTGGCTTCCTTCTTGTGGCGGATATCCATGAGCTGGAGATCCCGGATCGTGGCCTGGGTCATGGAAGAGCTCACCTGGCTCTTCACTGCGGACCAGGCGTCGTGGAGGGGGCAGGGGTTTTCGCCGTTGCAGGAAGGGAAGCCCATGACGCAGCCCTCCATGGCCTCGGGGCCCTCCATGGCGGCCACCACCTCGCCGACGGTGATGCGGTGCGCGGGCCGCGTCAGGCGGAAGCCGCCCTTGGGGCCGCGCACGGAGGCCAGGATGTCGGCCTGCACCAGGCCCTGGAGGATCTTCGCCAGGTAGGGGCCGGGCAGCCCCAGCCGCGAGGAGAGATCCTTGGCAAGGCAGTAGGTCCCGTCCTCGGGCAGAGCTGCGAGTGCACGGAGTGCATAGCCGGTGGCGGTCGAAAAAAGCATTCCAGAATCCTTTTTCTGTTTCCAGCTTCAGGGGAGGGGATTCCGGAGTCCAGCCCGGTTGTGACCGTTGACCAGGGCACGTCGGGTTCAGTTACCTCTGCTTAGCCCGCCAGGGCCCGCCACAGCACCACCAGGCCCACGGCGCTCAGGGCCCCTTCCCGCCAGCCGAGGGTCCGGGCCGCGAGGGGGCGCCAGGGCTGCAGGGCCCGCAGGTACAGCAGGCCCGTCCAGGCGGTCCAGACCAGGCCCGCGGGGCCTCGCGGAGCGAGCAGGCCGGCCGAGGCCCCCAGCAACAGCAGGTGGAGGGCGTGGACCGGGCGTGCCCGGCGGCGCAGCTCTGCGTCCGCAAGGCCATGGGCGTGGCCCAGCAGGCGCCGCACGTGGGCCAGGTTCGCCCCGCCCACCAGAGTGACCAGCACCCAGGCGCGCCCGGCCTCGGCCAGTGTGGCGCCGCCGGCGGTGAGCATGGCGGCTGCCAGCCCCGCGAAGGCGCCCTGGGCCGCGAGCTCCACGGCCAGGGAGCGCACCGCCCGCTGGGCATCGGCCCGCAGGGCCAGCACGATCAGCGGCGCCACGGCGGCCAGGGGCGCCAGGAACCGAGGTCCCGCCAGCACCAGCGCTCCGGCGCCGAAAGCCAGGGCCAGGCCGGCGCAGAGCAGGAGCGCCCGGACCTGCGCCCCCTCCCGCTGGCCTGTCCGCAGCCGGCGCAGCGGGGGCCGGGCCAGGAAGAGGCCCAGGGCCGCGAGGGCCAGGCAGAGCGCCGCCGCGGTGGGCCGCAGCAGCAGTCCCAGGACCATGGGAAAGCCCAGCATGAACCAGCTCCCGTGCTCGGCCGGAAGCAGGGTGCGCCAGGGGGGCAAGAAGCGGGTCATTTCAGTCTTTAGGCTCCGAAATAGAGTCTGCCCCAGACCCAGCGCCTGGACAAGCTCCGCTGCTGCCGCGTCCAGGTCCTCGGGGTTTTCCTTTCGGGGGAGGGTTTCCCGTAAGCTGGTGCTGCCCACCGCCGAGGATGGCCCCGAGCATCCGGGGCGCGTAGCCCCCTCCTCGCCCTGCCCGGAAGGTCCATGGACAGCCCCCTCCTCAGTGTCGTGGTCCCGTGCTTCAACGAGCACGCGACCATCCGCCAGATCATCCAGGCCCTGCAGGATGGTCCCGTGAAGTCCCTGGAGATCCTGGTGGTGGATGACGGGTCCACGGACGGCACCCGCGACATCCTCAAGAACGAGCTGGAGCCCGCCGGGATCAGGGTGGTCCTGCATGAGGCGAACCAGGGCAAGGGCGCCGCCCTGCGCACGGGGTTCGCCCTGGCCACCGGAGCCATCGTCGTGGTCCAGGATGCGGACCTCGAATACGATCCGAAGGACCTCCCGCAGCTCATCCAGCCCATCCTGGACGGCCGCGCCGATGTGGTCTACGGCTCTCGGTTCATGGGTGGGCAGGCCCACCGGGTGGTCTACTTCTGGCACATGGTGGGCAACCGGCTGCTCACGCTCCTGTCGAACATGCTCACCAACCTCAACCTCACGGACATGGAGACCTGCTACAAGGCCTTCCGCCGGGAGGTGATCCAGTCTGTCCGCATCCAGGAAGACCGCTTCGGCTTCGAGCCCGAGATCACGGCCAAGGTGGCCCGGATGGGCTGCCGCATCTATGAAGTGGGCATCAGCTACTCGGGACGAACCTACGCGGAAGGGAAGAAGATCGGCTGGAAGGACGGCCTCTCCGCCCTCCGGTGCATCCTGAAATACAACCTCTTCCGCCGGCAGCCGGCATGAGCCAGGGTCCGGCGGGGCCGGGGCTGCTGGCCCGGCTCCGGGCCGGGCGGGCCAGCCTCCTCGCGGGCCTCTTCTTCCTCTACGTCATGGCCCTCTTCGGTGGCACGGCGCTGCTGCAGCGGGGCCTCTTCGAGCGGGACGGCTACTACCACGCCCGCCTCGCCCAGCTGATGCTCGCCCGGGGCCTGTCCCGCGCCTTCCCCTGGACCCAGCTCAGCACCTGGCGCACCCAGTTCTGCGACAAGGAGTTCCTCTACCACCTGGGCATGATGCCCTTCGCCCAGCTCGGCGGAGACCCCATCCTGGGCGCCCGGCTCTTCGCCGCCCTGCTCTCCGTGGCGGTGCTGCTGGCCCTCTTCCTCGTCCTGCGACGACACCGTGTGCCCTGGCCCGTCTTCTTCGCGGCCCTGCCCCTGGCCGCGGGAGGCCTGTTCATCGCCCGCCTGGGCATGATCCGGTCCCACGTGCTCAGCATGGCTCTGCTGCTCCTGGGCCTGCACTTCCTGCTGCGCCGGAACTGGAAGGCGCTCGCGGTCCTGGGCTTCGCCTACGCCTGGAGCTACACCATGCCCTTCGTGCTGGTCATGAGCGCGGTGCCCTTTGCCGCGGGGCTCTGGCTCGGCCGGGGCGGCCTGGACTGGCGCAGTCCTGCGGCAGCGGGCTGCGGCGCGGTGCTGGGCCTGGTGGTCCACCCCTACTCGCCCCTGACCCTCGAGACCTTCCTGACCTACGTACAGGTGTTCCGCCTGGGCCTGCAGGGGGTGGGAGGGTCCGGCGTGGAGCTGGGCAATGAGATCTATCCCTACGCCCCGGGTGTGTTCTTCGACATCTACCCCCTGGTGGTGATCCTGGTCCCGCTGGTGCTGCTGCTCACGCTGGGGCCGAGCCTCCGGCGGAAGCTCGCCCCGGAGACCCTGGGGCTGGTCTGCACGCTGGCGTTCTGGTCTGCCATGACCCTGGCCGCGCCCCGGTTCGTGGAGTATTCGGTGCTCCTGCTGGCCCTCGCCTGCGGATTCGTGGCGCGGGACCTGCGGCCGGAGCTCGCCCCCTGGGGTGCCCGCCACCCGGGCCTGTGGGCGGGCGCGCTCGGCCTTGCGGTCGCGGTCCTGGCGGGCTTCCACCTGCGCGCCCTGGGGCTGCGGCTCGATCCGCCGGGGTTCCGCGGGTTCTATGTCCACTACCAGAGCGTGGCGGCGCCGCCCCGCTACTTCCAGGGGGCCTCGGCCTGGATGACCGAGCACCTGGCACCCGGGGAGACGGTGATCAACCTCTACTGGGACGACTTCCCGGAGCTGTTCTACGACGGTCACCGCCAGCACTACCTGTGGGGCCTGGATCCGACCTACTCCCTGCGCGAGGATGCGCAGCGGACCCTCCTCCTGGAGCAGATGCGCCGCCAGCAGCGGCCCCTCGATGGGCGCGCCCTGGTCCAGGCCTTCCCGTCCCGCCACCTGATCTGCCGCGCCCAGCGGGCCCGCGCCTTTCCCGCCCTGGAGCTGCCGCCGTTCCGCGAGGTCTACCGCGACGAGTCAGCGGTGCTCTACCGGATTGACTGACTGGGCCGCTCAGCGCTCGGTGGCAATGAGGCGCAGCCCTTCGAGGGCCTCTTCCATGGTGAGGAACACGGGCAGCCCTGCGGCGCGGAGGGCGGCGCGATACGCGTCGTAGAGGGGGCCGCCCTCCACCGCCACGCCGACCCACTTCCTGCTGGCGTGGGCCAGCTCGGCCAGGGCCGAAGCGAAGGCCACGCAGGCCGCGGGATCCGCGGTGTCCAGTCGCTTGGTCAGGGGCACCAGGCCCACCAGCAGCACCTCGGCCTCGGTGGCCAGCAGCAGCCGGGCCGCGGCCAGGTAGGCCGCCTCGTCCGCCATGGGCGTGAGGTCCAGGGGCAGCCGCGGGCTCACCAGGCCCGTGAGGCCCTGGCCTTCCAGGGTGGCGGCCAGGGCGGCGGTCTCCGCCTCTGTGAGCTGCGCGCCGCGGCAGGCGCCGCCCAGCAGGTCCGCGGAAGCCACGGACTCGAAGCCGGCGTTGGTCATCACGGCCACGGTGGCAGGCCGTCCCTCGGGGTAGGCCCCCAGCCAGGCCAGGCCGGCGTCGAAGGCCTCCAGGCGCTCCGCCAGGATCGCACCGGCCCGGCGCAGGATGCTGGCCTGTAGAGCATGATCGCCAGCCAGGGCGCCGGTGTGGCTGCTGGCGGCGGCCATACCCTCCTGGCTGCGGCCGCCCTTGTAGAGCAGCACTCGGCGGCCGGAGGCGCGCAGGGTCCGGACGGCCTGGGCCGTGGCCTGGAGATCGCCGGGCGCGAACCCCTCCAGGTACGCGCCCACCACGCGGACTGCAGGATCCGTGGCGAAGCCCTGCAGGAAGTCCGAGCAGCGCAGGTCCATCTGGTTGCCGATGGCCACGGCGGCGCGCAGGTGGAGCTCGCCGCGGCGGCTCAGCCGCGTGATGAGGAAGGCACCGCTCTGGCTCAGCAGCGCCAGGTGCCCGGGCTGGGCATTCAGGGGCAGCTTCTCCTCGGGAATGAAGAAGGTGTTGAGGCTCAGGTCCGGGCTGAACAGGCCCAGGCCGTTGGGCCCCGCCAGCGCCGGGGTCCACTTTCCCGCGCGGCGGTGCGTGTCGAGGCAGGCCAGCAGCCGCGCGCCGAGGCCTTCGGTGTCGGCGCCGTCGCCGAGGCCCCCGGCCACGAGGTAGACCACCGTGGCGCCGCCGCCCTGGCGGCAGAGCTGCTCCACGGCTTCCAAAGTCTGGGCCGCGGGCAGGGCGAGGATGAGCTGGTCCGCGGGCGCGGCGGCGAGCTCCGCCACGGACGCCACGCAGGGCAGCCCGAGGAAGTCGGAGGCGCCGGGCTTGAGGATGCGGAGGGCGCCCTCGGGCAGGCGGGACCTGCGGACGTTCTCCAGGATGATGCGGCCCACGGTGCCTTCGCGGCTGGAGACGCCGGCGATCACCAGGCTGCGGGGACTCAGCAGGGCCGGATACCAGGCTGGATCCGGCAGGGCGGGGGCGGGGGCCGCAGCGGCTTCGAGGGTTCCGACCCCATCCAGCGCGGTGGGCAGGCCGTCGGCGTCCAGCACCACGGGGTTCAGCTCCAGCAGGGTGACGCCCGCCTGCGCCAGGCCCTCGGCGGCGCGCCACAGGCCCCGCAGGAAGGCCAGGAGCTTCGCTTCGTCCGTGAGGGCCTCAGTGCCGCGCTGGCGGCCCAGCCAGGTGCGGCCCAGCCAGTGCTCGCGCAGCTCGGTGAGAGCCTGCTCCGGCGTGGTGAAGGCCAGGGGCCAGAGCAGGGGTGGCGCCAGGGCGGCCCAGGCGTCGGCCTGCAGGCCACCGATGCCGCAGACCACCAGCCAGCCCGCCTCGGGGTCGCGCTTGAGACTGATCAAGGCTTCCGTGGGCAGGCCCGCCAGGCGCCGGAAAGGCACCTGCTCGCAGACCAGGCCGCCGATCCAGGGCAGCTCCGCCACCTGCTCCCGCATGCGGCTTGCGGCGGCTCCCAGGGCCTCGGCCTCGAAGGGGCCGAAATGCACGGCGCCCCGATCGGACTTGTGCCAGAGGCCGTCGGCGATGCCCTTCAGCACGATGGGCTCACCCGGGGCGAAGGGCAGGGACCCCGCCTCCAGGAACCCGTGCCGCGGCACGCGCAGCCCCGCCGCGGCCAGGAGGGCGTAGGCCCGTGCCTCGTGGAGGAAGCCCGTCGCAGCGCCCACCTCAGGCTCCGGTCGGCGCAGTGGCCAGCCCGCGCCCGGCGTCGAAGGCTTCAAGGTTCCGCTTGGTGACCAGGGAACCCTTGGGCGCGAAGCGCTGGGCGATGACCTCGCGCCAGGTGCTGTTGGGCACGGGCAGGAACGTCGACGCCAGGCCCAGCAGCACCATGCCGCCCGCCTGCCGGTGATGGAGCCGGCGGGCCAGGTCCTCGGTGTCGACGAGGTGCGCGCCGCGCACGGCTTTCAGGGCCGCGTAGACGTCTGCCAGGGGTGGGTAGCCGTCCATGTCCCGCTGGGGTTCCTCAGCGACCACCAGGTGGCCGTTCATGCGCAGCATGGCCACGTAGCGCAGGGCCTCGAGGGGCTCCAGGGCGATGAGCAGCTCTGCGCTGCCCTCGTCGATGATGGGCGAGCTGAGCGGCACATCGGCATAGCAGACCTGGGCGTGGACGCTGCCGCCCCGCTGGCTCATGCCGTGGATCTCGGACTGCAGGGTGAAGAGGCCGCTGCGGCGCAGGGCTTCCAGGACGATCTGGGCGAGGGACAGGACGCCCTGGCCCCCGACGCCGCAGAGGACGATGCCGTGGACGCGGGGTTCGCTCATGGCTGGCTCTCCGGGCTGCAGGAGGCCTGCTCGAGGCGGGCCTCCTCGTTGCGATCATGATCCTTCAGGACACCCCGACGCAGGGACTGGATGCACTCCCGCCGGAACACCAGCACCGAGGGGCCGGGGTGCTGCAGCGCATCCTGCACGGCCTGCACGTTGACCGCAAGCTGCCTCGGCAGCGGGGCCAGCACGCGGACCTGGGCGGCGGGAATGCCCATGCCCAGCACCAGGCGCTCGACTCGATCCAGGGCCTGGCTGGGCTGCTGGCCGGTCATCCCCACCACTCGGTTGTCGAGGATCAGGAGGGTGACGTTCGCGCCGGAGTCCACGGCCGTGAGCAGGGCCGGCAGGCCGCTGTGCCCGAAGGTAGAGTCGCCGATGACCGCCACCGCGGGCGTCTGCCCCGCGAGGGCCGCCCCCACCGCCATGCTGATGCTGGCGCCCATCTCAACCACCGCGTGGAGGGCGCTCATTGGCTCCTGGGCCGCCAGGGTGTAGCAGCCGATGTCGCCGAAGACCCGGGCATCACTCCGCCCGAGGGCGCGCAGGGCCTCCTGCAGCGCGTCGAAGGCGTCCAGGTGGCCGCAGCCATCGCAGAGGCGGGGGGCGCGGATGGGCAGGTCGAGGCTGCTGGGGGCCTTGCCCGCTTCGACCTCGAGGGCCAGGGCGTCCTTCAGTTGCCGCGGGGTGAGCTCGCCAGTGCGGGGGATGGAGCCGTCCAGTCGGCCATGGACAGGGCAGCTTTCACGCAGGCCCAGGCGGGCCTCCAGCACCGGGTAGTCCTCCTCGAAGACGTAGACTTCGTCCACCTGGGCCAGGAAGGCAGCCTCGAGCGCGGGGTCCACCGGGTAGGCGGCGATCTCCAGGCGGGGCAGCGCGGCCAGGGCCGGGTGCTCCAGCGTCAGCTGCTGGAAGTAGGCGCGGCCCATGCCGGCCACGACCACGCCCCGGCGGCTGGTTCCGGCGGTCAGGGTGTTCAGGACTGCCAGCTCCTGGAGCAGGCGCGGCTGCTTCGCAAGTAATTCAACGTAGCGGTGGCGGGCGTTGGAGGGGATCAGCACCCAGTCCTGGACGCTCTCCCGGGGCACCACCCCCAGGCCGGTGGGAGCCAGGGTCGGCTGCCGGGTCAGGGCCGCGCGGCAGTGGGCCAGGCGCGTGACCAGGCGCACCATGACGGGCACGCCCATGTTCTCGGACAGGTCGAAGGCCCGCAGGGTGAAGTCGTAGCACTCCTGCACGGTGCTGGGCTCCAGGCAGGGCAGCCAGGCGAACTCGGCCAGCCGGCGGCTGTCCTGCTCGTTCTGGCTGCTGTGCATGCCGGGATCGTCCGCCACCAGCAGCACCAGGCCGCCGCGCACGCCGGTCAGGGCCGAGTTGGCGTAGGCGTCCAGCGCCACGTTCAGGCCCACGTGCTTCATGGTCACCAGGGTCCGGTGGCCGGCATAGCTCACGCCCAGAGCCAGGTCGTAGGCCACTTTCTCGTTGGCGGCCCACTGGGCCACCCGCCCCTCGGGTTCTGCCTTGATCATGGCCTCGACAAACTCGAAGCCTTCCGTCGACGGGGTGCCCGGATAGCCGAACGCGCCCTTGATGCCAGCGTCAAAGGCGGCGCAGCCCACCGCCTCCGCTCCCAGGGCCAGGGTGCCATCCATCATGCGAACCTCCAGTGATTTCCAGCCCGGAAGTATGTTGGGCAAGGCAAGTGTCTGGGGTCACAGGGCCTCGAGAAGCTGCTTTTCTGGCCAGATAGCACAGACCGGTGCCGATAAAGGGGGGCATCCCGGCTTTCGGCTTGGGGGCCATGGCAGTAGGTGCGGAGCTGCCAGGCAGGTGGGAACCTGCTTGGTTCTGACCTGGAAGGGACGACCCCTGGAGCCCCTTGCCAGGCCCCTGAAAGACCGTGTTTCCGGGCTTCAGAGCCCCTGGTCCGGTGACCCAGTGCCAAAGGTCACAAGTTTGTCGGCATTGACCGGGTTCGTTGTTGACACAAACGTTGTCAAACTCGGTATTGTGCCATTCCCTTGGTTTGAAAAATCATTAAAAAACAACAACTTACATATAGTCAACTCGTGTCACCAGATTGTTGATTTTTGTTCGAGAACAACCATACAGGCATATCTTGACCTCACATTTCCTAACTTGAGGTGCCCTGAACTTGGGCATAGTTTCGTTGCTGACTCCTGCATCGGCTTCACCCTTGAATGTTTCTCCAACAGCCCCTGAATCCTCTGAGGCTCTGCACCACACGCGACACACCCCGATGGATCCAGGAAACCAGTCACCACGCTCCATTCGTCTTCCAGAACGGCCCAACGCACCGAGCACTACGAGAAGAGGCGAATCATGAAACGACACACCCATGTGGCCCTGATTGCCACCCTGATGTCTGCCACGGCCTGGGGCCAGGAGGTGAGCCTCTACGGCACCACCATGGCCCAGATGTGGAAGTCAGAGGATCCGGGCTTCAAGAAGGCCACCTACACGCCGGCCACCCAGTATCTGGGCATCGATGCCACCAAGCTGGGCACGGACAACCTGTCCCTGCACCTCTTCGGCTGGGGCAAGACGGATCTCAGCGACTCCAGCAACTTCGACGGCACCAAGTCTGCCGGCTACCTGAACTACGGCTACCTCCAGTACCAGTTCAGCAAGGCCAACGCCGAGATCAAGGCGGGCCGCTTCACCGTGAACCAGAGCACCGGCTTCGAGCAGGTCGACGGCGTCAGCGCCCGGACGGACCTCCGCGGCGGCTTCACCTTCTCCGGCTTCGCCGGCAAGCCTGTCATCTACAAGGCCGGGGACTTGGACTTCGTCAGCGGCAAGTCTGCGCAGAAGAACTACGAGTTCCAGCGCGACGTCATCGTCGGCGCCCGCCTGGGCTGGCGCCCCTCCAGCACCGGTGAGATCGGCGTCTCCTACCTGCAGGACGGCAGCAAGATGGCTCAGGACCTGACCATCCCCCAGCCTGTCGACTACACCCGTCGGCAGGTCGGCATCGACCTGACCTACGTGCCTGCCACCTTCCTCGACCTGCGCGGCCGCACGATTTACGACGTCGCCAACCAGCGCAGCAACATTGCCGAGAACGACTACACCGCCACCGTCAAGCTGGGCAGCCAGGTCTCCGTGGCCGGCAACTACGCCGAGCGCAACTTCCTCTACTACTTCGCCGGCACCAACCTGCCCAGCCTCTTCCGCCAGGCCGATAACGACAAGTTCAAGGGCTGGGGCGGCAACATCACCTGGAACGCGCCCTGGTCGATCCAGCTGATTGCCGACTATCGCCACACGAGCCGCGAGAGCTACGGTGAAGTGAACAAGGCCGGCGGCGAGCTGCGCTGGGCCAATGCCGACAGGACCCTGCTGCTGGGCGCCAGCGGCCACGTGGCGAACGCCGCCAAGGCCCTGTTGGTGGATTCCGCCGCCCCCTTCCGCAGCCTCTCCTACGGGGAAGCTCGCGCCTGGGCCCTGGTCACCAAGGGCAAGTTCACGGCCAGCCTGGACGGCATCCTGCAGAAGTACCGCGCGTCCAACCCCTACCTGAACGGCCTCAAGAACCTCTACGAGGTGGTCGGCTCGCTGGGCTACGAGGTAACCAAGAACGTGAAGGTGTCCGGCGATCTCAGCCACGCAACCACCGCTGTCTCCAAGAACGAGACCCGGGGGCTTCTGCGGGCCGAGTACCGCTTCGGCATGGCTAGCAAGGGAGGTCGTTAATGGCCCGCAAAACCGCTCTCAAGGTCTTCGCCGCTGTGCTGGGCCTCGGTGTCCTCATGGCGTGCAGCCTCGTCTCCCCCGAGGCGAGCTTCGCCAGGACCCACCCCCAGGAGCTCGGCGCCGGTCGGCCCGTCTGCTCCGAGTGCCACACCACCGACGTGTCCAAGGGTGCCCTCAAGCCCTACGCCACCTTTGACCACACCGCCGGGTTCGTGAAGGACCACCGCTTCCAGGCCAACCAGGACACCAACACCTGCGCCTCCTGCCATGCCCAGTCCTTCTGCACGGACTGCCACGGCGGCAAGGCCCCCATGAAGCCCGCCACCCGGCTGAGCGACCGCCCTGACCGGGTTGCGCCGCATCGGGGCGATTACATGACCCTGCACCGCATTGAAGGAAAGATGGATCCCTCCAGCTGCTTCAAGTGCCACGGCAGGGCCAACAACGACAAGTGCCAGGCTTGTCACCGGTAGATCCGCTTGAGTGCCGAAAGGGAACACAATGAGCCGAACTAGACTGATGGCGGGAAGCTGCTTCGCGATGGTGCTCACGCTCCTTGCCTGGGGCTGCGCCGGGACCGCGAGCAAAGCGGTTCCCTTCAACGCCACCACGGGCGTGCACCCCACGACCTGGATCCAGGACCACTGGGCCGAGTATGTCAAGGCCCCCGAGCAGTGCCGGACCTGCCACGGTTCCACCGATGATCCCGCCCAGGCTGGCGGCATCTCCGGCTGGAGCTGCTTCAAGTGCCACACCGCCGTCAACCACCCCGAGGACTGGGCGCTTCCCACGCAGCACGGTCGCCTCGGTGCCCAGGCCGCCCCGAACGCCGCCAGCCCCACGGCGATGGTCGGCTTTGCCCACTGCGCCAAGTGCCACGGGTCGAGCTTCGACAACGGCATCACGATCTCCTGCAAGTCCTGCCACACCAAGGCGCCGCACCCGAATCGTCCCTGGACCGGAACCACCTTGACCGCGCCCAGCCACATCCGCACCAACCAGGCGAATGCCACCGAGTGCGCCAAGTGCCACACCGCCGGCGCCAACTCGACCCTGAAGCCGCTCATCACCGCCGCCGATCCCCTCGGCTCGGCCCCGGGCTGCCTCAACAACACCCTCTGCCACGGAACCAACGTCAAGCGCTAGCCTACGGCCCAACGGGGCCCCTGTACTCAAAGGAGGTGCGACATCCCGTCCAGTGAGACAAGCACTTCTCTTCGACCGCTCTGCAACCGCTTCACCACCTCAATTCAAGGAGAAAGAACAATGAAGCATACCCCCCTGAAACAGCTCTGCGGGCTCATCGCCACCGCAGCGATCGCCATCGCGCTGATCGGTTGCAACGGCAAGGACGGCGCCACCGGCGCCACCGGACCCGCCGGCACCAGCGGCACCAATGGCACCAACGGGACCAACGGGACCAACGGGACCAACGGCACCAGCCCGGTCATCACCGTCAATGCCGCCGCCCTGACCCCCGACGAGTGGGCGAACCTGTCCATTAGCGGCAGCGTCACCAGCGTCTCCGTCTCCGCCGCCGCCGGCAAGCCGGTCGTGAACTTCAAGCTGGTCAACCAGTACGGCGTGCCCGTGTCTGGCATCGGCTTCACCACGAAGGCTTCCAACGCCCTGGCTTCCAGCTACGCGAGCCTGGCCTTCAGCATCGCCAAGCTCGTCCCTGGCACCAACGGCAGCCCCAGCAAGTGGGTCAGCTATGTCGTGACCTCCATGCCCACCACCACCACCGCGGTTGCCCCCGGCAAGCCCAGCACCGACAGCACTGGCACCCTGGTCGACAACGGCGATGGCAGCTACAAGTACACCTTCTACCGTGACATCACTGCCGCCCAGGCCTTCCTGGATGGCTACACCTACACCGGCAGCAACACCCGCGCCGACCTGGGTGATGTGACCTTCAACAACGTCCTCACCCACCGCGTCTCCATCCAGGTGGGCGGCAACGCCCGCGGGACCAGCACCAACACCCCCGACGCCTCCAACAGCGGCATCGTCGGCGTGCCCGTCAAGAACCCCGCCAACATCGTCTACGACTTCGTGCCTGCCACGGGCGCGGTGGCCGCTCCCGCCGCCAGCCGCGACATCGTGACCCTGGCCGCCTGCAACGCCTGCCACACGGAGCTCGTCGTCCACGGCGGCAGCCGGAAGGACCCCCGCTACTGCGTGATGTGCCACAACGACCAGCGCAAGTACGGCAACGCCGAAGCCACCGTGGCTTCCACCGATCCCACCACGGGCGTGAAGACCTACAGCGGTAGCACCTCCAAGATCAACGGCTTGGCCGCTGGCGACCTGCCTGCCTTCCTGCACCGCCTGCACACGGGCGAGGGCCTCACCAACCAGGGCTACAACTACGGCGGCATCCTCTTCAACGAGGTCCGCTACCCCCAGAGCATCCAGAACTGCACCACCTGCCACACCTCGGCCAATCCCGCCACTGCCGCCCTCGGCGACAACTGGAAGAACGTCCCCAGCCGCATGGCTTGCGGCGCCTGCCACGACAGCGTTGACTGGGTCAAGGGCACCAACCACGCTGGTGGCCCGATGCTGGATGACGTGCTCTGCACCAGCTGCCACGGCCCCGCCGGCGTGGCCCTGAACCACGTCCCCGTGACGCCTCCCAATGCGACCAATGCCGGCCTGACCGCCGCGCAGGGTGGCGATGCCAGCAACAGCCACACCAACTCCGGCTACGTCCCCAGCGACCTCGCCAACCTGCCCGCGGGCGCCCACTGGTTCAAGTACGACATCTCTAAGGTCTACGTCGACGCCACCAAGCACCCCGTGTTCGTCTTCCGCTTCCTGCAGGACGGCCTGACCACCGCCCCTGTGGTCTTCAACACCTGGGATGCCACCGCCAACGGTGGTGACGGCAACGAGCTGATCACCAACTGGGTCGGCAGCACCACCCTCTACTTCGCCTACGCAGTGCCCCAGGACGGCATCGCCGCTCCCAAGGACTGGAACGCCACGGTGAGCCTCGCGCTGCGCAAGCTCTGGCGCGGTGGCCAGACCGGCGCCACCCTCACGGGCCCCGACGCCAGCGGCTACTACACCGCCACCTTCGGTCACGTGACCATTCCCGCCACCGCGACCCTGCGGACCGGCGGCATCGGCTACTCCTACGGCGTGGCTGCGGCTGCGGCCGGTGGCCCTCCTGCCACCAAGGCTGTGAGCAACACGGATGCCATGCCTCTCACCCAGATCAACCTGGCGGCCTACCCCTACGGGCAGACCCTGATCAAGGGTGTCCTGCAGGCTGCCCCCTACCAGGGCGGTGTCGTACCTCCCAGCCCCAACATGTATAAGATGGCTGGCACCCTCTCCACGGGTTCGGCTGACACCGCTCGCCGTCCCATCGTCGAGAACGCCCGCTGCAACACCTGCCACAAGAGCCTGGGCATCTTCACCGAAGGCGTCTTCCACGCCGGCCAGCGCAACGATGCCCCCACCTGCACCTTCTGCCACCACACCAACACGGTCGGCAGCACCCAGACGGGCTTCGGCATCAACATCAAGACCGTCGTCCACGCCATCCACGCTGGCTCCAAGCGCGTCATCCCCTTCACCTGGGAAGTCGCGGGCCTGTATTGGGAAGTCGGCTACCCCGGCGTCCTGAACAACTGCGAAGCCTGCCACGTGCCGGGGTCCTATGACTTCAGCGCCAGCACCAACGCCGGCCAGGTTGCCAGCCTCCTGTGGGACACCAATGCTTCCGGTGCCTACGCGTCGACCCTGACCGCCCTGTCCACCACCGCCCCGTTCGTCTATGACTCCACCAAGACCTACACGGCGCCCTGGATCACCCCCAACACCAACTACGGTTCCACCCTCTTTGTGAACAGCACCCTGGTTGCTTCGGCCGCCCGGACCTGGCCCAGTATGAACACCGCCAGCTCCACGGCCCTCACGGGTGGCACGATCGTCGTGCTCGCCGGTGGCGTCCTCGAAGCTGAGCCCGCCACCCTGGTGACGAGCCCGATCACCGCTGCTTGCGTGGCCTGCCACGACAGCAACCTTGCCAAGCTCCACATTGCTGCCAACGGTGGCGTCATTGCCAAGCCCCGTAGCACCGTGGTCACCTCCGTGGCCGGCGCCGCTCCCATCGTGCCGATCAACAACACCGAGCAGTGCCTGCTCTGCCACGGCAACGGGAAGGTTGCGGACATCCGCGCCGTCCACATGACCTTCTAGTCAACCCCACCGCGGAGCCCGGGCAACCGGGCCCCGCGGAACGATCTGAGCCATGAAGAGAACCCGGATGCCTCGGCCTCCGGGTTCTTTTTTTCCAGGGTCCTGGAGATTGACAGGGGCCTCCGGTTGCGCTGAAAATAAGCAAAAGCATGAGGTATTTCCATGAATAAAAAACCAGTTACCATTCTTGGCGCCCTGCTGCTCGTCTGCGCCCTGGCCCCCGCGGCCTGGGCCCAGGAAGACGACGCCTCGCCCAAGAAGAAGCCGGTGCCCAAGGCCGTGCATGAGGCCCGGGCCAAGGCGGCCGCCAAGAAGGCCAAGGCCAAGGCCGATGCGGACGCCAAGGCCAAGGCCGTGGCCATCGACCTGAACCGGGCCACCAAGGCGCAGCTGAAGGCCCTCCCGGGCCTCACGGACGCCCAGGCGGACGCCATCATCGCCAAGCGTCCACACCGCTCCAAGACGGACGTGGTGACCAAGGGCATCATCCCGGCGGAGACCTACCAGGCTTACAGCAAGCGCATCATCGTCCGAGAGGCACACTGACAAGGGCATCCGGCCTCAACGCCAGGAGTCCCACAGACGGGGGCCTCGCTGTTTCCCTGCAGTTGGGGCCAGTCCATGCTCTGCCGGCAAGGCCTGAAGGTGCCTGGCTAAAAACCTAGACAGCGGCGGTCATCAGGACGGCTCTGTCCAGGCATGACAGCTTGAATGCTGCGAAATCCTCGACAACGTCCCTCCAGGGGGCTTATGACGTGATGAGGATCACAGGGTCAATTGATTTGATGGACCTTGAGCGCATCTTCGAAGATGAGCAGGGCTTTACGCCAGAGTTTCTCGCAGGAGGATCCCATGCTTCCGCTGTCCCAGACCACAGGTTACGCGGTGCGCGCCCTGAGGTGCCTCCAGGAGCCCGGGGGCCAGCCCGTGCTGGTCGAGGCCATCGCTGAGTCCACGGGGATTCCCCGCTCCTACCTGTCGAAGCTGATCCACAAGCTGGCCAAGAAGGGCCTGGTGGTGGCCCGCCGCGGGCACCACGGCGGCGTGGTCCTGGCCAAGGCCTCTGCGGAGATCTCGGTGGCGGACCTGACCGACGCCATCGATGGGGTGGCCTGGCAGAAGCGCTGCCTCATGGGCATGATCGCCTGCACCGCTGCGAAGCCCTGCACCCTTCACGAGTACTGGGAAGAGACCCGGGACAAGATCATGGAGCGGCTGCGATCGGTCTCCCTGGCGGACCTGGCCACCCTGCCGGACGCTGGCGTCGAGCGGTTCCGGGCCCGCCACGGGTTTACGGTCCCGACCTCGGAATCGGCCTAGCGCCGGAAGCAAACCCCCGAACGAAAGAGGCCGCCCGAGGGCGGCCTCTTTCGTGATCCGACCAGAGCCTCAGACCTTCTTGGCGACGGCCTTCTTCACGGCGGGCTTTGCCGCCTTCGCGGGGGCCTTCTTGGCGGCAGGCTTCGCGGCCTTCTTGACCCGGGGCTTGAGCTTCTTCTCAGGCAGCGCGTCGGCCAGGCGCCAGGTGCGGCTGGCCTGCTCGAAGGTGCGGATCTCCTCCAGGGAGATGTCCTTCAGGCAGCGGTGGATGTGATCGCGCTCGGCCTTCCAGAAGGTGTGGGAGGGGCAGGCCCGCTCATCCGAGCAGTCCTTGAAGCCGAGGAGGCACTGGTTGCGCCACTCGGAGCCGTCCACGGCCTCGGCGATGAGGTCCAGGGTGATCTCCTTGGCGGCCAGGGCCAGCACGACGCCGCCCTTGTTGCCACGCTTGGCCATCACCAGCCCGACCTTGGCCAGCTTGTGGATCATCTTGGAGAGGTAGGGGCGCGGGAAGCCTGTGCGGGCGGCGACGTCCACCACCAGGGTGGGCTTGCCGCCAGGATCCTGGAGGCAGCTCATGGCCAGGACCGCGTAACCAGAAGACTGGGATAGAGGTAGCATAGTCACCTACGAAGATGGATGGGTCGCCTTAGATAATAGACGATCTTAAGGTCAATGACATTGAATCCGTGTGATGAATTGCACAACGCAAAAAAATCCCCCGGCGCCGCCGGGGGATTTTTCTCAAGGCTGGCGGGAGCTCAGGGCTTCCACCCGTTGAGGATCCGCATGTAGTTGGCGCGGGTGAAGGCCTGGGGATTCGGGCTCTTCAGGAGGCTCATGCTGCCCCGGGCCTGGGCCAGGGACTCGTACTCGTGCTCCTCCAGCCACTCGGCCAGGGTCGCGCGGGTCTGGGCCAGCCGCTCGGGCCCGTGGATCAGCAGGGCGGACACCATCTGGACGGCGTCTGCACCGGCCATGACGGCCTTCAGGGCGCCGATGCCGTCATGGACGCCACCGGTGACTGCGAGGCTGCCCTTGATGCGTCCGTGGAGCACGGCGAGCCAGCGGAGGCGAAGCAGCAGGTCCGAGGGGCCGGACAGCTGCAGGCTGGGTTCCGCCAGCAGCTCTTCCACGTTGATGTCAGGCTGGAAGAAGCGGTTGAAGAGCACCAGGCCATCGGCGCCCGCCGCCTCCAGCTCCCCGGCGAAGTGCGCCAGGGAGGAGAAGAACGGAGAGAGCTTCACGGCAACGGGGATCTTCACCTGGGCCTTCACGGTGCGGACCACGTCGAGGGTGCGCTTCTCCACATCGGCAGCGGACTCCTTCGCGTCCGTGGCGATGTAGTAGACGTTCAGCTCGAGCGCATCGGCGCCGGCCTGTTCCATGAGCTGGGCGTAGTGCAGCCAGCCCGCGGCGGTGGTGCCGTTCAGGGAGGCGATGACCGGAACGGCCACGGCCTCCTTGATGCGGCGGAGCTGCTCGAGGTAGCGCTCGGGCCCGAGGCGGAAGTCGTCGGGCTGGGGGAAGTAGGAGACGGCCTCGGCATTGGAGTTCGCATGCAGCTCCATGTCCATGAGCGTGCCCTGCTCTTCGCGGGTGATCTGCTCCTCGAAGAGGGAGTGCATCACGATGCCGGAGGCACCGGCGTCTTCGAGGCGCTTGACCATGCCCATGTCGTCAACCAGGGGCGAGGCACCGGCCATCAGGGGATGGGCCAGCTGGAGACCGAGGTACGAGGTTTTGAGATCCATGGCTGCCTCAGCTTTCCTTGGGGGTGACGGTCAGCTTGGAGAGCTGCTCGTAGACAGAGAACCGGTTGGAGATCTCATGCTGCGACTGGGCGAGCAGCTTCTTGAAGTGCTCGGGGTTCTGCTGCTCGATCATGCGGAAGCGGGTCTCGTTGCGGACGTACTCGCCGAGGGGGATCTTCGGGGAGCCGGAGTCCATCTGGAGCGGGTTCTGGCCCAGGTCGGCGCGGCGGGGATCGAAGCGGAACAGCGGCCAGTGACCGCAGTCCACCGCGAGCTTCTGCTGGTCGCAGCCATTGGCCATGTCGTAGCCGTGGGCGATGCAGTGGCTGTAGGCCAGGATGATGCTGGGTCCCTTGTAGGACTCAGCTTCCTGGAAGGCCTTCACGGTCTGCGCGTCGCGGAAGCCGAAGGCGACCTTGGCCACGTAGATGCCGCCGTAGCTCATGGAGATCATGCCGAGGTCCTTCTTGGGCATGCTCTTGCCGGCCGTAGCGAACTTGGCGCCGGCGCCCATGGGCGTGGACTTGGAGGCCTGGCCGCCGGTGTTGGAGTAGACCTCGGTGTCGAGCACCAGGACGTTCACGTTGCGGCCGGAGGCGAGGACGTGGTCCAGGCCGCCGTAGCCGATGTCGTAGGCCCAGCCGTCGCCACCGACGATCCAGACGCTCTTGTCGACCAGGTAGTCGGCGAGGTCGAGGAGCATCTTGGCTTCGGGCTCGGCCATGAGGCGGACCTTCTGCTTGAGGATCTCGACCCGGTCGCGCTGGGCCTTGATGCCGGCCTCATTGCTCTGGTCGGCGGTGGCGATGCCGGTGATGAGCTCGTCGCCCAGCGTGGCGGACAGGCGGTGCATCAGCTCGAGGGCGAACTCCTGGTGCTTGTCCACCGAGAGGCGCAGGCCCAGGCCGAACTCCGCGTTGTCCTCGAAGAGGCTGTTGGCCCAGGCGGGCCCGCGGCCGTCGCGGTTCTTGGTGTAGGGCGTGGTGGGCAGGTTGCCGCCGTAGATGCTGGAGCAGCCGGTGGCGTTGGCGATCAGGGTGCGGTCGCCGAAGAGCTGGGTGAGCAGCTTGATGTAGGGGGTCTCGCCGCAGCCGGAGCAGGCGCCAGAGAACTCGAACAGCGGCTCGAGGAACTGGCTGCCCTTCATGTCCATCTTGACCTTGGTGCGGTCGACCTCGGGCAGGTCCAGGAAGAACTGGAAGTTGGCGGCCTCGGCCTCGCGCAGCGGCGCCTGGGCGACCATGTCGATGGCCTTGTGCTTGGGGTTGCTCTTGTCCTTGGCGGGGCAGACGGCCACGCAGAGGTTGCAGCCGGTGCAGTCCTCAGGGGCCACCTGGAGGGAGTACTTCTGGCCCTTGAACTCGGCGCCCTTGTAGTCGACGGCCTTGAAGGTCGCGGGCGCGCCGGCCAGCTCCGCCGGGTCGAAGACCTTGGCGCGGATGGCGGCGTGGGGGCAGACCATCACGCACTTGTTGCACTGGATGCAGATGCCCGCGTCCCACTCGGGGATCTCGAGGGCGATGTTGCGCTTCTCCCACTTGGTGGTGCCCACGGGCCAGGTGCCGTCGATGGGGAAGGCGCTCACGGGCAGCAGGTCGCCCTTGCCTTCCATCATCACGGCGCTCACGCGCTTGATGAACTCAGGCGCCTCGGTGGGCACCGTGGGGGGCCGCACACGGGTGGAGGAGGCGGCAGCGGGGACCTTCACTTCGTAGAGGTTGGCCAGGGTCTCGTCGACGGCGTGGAAGTTCTGCTTCACGACGGCGTCGCCCTTCTTGCCGTAGGTCTTCTTGATGGCCTTCTTGATCTGCTCGATGGCCTCCTCGCGGGGCAGCACGCCGGAGATGGCGAAGAAGCAGGTCTGCATGATGGTGTTGATGCGCACGCCCATGCCAGTGTTCTTGGCCACTTCGTAGGCGTCGATGACGTAGAACTTGAGGTTTTTGCTGGCGATGGCTTCTTGCACTTCCTGGGGCAGGGTCTCCCACACGGCGTCCTTGCCGTAGGGCGTGTTCAGCAGGAAGGTGGCGCCGGGGACCGCGGTCTCCAGCATTTCGTACTTCTCGAGGAAGCTGGTCTGGTGGCAGGCGATGAAGTTGGCCTTGGTCACCAGGTAGGCGCTGCGGATGGGGCGGGGCCCGAAGCGCAGGTGGCTGATGGTGATGGCGCCGGACTTCTTGGAGTCGTAGACGAAGTAGCCCTGGCCGAAGTTGGGGGTCTCCTCGGCGATGATCTTGATGGAGTTCTTGTTCGCGCCCACGGTGCCGTCAGCGCCCAGGCCGTAGAAGAGGGCGCGGGTCACGTCCGCGGGCTCCACGTCGAAGCTGGGGTCATAGGGCAGGGAGGTGTGGCTGACGTCATCCACGATGCCGATGGTGAAGTTGTTCTTCGGCTTGTCCTTGGCCAGGTTCTCGAAGACACCCTTGACCATGGCCGGGGTGAACTCCTTGGAGGAGAGGCCGTAGCGGCCGCCCACGATCTTGGGGTTGAGGGTGGTGTGGCCCTCTTCGCGGCCCTCGTGCAGGGCGGCGATGACTTCGAGGTGCATGGGCTCGGCGGGAGCGCCTGGCTCCTTGCAGCGGTCCAGCACGGCCAGCTTCTTGACGGAGGCGGGCAGGGCGCGGACGAACTCGGGGATGGCGAAGGGCCTGAACAGGCGGACCTTCAGGACGCCGACCTTCTCGCCCTGCTTCACGGCGTGCTCGACGTACTCGTGGGTGGTGTCGCAGCCGGAGCCCATGATGATGACGACGCGCTCGGCCTCGGGGTGCCCGTAGTAGTCGTAGAGGCGGTAGTTGCGGCCGGTGAGGGCGCCGAAGCGGTCCATCTCCTGCTGCACGATGGCGGGGCAGGCGGCGTAGTAGGAGTTGCAGGCCTCGCGGGCCTGGAAGAAGGTGTCGGGGTTCTGGGCCGTGCCGCGGATGACCGGGGCGTCGGGGGTCAGGGCCAGCGTGCGGAACTGGGCGACGAGCTCGTCCGGCACCATGTGGCGGAGGTCGCCGTCGGTGAGGATCTCGATCTTGGCGACCTCGTGGCTGGTGCGGAAGCCGTCGAAGAAGTGCAGGAAGGGCACGCGGGCCCGCAGAGTGGCGGCGTGGCAGATGGCGGCGAAGTCATGGGCCTGCTGGACGCTCTCGGAGCTCAGCATGGCGAAGCCGGTCATGCGGCAGGACATCACGTCCGAGTGGTCGCCGAAGATGCTCAGGGCGTGGGTGGCCAGGGTGCGGGCGCTGACGTGCATGCAGAAGGGCGTCAGCTCGCCGGCGATCTTGTACATGTTCGGGATCATCAGGAGCAGGCCCTGGGACGCCGTGAAGGTCGTCGTCAGGCTGCCGGCCTGGAGCGCGCCGTGGACCGCGCCGGCGGCGCCGCCCTCGGACTGCATCTCGATGACCGAGGGGATGGTCTTCCAGACGTTCAGCTTCCCCTGGGAGCTCCACTCGTCCGCCCACTCGCCCATGTTCGAAGAGGGCGTGATGGGGTAGATGGCGATGACCTCGCTGAGGCGATGGGCGACCGAGGCGGTGGCCTCGTTCCCATCCAGGGTCTTCATGACGCGCTTAGTCATTTTTTGCTCCTTCCGGGGGTCCGCTGGACCGTTCCGGCGATAGGTATCAGGACAGGTAATTCACCCGTCCCATGATACATGATAAATCGGTCGTCTTCATTGGAAATTCCGGCGTCAGGAGCTGGACACCGCGGCGCCCATGAGGCGCTCATGGATGGCTCCCGCGGCCCGGCGGCCCTGGCCCATGGCCAGGATGACGGTGGCGCCGCCGGTGATGACATCGCCGCCGGCATAGACGCCAGGCAGGGAGGTCTCGCCGGTCTCTTCATTGACCACCACGACGCCGCCCTTGAGGGTCCGGAGGCCCTTCTCGGTCATGGCGATGAGCGGGTTCACATCAAAGCCCAGCGCGACCACCAGGGTCTCGCAGGGGATCATGATGCGCTCGTCGGTCATCTTGGGGCTGCGGCGGCCGTCGGGACCGGGCTCGCCCAGCTCCATCACGGCGCACTCGGCGTGGGTCATCCAGCCCTTCTCGCTGCCGTGGAGCTGCACGGGAGTGGTGAGGAACTTGAACTCAACGCCCTCCTCGTGGGCGTGCTCGAGCTCCTCGCCGCGAGCCGTGGACTCCTTGATGGTGCGGCGGTAGACCACCGTCACATGCTCGGCGCCCATGCGGCGGGCGGCGCGGGCGGCGTCCATGGCGGTGTTGCCGGCGCCCACGATGATCACATTCTTGCCGATGGTCACCGGGGTGCTGTATTCCGGGAACAGGTCGGCGCGCATGAGGTTGATGCGGGTGAGGAACTCGTTGGCGGTGTAGACGCCCTTGAACTCCTCGCCGGCAATCCCCATCATCTTCGGCAGGCCGGCGCCGGTGCCCATGAAGATGGCGTCATTCTCCTTGCGCAGATCGTCCAGGGTCATGCTGCGGCCGATCAGGGTGTTCATGACGAACTTCACGCCCAGGCGCCGGAGGGTGTCCACTTCCGTGTCCACGATCTTGTTGGGCAGGCGGAACTCGGGGATGCCGTAGAGCATCACGCCGCCCGGCTTGTGCAGGGCGTCGTAGACCGTGACCTGGTGGCCCTTCTTGATGAGCTCGCCGGCGACGGTGAGGCCCGCGGGGCCCGCGCCGATGACGGCGACCTTCTTGCCTGTGGCGGCCTCGACGGGCGGCAGCTCCGTGGAGCCGAGCATGGAGTCCGCGGCGAAGCGCTCGAGGCGGCCGATGGAGACGGGCTCACCCTTGATGCCGATGACGCACTTGATCTCGCACTGCTTCTCCTGGGGGCAGACCCGGCCGCAGACCGAGCCCAGGGGCGAGCTCTGCTTGATGACGCGGGCGGCGCCCTGGGGATCACCCTTGACGATCTCCATGAGGAAGGCCGGGATGTCGATGCTGACGGGGCAGCCGTCGATGCAGGCGGGGTGCTTGCACATGATGCAGCGGGCGGCTTCCAGCTTGGCCTGCTCGGCCGACAGGCCGAGGCTGACCTCGTCGAAGTTGCAGACACGCAGCTCGGGCGGCTGGCAGGCCATGGCCTGGCGGGGGATCTTCATCTTCTGGCTGGGCTTGATGGTGTTCAGGTCCAGGTTCTTCCAGTCGAGGTCGGTGACGGGCTCGTTCAGGTACTGCGAGTAGTCCACGGGACCTGTGGCGGCCACGCGGCCGATCTTGCAGTCCTCGGGGCTGCAGATGTCCTTCTCCTCGGACTTGTACCAGTCCTGCCGCATGCGCAGCATGTTGAAGTCCACCTTGTGGCCGTCGAAGTCCGGGCCGTCGAAGCAGGCGAACTTGGTCTGGCCGCCCACGGAGACGCGGCAGCCGCCGCACATGCCGGTGCCGTCGACCATCAGGGCATTGAGGCTGACCAGGGTGAAGATCTCGTGGGGCTTCGTCAGGTCGGCCACGGCGCGCATCATGGGCAGGGGGCCCACGGCGACCACCTGGGCGACGGGCTCCCGGGCGATGATGTCCTTGAGGGCGTCGGTGACCAGGCCCTGGCGGCCCAGGGTGCCGTCATCGGTGGTGACGATGAGCTCGGCCGAGGCCGCGCCCAGCTCGTCCGCCAGCAGCACGCGCTCCTTGCTGCGGCCGCCAAGGATGGTGATGACGCGGCGGCCCTGGGCGTGGAGCTCCTCGGCCGCGGGCAGGATGGCGGCGGAACCGTAGCCGCCCGCCATCAGCACGATGGTGCCTTCCTCGACCAGCTCCGTGGGGGTGCCCATGGGACCGGCCACGGCGTAGAGGCGGTCGCCGGCGCTGAGCTTGCCCATGGCCTGGGTGGTGGCGCCGACTTCCTGCATGATGAAGTGGATGTAGCCCTTGCGCGCGTCGCCGCCGGCCAGGGTGAGGGGGATGCGCTCACTCTCCGGGAAGGGGGCGACCATGAAGAACTGGCCCGGCTTGCGGCCGCGGGCCACCTGGGGGGCCTGGACGATGAAGGACCAGGTCTCCGGGGCGATGAGCTTCTTCTCCAGAATCAGGTAGCCGTCCTGGGTCTCGGCGTCGGAGGCATAGAGGGACTTCCCCTTGAGCAGGGGCAGCATGAGGTAGTCCTCGGCCTCGATGTGGTCGCGGATCAGGTCCACCAGCCGCTGGCCCAGCAGGGTCAGGGAGCGGGGGGCGCGGACCTGGCCGTCGTTGATCTCGGCCAGCAGCTGCAGCGTCAGGTCCCACATCTGCCGGTGGTCCTCGAAGAGGCGCTGCAGCAGGGACTCGGCGCCGATCTCCTCCAGCAGCGGGAAGAGCTCGCGCTCCTCGGCCTCGTTGTGGGGCCGAAGCACCTCGTAGATCCACTTGGCGCCGGCATCCACACCCGTCCAGTCGCTGGCGACCAGGGCTTCGGACATCCGGGTCAGACGACCCAGGGCTTCTTCGTGCGTGGCGTGCCAGTTGGGCGTCGGCAGGTTGCCAGAGCTGATCAACTTCGGGGCCGAGTTGGACATGGATGCCTCCAGATCCATTCAGCATGAGATGTTCAGGTCCTGATTTCTTTGTCTAAAAACCTAAGTAGGAATACTTGTGATCCATGGCACAGAGAGCTGTTATCGCATGGACTTAGGTGCGATCAATAGATTCTCAAATGGTTATTAAGTTTTGTTTTTCGGGCCCCGGTCTCGAAGAATCTCCCGGACCTTGGCAACCAATTCCCGAATCCTGAAGGGTTTCTGAAGGAAGCCGTCCGGCGGGAGGTCCACCAGGGACTCCAGGGACTCCCGCTGGGTGTAGCCGCTGGTCAGCAGCACGGGGCAGGAGGGTGAGAGCGTCCGGATGCGGCGGAAGGCCTCGGCGCCGCCCATGCGGGGCATGGTCATGTCCAGCAGGACCAGGTGAATATTATCTTTTTCTTTTTCAAATATTTGGACACCTTCTAGCCCGTCCCGCGCCTCCAGCACCTGGAAGCCTGCGCCCTGGAGGGCGCCCCGGGCCAGCTCGCGGATGATGCCCTCGTCGTCCACCACCAGCACCGTGCCCGTGGCGGTAGGGGCCGAGGCCGGCGCGGACGGTACCACCTCCGGGGCGGTCTCCGAGGCGGGGAAGAGCAGGATGAACGTGGTGCCCTTGTCGGTGGCGCTCTCCACCCGGAGCCCGGCCCGGTGGCCTCGGACGATGCCGAGCATGGCGGACAGCCCCAGCCCCCGGCCCGTGAACTTGGTGGTGAAGAAAGGGTCGAAGATGCGGCCGATGGTCTCGACATCCATGCCGCAGCCATTGTCCTGCACTTCCAGGCGGACATAGCGGCCCGGATCCAGCACCTGGCCCGGGAAGGCCACCACCAGGTCGTCCTTGGAGTAGGTGACCGCCCGGGTGCGGAGGATCACGGTGCCCGCCCGCTCGCCGATGGCCTCGGAGGCGTTGGTCACCAGGTTCATGACCACCTGCTGGAACTGGGCGCTGTCCGCCGCCACCGGAGGCAGGTCAGGCTGCAGGTCGGTCAGCAGGGTCACCTTCTTGGAGATGGACACAGACAGCAGCTCGCTCATCTCGCGGATGAGGGCGTTCAGGTCCAGGGGGCGCACCGAGAAGCGGGCCTTGCCCGCATAGGCCAGGAGCTGGCGGGCCAGGTCCGCCCCGCGTTGGGTGGTGGCCTCGATGCGCTGCAGGGCCGCCCGCAGAGGCGGATTCTCCTGGACGCGCTCCAGGGCCAGCTCGGCGTTGCCGAGGATGGCGGTGAGCAGGTTGTTGAAGTCGTGGGCGATGCCCCCGGCCAGGACGCCGAGGCTCTCCAGCTTCTGGGCCTGGCGCAGGGCGCTCTCGGCCCGGCGACGCTCGGTGACATCCTCGGCCAGCAGGATGATCCCCAGGAACCGCCCGTCCTCGCCCCGCAGGGCCGAGCCGTACCAGTTGCACAGGATCCGCTGGCCCGTGCGGGTGAGGTTCTCGGTGGTGAACTGGCTGCCGGCATCGGACCGGAGCAAAGTCTGGCGCTGGTCCTCCACCTCGGTCTGGTGCTCCTCGGGGATGAGCAGCCGGGGGTCCTGGCCCAGGATGTCCTCCCGGGTGTAGCCGAAGATCCGCTCGGCGGTCGGGTTCCACTCGCGCACCTGGAAGGCCGAGTCGGTCTCGATCACCGCCAGGGGGGTGGATGCCAGATGGCTGCGGTTCCGCTGCAGGGCCTCGTAGAGGGACGCGTTCATGTCCTGGGCCAGCTTCATGGCGCGGCGCCGGGTCCCGGCCAGGGACCAGACCAGCCCCGCCAGGCTGATGCTCATGGCCAGCCCGCCCAGCAGCAGGACCAGGCTCAGGTTGCGCCCCTCGGTCTGGTAGAAGGTCCGCCGGATGCCGTAGCGCAGCTCCACCTCGCGGTCGGCGAGGACCACCCGCTTGACCAGGGTGGGGGGGGCGCCCGGGGGCCAGTCGGGATTGACGAAGAGCACCTGGGGGCCTCCGGTGGCCTGGGTGTCCACCACCTCGAGGGCGATGCCCTGGTCCTCTCCGCGGAGGATGTCGGCCATGAGCTCCTTGATCAGGATGCCGGCGGAGACCCAGCCCTTGAGGGCCTGCCGGCGGCTGGCGGCATCGGCGGGATTCCCGGCGAAGACGGGCACGAAGAGCGTCACGGCGTCAAACCGGCCTTCAGGTCGGGTGAACTGGATGATCCCCGAGAGCACCGGCTGGCCGGTCCCCTCCGCCCACTCGGCGGCGGCCCGCTGGCTTGGATTGGAAGCCACGTCGAGGCCCAGCGCCAGCGCCGCCCGGTCCCCGGGCTCGCACAGCTGGATGATGAGGTGATCGCCCGGGGTGGCCGGATAGGGCAGGTGGAGCGGATCGGAGGCGGGCAGCAGGTAGCGCCGGCTGAGGTGGGGGTTGGCCGAGAAGAAGGCCCGCAGATCCCCGCCTGGGACCCGTCGGATGAAGGCGAGGCTGGTCAGTCCCGGGTGGCGGCCGGGCAGGTCCAGGCGGGCCACGTAGTCGTGCCACTGGATTCGGTCCTGGTGGCGGAGGTCCCCGCTGAAGAAGCCCTCGGCCCCCCGGGCGATGTCCTCGTAGCGCCCCAGGCGGTCCTGGAGGTTGAGCTGGGTCCGGACGACGAACCGGTCCAGGCGGGCCTGGTCGCGCTGCTGCTGGCCCTGTCGGGCGGTGACCCAGGCCACGAGGGTGGCGCCGAGGCAGACCAGCAATACCGCGAGCGCCAGCGCCCAGGGCTGCCGAGGACGTTCCGGAACAGGCACCTGCTTGAAGGGGGAGGCGGGCATGGGGTTCTCTGGGCTGCGCTCATGGTAGCGACATCTTCGTTGGATGCCCCCCGGTCTCCCGCCGCGCTGCGGTAGGCTGGAGCACCCCGGAGGCCGGACCTTGGAACAACTCGACGACTTTCTGCCCTATGCCCAAGGCTGCCTGAAGCACCCTTCGGAGCGGGCGCGTCTGGAGACGATCCTGACCCTCTGGACCGCGAAGTGGACCGGCAAGAAGCGGGTGCTGGACTTCTCCCGCAGCCTCCACGGCGCCTACCTGCACTTCAACCAGTTCATGGACGGCAAGTGGGTGCAGGCGTTCACCTTCGTGGCCACCCGCCGGGAGGGGGTCTGCCTCCGCGGCCCCGATGTGGACCGGGCCCGCAAGTCCCACAAATACCGCCACAACCCCCTGGACTCGGCCCCCCTGGACGCCCTGTTCGAGACCTGGTCCCTGCACCTGGAGGCCCGCCCCGCGGGCCATGCGGTGGAGTTCTTCCTGGAAGAGACCCCGGACGAGACCTGGGCCGCCTGCCTGGCCGAGGCCTTCCAGCACCTGGGCGCCTAAGGGTTGCAGGACCGCGCGGATTCCGGCAAAGTTGTTGGAACCGCCATGTCCACCTCCCGCCGCTTCTTCTTCTTTAGCTTTCGCACCTCGGGTGCGAGGCTGAGCGGCGTCTAGATTCAAACCCGCTTCCGCCTTCGCCCCCGAGTCCAACCGGCTCGGGGGCTTTCATTTGGGGATCCCCATGACCCAGCCCGACCCCTCGCACCTCGCCGGCCTCCGGCAGGCCATCGATGCCGTCGATGACCAGCTGCTGGCGCTCCTCAACCAGCGGGCGAAGCTCGCCTCGGAGGTGGGCCGCATCAAGACGGCGGCCTCGCCCGAGGCGCTCTTCCATGTGCCCCGGCGGGAGCGGGAGGTGCTGGCCCGCATGGAGGCTGCCAACCCCGGACCCTTCCCCTCGGCGGCGGTGCGCAACGTGTTCCAGGAGGTCATGAGCGCCTGCCTGAGCCTGGAGAAACCTCTGCGGGTGGCCTTCCTCGGGCCCGAGGGCACCTTCACCCACCTGGCCGCGCGCCAGCAGTTCGGCGGCTCCAGCCAGGCCCTGCCCCTGGGCACCATCGGAGCCGTGTTCCAGGCTGTGGAGCGCCAGCGGGCAGACTACGGCGTGGTGCCCGTGGAGAACGCCACCGAGGGCGCCGTGGAGTCCACCCTCGACGCCTTCCTGGAGAGCCCGCTCCGCATCTGCGCGGAGATCCTGCTGCCCGTGGACCAGGCCCTGCTGGTGCGGTCCGACCTGGACCTGAGCGCCGTGCGCCGGGTCTACTCCCATCCCCAGGCCCTGAGCCAGTGCCGGGGCTGGCTGGAGACCCACCTCGCCCACGCGGACCGCATCGAGGCGCCGTCGACTTCCGAGGCCGCGCGCCTGGCCCGGGAGGACGCCGAGGGCGCCGCCGTGGCCTCGGAGCTGGCCGCGGACCTCTTCGGCCTCAAGGTCGCCGAGACCCAGATCCAGGACCTGGCGGCCAATGCCACCCGCTTCGTGGTGGTGGGGCCCAAGGGCTCCGAGCCCACGGGCCGGGACCGCACCACCCTGCTGGCCCTGGCCCAGGACGGGCCCGGCGCCCTGCTGCACCTGCTGGAGCCCCTGGCCCGGCGCGGCCTGAACCTGAGCCGCATCCAGAGCCGGCCCACGCGCCGGAAGCTCTGGGAGTACGCCTTCTTCCTGGATGTGGAGGGCCATGAGGCCGACCCGGCCATGGCCGAGGTCCTGGTGGAGCTGCGCAGCGTCTGCGCCTCCCTCAAGGTCCTGGGCAGCTACCCCCAGGCGTCTCTATGAATCTGAGCAGCGCCCCCCGCCCCCGTCACCCCGCCACATCAAGGAAGCCCGCCATGAACTGGACCCCTGATTCCTGGAAGCAGCGCCCCGCCGCCCAGCAGCCCACCTACCGCGATCCTGAGGCGCTGGGTGCCGCCCTGGCCGAGCTGGCCGAGCTGCCGCCCCTGGTGGTGGCCGAGGAGATCGACCACCTGGGCGTGCTGCTGGCCGAGGCCGCCTCGGGCAAGCGCTTCCTGCTGCAGGGCGGGGACTGCGCCGAGGCCTTCGCGGACTGCCGCGGCGGACTCATCCAGGACAAGCTCCGGGTGCTGCTGCAGATGTCCGTGCTGATCACCCACGGCGGCCGCACCGGCGTCGTCCACCTGGGCCGCATCGCGGGGCAGTACGCCAAGCCCCGCAGCGGGAACACCGAGGTGGTGGACGGCCGCGAGGTGCCGGTCTACCGGGGCGACCTCATCAACAGCCTTAGCCCGGACCAGCGGGAGGCGGACCCCGCGCGGCTGCTGCAGGCCTACCACCGCTCGGCGGTCACCCTCAACCACCTGCGGGCCCTGGTGGACGGGGGCTTCGCGGACCTGCACCACCCCGAGCACTGGGACCTGCCCTGGAGCCGTGAGGACGCGGGCCACTACCTGGAGACCCTCGACCAGGTGCGGGCATCCCTGGACTTCGTGCAGCGCCTGGGCGGCCTGCCCGAGAACCTCCGCACCGGTGAGCTGTTCACCAGCCATGAGGCCCTGCACCTGCCCTTCGAGACCGCCCTGACCCGCTGGGTCCCGGAGCAGGAGGCCTTCTACAACCTGGGCGCCCACTTCCTCTGGATCGGCGAGCGCACCCGGCAGCTGGACGGCGCCCACCTGGAGTACATCCGCGGCCTGGCCAATCCCATCGGCCTCAAAGTCGGCGCCTCGATGAAGCCCGAGGAGCTCAAGAAAGTGCTGGCCCTGCTCGATCCCCACCGGCAGTCGGGCCGCCTGACCCTCATCACCCGCTTCGGCGCTGGTCGCGCCGAGGCCGTGCTGCCCGCCCTCATCGAGGCCGCCCGGGCCGAGGGCCACCCCGTACTCTGGAGCAGCGACCCCATGCACGGCAACGGCACCCAGACCCCCTCGGGCCTGAAGACCCGCGCCTTCGGGGACATCCTCCTGGAGCTGCAGGAAGTCGCCGAGATCCACCGCCGCCTGGGCTCGCGCCTGGGCGCCGTGCACTTCGAGCTGACCGGCGAGCCGGTCACCGAGTGCACCGGCGGGGTCGAGGGCCTGGCCGAGGCGGACCTCCAGCGCGCCTACAAGAGCGGCTGTGACCCCCGCCTCAACCGCAGCCAGAGCCTCGAGATGGCCTTCCTCCTGGCCCGGATCATCCGGGAGAGCTAGGGATTTTGCCACGCAGCCCCTGCCGGGACTCATGGCCTGGGGGGGGGCTGCCGAAAAAAACTCGACAACGGTTGGGCAAGCCGAAGGTGTCCCTATCCTGAATCAGGCGATAAGGATGGAATTTAATAGGGAAAAATTGATCAAAATCAATACGTATTTATCCAGCCGTTAGTCTTTTCTGGCTATTTTCATCATGTGGTCTCAAGGTAATTAACGATATTCCCTTCCCGGAGAGTGGTTTATGTATCAGGGAAAACGCAGTGCCTTCATGCTGCTTTTGGCGGGCATGTTTGTGGGGCTAATCGGTCTCGTCGCGTGTGGCGGCGGAGGCGGGTCCTCCAGCAGCGGAGGCACGCTGCCCCAGACGAGCATCGCGCCGACGGCCACCCTGGACGGCTGGACGCCCAACGACTCGACCCTGGTCCAGTACAAGACCTACACCTTCGCGGCCAGCGCCACGGATCCGAACATCGGCGGGTCCATCAGCGAGTTCCGCTGGGACTTCGGGGACGGCACCACCAAGACGACCCCGGTCGTCCTCTCCGGCGGCAAGGCCACCACCACGGTGACCTATTCCTACGTGACCAGCGGCACGCCCACCCTGAGTGTCGTGGCCAAGAATGCCGCCGGGCTGCTGTCCACTGCGGCGACCAAGTCATTGACCGTCGGGACCTCTCCTTCGCCTCTCACGGTCACCTTCGTCTCGCCCAAGGCCGCCACCCTCGTCAATGCCGTCCTGGGCAACAAGGTCACCCTCACCTACACGGTAAACGTCGTGTACACCGGCTTCGGGACCGTCAGCGCCAGCGGCATCACGCTGGATCCCGGTGAAGCCAGCGCCACGCAGACCGCCCCCGTGGATGCGGGCAGCGGCAACTACACCATCACCGTCACCTACTCGGCGGCCTCGGCCATCGGCTCGCGCACGGTCACGCCTTCCGTCAAGGTCGTGGACTCCAACGGCGTCAGCAGCACGACCGTCCTGGGACCCGCGATCACCATCAAGACCGTCTCGGCCACCAACACCGCGCCCATCATCACGCTGACCTCCGACGCGAAGCCCTCAGCGGGGCCCAACGCGACCTGGCAGAACGTGGACGTGGTGTTCACAGCCGTCGCCTCGGATCCCGACAGTGACCCCCTCACCTACACCTGGGATCTCGGTGACGGCACGGTGGTCACCGGAAGCACCCAGCTGACCCAGACTCACAAGTACTCCAAGGCCGGCCTCTACTCCGTGAAAGTGACGGCGGATGACGGCCGCGCCGGCGGCACCAAGACCGCCGACCTGACCCTGAACGTGCTCGTGAACCGCGCTCCCACGGTGGTGGTCACCAAGACCCTGCCCAGCGGAAACCCCACCAAGTACCAGCGTGTCACGCTGAGTGCCGCGGTGACGGACCTGGACAGCGACCTCCCCACCGTGACCTGGGACTTCGGCGATGGCACAGCCTCCGCGACCGGGACCTCAGTGGTGCACCAGTTCCAGGCCGCAGGTGTCTCGACCGTGGTGGCCACTGCGGATGATGGCAAGGGTGGCTCGGGATCGGGCACCCTGCTGCTGACGGTCGTGGAGAACAACCCCCCGGTGGCGACCGTGACCGGTCCGTCGCCGGCGGCGACCCTCTTCCAGAACAAGGTCTACACCTTCACCGCGACCGCGTCGGACCTCGACTCGGGTGACACCATCGCCAGCTACGAGTGGGACTTCGGCGACAAGGTGGTGGTGGCGGGCGGCGCGAGCCAGACCCACACCTTCCCGCCGACCGTCTCGGGCGCCGTGCTGGTCAAGGCCCGCGCCATCGACAGCCGTGGCGCCGTGGGCGACTGGAGCCCAGAGGTGACCTACCTGGTGAACACGACCAAGCTGCCGGCCGTGACCTTCACGGTGGGCGACAAGGCGACCTTCAACGCGACCTCGGCGGATCAGGTCATCGCCGAGTTCCTGGTGACCGTGACGAACCCCAATGGGGCAGCAGGCGCCTACCTTCCCCTGACCGCCCTGACCGTGGTGGCCGGCGATGCCGCCGGCACCGTGGGGACGATCATCAACCACCAGGATGGGACCTACACAATCCCCGTGAAGTACCTGGCGGCGGCAGCGGTGGGCACGCGCAGTGTGTTCCCGGCCCTGGTGGCCCTGGACGGCCTGGGCATCGCCTCGACGGCGGTGGCGGCTTCAGCCACGGTGAACACCGTGGCGGCCCTGAACGTGACGCCGGTGGCGACGCTGGTGTCGGCCCCGAAGATCGCGGCCGGGACCAATGCGACCTGGACGGGCGTGGACGTGGTGTTCACGGCAACGGGTTCCGACCCGGACAGTGATCCGCTGGTCTACACCTGGGAAT
>CAIPAY010000110.1 GCA_903863195.1 uncultured Holophagaceae bacterium
GGAAGCGGGCCCCGGGACCCTGTCCCTGCGACGCAGGGAGGCCTCGGGCATCCAGAGCGGCCAGGACGTGCCGCTGGAAGCGGCGGGTCGGACCCCCCTTCAGCGCGGCGATCTGCTCTCGGCGCTCCCCCAGCGCGAGCGCACCGGCCCCGTGGTGGAGCTGGCGGGCTGGGCGCGGGTGCCTGGCACCTACGCCCGCAAGGACGGCATGCGGGTGGCGGACCTGCTCAAGCGCGAAGCCCAGGTGCTGCCGGATACCTACCGGGCCCGCGGCGAAGTGGTGCACAAGGCCCTGGACGGCACCACCCGCTTCCAGGGCTTCGATGTGGACAAGGCCCTGGCGGGCGATCCGGCGCACAACCTGCTGCTGGAGGACCGGGACCGGGTTGAGCTGTTCCGCATGGATGACCTTCGCCTTCCCAAGACCGTGACGGTGATGGGTCCCGTGACTCGGCCCGGGCTCTACACCTTCCATGAAGGCATGCGCGCCTCGGACCTGCTCTTCCGGGCGGGTGTGCCCCAGAAGGCTGCCGACCGCTACGTGGCCGAGCTGGCCCGCAGCCGGGATGGCAAGCCCAGCGAGGTGCTGCGCCTGGACCTCGCGCGGCTGCTCTCCACCGAGGCGGCGAGTCCTGTGGCCCTGGTCGATGACGTGGTGAATCCCCGTGTTCTGCCTGACGATCAGCTGAGTATCTTTGATCGGCCGGACTACAAGGTGCACCGCACGGTGAACATCATCGGGCAGGTGCTGCGCCCCGGGCCCTATGTCCTGGATGCGGCCAAGCCAACCCTGAGAAGCCTCATCCAGCGGGCCGGGGGGCTAACCTCCGAGGCAATGCCCAAGGCGGGTGTGTTCCTCCGCCGCATGGGCAGCCAGGACGCGGCCCTGCAGCGGGTGGCCGAGGAGACGGGCATCGCCCAGAAGGACCCCACCTCAAAGAGCATCAACGAGATCCTCGATCGCATGAACGAGACGAAGCGGCAGACCACCACCGGTGCGCTGCTGAAGACCCCCATCCTGCATGGCCTGCTGGCCAACAGCCTGAACCGCATGGTGGTGGACTTCGACGCGGCCCTGAAAGGCAGTGGCAGCCAGGACGTCGAGCTGCAGGACGGGGACGAGATCATCATTCCCCGGTCCACCGAGGCGGCCTACGTGGTAGGCGAGACGGCCAGCCCCTTCGCCACCTACAAGATCCAGGCGGGCATGAAGGTCTCGGACCTGCTGCGCCTGGCGGGCGGCACCACGCGCAACGCCGACACGTCGCAGATCCGCCTGCTGAAGGCCGATGGCCGGATCCTGGACTCCTGGGTCGAGGGCAAGGCGGTGGAGCCCGGCGACACGGTGCTGGTGCCGCAGCGCATCCGCCGCGACTCGAACTGGCAGGAGAACCTGACGGCGCTGACGCCCATCGCGGTCATGCTGAGCGTCCTGAAGCTGTAGCTATCCGGCTGAGGTACACTGAGAGGCCCTGCACCCGCGGGGCCTTTCTTTCGTGAGTGCCATGATCCTGCGCAAAGAGTACTGGTTCGAAGCCGCCCACTTCATCTACAACCACCCGGGCAAGTGCCGGAACCTGCACGGCCACAGCTACAAGCTCTTCGTGCTGATCGAAGGCACGCCAGACCCGGCCACGGGGATGATCATCGACTTTGACGACCTGTCCAAGGTGGTCACCGAGAAGGTGCTGTCTCGGCTTGACCACCACTTCCTGAACGACCTGATCCCCCTGTCCACCGCCGAGAACATCAGCCTGTGGATCTGGGACCAGCTCAAGCCTGGCCTGCCGCAGCTGTGCCAGATCGAAGTCTATGAAACCACCGACAACTGCGTGATCTACCGGGGTGCGTGAGGCCGGTGGCGGATTTGGGAGAATATCCCTAAGATTTTCTCCCGGTGATTTCAGTGATTTCGGTGATCGGGATTCGATAAAACCGGCCTAAAAATAGTGCTTTAGTTCGCAGCCGAAATAGCTAGACCTTGTTCTCTAAGATATTCATGCTTGCACGGAATCCGTGTAAGCGTATTCTTGGCTTGGAGAGTGGCTGGGTGATCGCTTCGTTCAGGGACAAAGCAACCGAGGCGCTCTTTCACGGAGGCGCCCGAAAGGAATATCGAGCTTTCCCTCCCAATATTCTTTCTACAGCCCGTCGGAAACTCGACATGCTGAATGCGGCCACGGCATTGCTTGATCTGAAAGCCCCTCCTGGCAACAGATTAGAAGCTCTCTCCGGGGATCTGGCCGGGTGCCACAGCATCCGGGTCAATGATCAATGGCGCGTTGTTTTCCGGTGGGCAGGATCCGAAGCCTTTGAAGTCCGCATGATCGATTACCACTAAGTCACAGGTGAACCATGATCCCAACCCATCGCGCCCCAACTCATCCCGGCGAAGTTCTGCTTGAAGAGTTCCTGACCCCCCTGGGTATCACCCAGGTCCGTCTCGCTGCCCATATCGGTGTACCGGTTCAGCGGGTGAATGAACTGATCCGTGGCAAGCGGGGGGTGACTCCCGAGACGGCCTGGCTCCTCAGTAGGGCTTTCGGTACCACCCCTGAGTTCTGGCTTAACCTGCAGGCGACCTGCGACCTTTACCAGAGCAGGCCAAAGCGGGCCATACACCCGCTCCCCAAGGTCAGCTGAAAAGCCTTTGCCATTGATGTTGGAGAGATGATGCGATTTGGGCGGCGACTCCAGGCGGTGCTTTTGGCCATAGGGGCCACAGGCCTGGCACTGCTGCCTCTGGGCTGCAGCACCCTCAATCCGGCGCTGCGCTATGAGGAGGCGGGGCGGCAGCTGCGCTTCTCTCTGGACCGGGTGGAGCCGAAGCTGGAGCTGGCCTTCCCGATGGAGCAGAGCCGATTGCGGCTGAGGCTGGATGTGGGCGTAGAGAACCCCACAGACCAGCGCCTGCGCACACGCAAGGTGAGCGGGGACCTGCGGCTCAAGGTGCGCGACGAGGAGCACGCCCTCGGCACCGTGAGCTTCCCGGAGGGAGCCGACATTGCCCCCAAGGGCCGCAGCACCCTCAGGGTGGAGGTGCTCTTCAGTCAGAGGGACCTGCAGGCGGCCTGGAGCCCTCTCTCCCGGGCGGTGCTTCGCCATGACCCCGCCACCTGGACGATCACCGGCGAGGCCCGCTTTGAGCTGCTGGGCATCGAGTTCGGTGTGCCTTTCCGGGCGCGGCGGGAGAGCGGAGAGTAAGCGGCTTTCACTCAGCGGATTTCCCGTTACCCCTGGGGGTGGAGGTTCGGGCGTGATCCTGCATACTGTTGCTGGGAATTGCCATGCCGCCTCTTGTGTCCCCAGCCTTCGCTGAATCGATCGACTATCAGGAGATCCAATGAGCCTCCCCCAACTCAGGCACACTGGCTACTCCCTCGAAGACTGGAAAACATGGGAAGGACGCTGGGAGCTCATCGATGGCATTGCCTACGACATGACGCCAGCCCCAAGCTTTGAACACCAGCGCACCTCCACGAAGCTTCTTCTTGCCATTGGCAACGCCCTGGAGGAAGCCAAGCGGAAAGCCGGCAGTGGCGAATGCGAGGTGCTCGCCGCACCGCTGGATGTATTCCTGCCCTCCGGGGTGGTGCAGCCGGACCTGGTGGTGGTGGGCGACCCAGCCAAGAAGAGTCTCCGTGGCGTCGAAGGTGCCCCGGATCTCGTGGTGGAAATCCTGAGCCCGAGTACTGCCTCAAAGGATATGACACGCAAGCGGTGGGCCTATGAGGATGCAGGCGTTCCGGAATATCTGATCGTCGATCCAGAGGATCAGGTCGGGGTGCTCCTGTGCCTCGATAGCGCCAAGCGCTATCAGGAGGTCGCCCGGATCGAATGGGGAGCCCTCGCCGTGCTTCTCGGCGGCAACCTCAGCATTCCTCTTGGGTAGTGATGCAATGATTAATAATCTTAATTTTTAAGCATTTGTAAATTCTTATCTGACTTCATGATTCCCTTTCTACCACCCCCCAATCTCCTGACGGACACCGCGGTTGATTAACCTTGAACCATCGGGCGAGACCCCCTCATGATCCGCGCCGTTGTCTTTGACCTCTGGAACACGCTGGTCTTCAGCCCGGCGGGCAGTCCCTTCCAGCGGATGAAGGAGATCCTCCGCCCCGAGCAGCTGGTGACCTATCCCGCGCTGGTGCGGGATGGGATGATCCGGCCCTATGTCTCGGTGGAAGCGTTTCTGGATGCCTGGCGGATGCCTGCGGGCCTGGATGAGCAGCAGGTCGCGGCCATGGCCGGGGCCTTCCAGGAAGCCGGTGGCCAGGCCCAGTGCTTTACGGGTTCCGCCGAGGCTGTGGGCGCGGTGCGGGACCTGGCGCGGGTGGCCATGTTGTCCAATACCCAGACCTTTGGCCTGGAGCTGCTGGACCGGCTGGGCATCCCGGAGCGCATCCGCACCCGCCTGCTGAGCGCCGAGATCGGGGCGCTCAAGCCCGAACCCGCGGCCTACGAGGAGGTCCAGCGGCGGCTGGGGGTCTTCCCCGGCAACCTGGTGATGGTGGGGGACAGCTGGACCGATGATGTGCTGGGCCCCGTAGAAGCGGGCTGGACGGGTGTCTGGGTGAACCGCGAGAAGGCCCCCCGGCCGCCCCACGATCCCGACGCGCCCATCTACGAGATCCGCAGCCTGGACCACCTGCCCGAGCTCATCCGGAGCCTGCAGGAAGGGCAGCGCTGCCCCACCTGTTTGGGTTAGGGCTTCTCTGGGGAGATTGTCCGGGCCAGGGTCGTCAGAGCTCCAATCCTTCAACATGGAACTCCTGTTCCGCCCGCATTGCGAATAGAACCCAGAGGGTCTTGCCATCCACCCGGTAGAAGATCCGGACACAGGGAGGCACCACCACCTCCCGCTCGGGACGCTCTGGAGCCTCGGGAATGCGCCTTCCCGAAGCAGGGAAGACCGCCACCCGCTCCAGGGCGGCCGTGATGGCCCCTGAAAGCTTGTCGGCCGCTTCGGGATTGTCCTGGGCGATGAAGCCCAGAAGCTCATCCAGTCGCCGCGATGCGGTTTGGGTGAGGCGAAGCTTCAACGCCGCCATCTGCCCAGCCCAGCCTTTGCCTCTTCCCAGCTAAGGGTTCGCCCTTCCGCAATGTCCCGCTCGCCTTCTGCCATTCCCTGCAGGATCTCGAATCGCCGCGTTATGGCCTCATAGCTCGCGACATCCAGAAGGACGGCCGCAGCCCGTCCATGCTCGGTGATGATGACTGGGGAGCGATCCTGGCGCAGGGCATCCAAAACCTTTCCACCATTGCGTTTCAAGTCTGTGATGGGAACCAGGCGTGGGATCATGGGTACACCTCTAGGCCCTAAAGTTTGCACCCTTTTTTGCACCTTTCAAGATCTCTATCTGACCAGACAAGGAATCAGGTTGCCATCCTGAGCCGAGCTCAGGACTTCGATCATCTTTAGCGGGTTCACGGACTCCTTCCAACCCACGGATTGGTGGGAGGGCCGAAGGCTGGACCCGTGCTTTATTGCGCAATCGAATAACGAATAATTAGCGAATAAGGTGGTATCCTAGATCATGGCGCGCAGGGTGCTCAAAAAGCGGAAGCAGGAGTCGGTGGAGCCTAAGCTCCCGACGCGCCGCATCACCTTCCGCATCTACCCGATACCGGGCCAGGAGGCCATCCTGGTCGAGTGGCTCGGGCTGCACTGCGAGCTCTATAACGCGGCCATCCAGGAGCGCCGGGATGCCTGGAAGCGGTGCGGTATTGGCGTGAACTATGTCGCCCAGGCGAACCAACTCCCCGA
>CAIPAY010000111.1 GCA_903863195.1 uncultured Holophagaceae bacterium
CGCACGGTGCAGGCCTACCGCCTGCTGGCCAGGCAGGTGGACTACCCCTTCCACCTGGGCATCACCGAGGCCGGCACCCCCTTCGGCGGCACCATCCGCTCCAGCGCGGGCATGGGCATCCTGCTGGCCGAGGGCCTAGGCGACACCATCCGCGTCTCCCTCACCGGGGAGGGCGAGGACGAATGCCGCGTGGGGCACGAGCTGCTGCGCAGCCTGGCTCTGCGCACCGGCGGCTTCCGCATGGTGAGCTGCCCCAGCTGCGGCCGCGTGCAGATCGACCTCAACCGAGTCGCCAACGAGATCGAGGAAGGCCTCAAGCTGATCAACCACGAGAACATCACCTACGCGGTGATGGGCTGCGTGGTGAACGGCCCCGGCGAGGCCCGGGACGCAGACCTCGGCGTGGCCGGCGGCGCGGGCGAGGGGCTCATCTACCGCAAGGGCGAGCTGATCCGCCGGGTGAAGGAGGAGGACCTGGTCCCCGCCTTCCTCGAGGAGGCCCGCAAGGTGAAGGCCGAGGCCGATGCCGCCGCGGGGGCCTAGGGTGCTCCCCTGGTTGCTGGCTCATCCCGCGGGGACCGTGGCCCTGCTCCTGGTCCTGGAGGCCTGCCTGCCGGTGCGCTTCCAGCCCACGGCCTGGGTCTGCCGCGGCGCCATCCGGGCCTACCAGGCCGTCCTCTCGGAGCACCTGCCCACCCAGTGCAAGTTCACCCCCACCTGCAGCCACTACGGCCTGGCCTGCATCCAGAAGTTCGGCACCCTGCGGGGCGGACTCCTCACGACCTGGCGCATCCTCCGCTGTTCCCCCCTGACTCGGGGTGGTTTTGATCCCGTGCCCTAGAGCCGTTCATTAGCTAATTTATTGAAAATAAATTAGCTATATCAACACAAAAAGATATTGCAGAATAGATGATCCTTTTTGTATTATTTACTGATCGGCTGGGATCGTCCGCCCTCGTGGGGCGGCCCCCGAAACCGACCCAGGAGACCCCATGACCCTCGATCTCGGCACCAAGGTTGGCGACGTTGTCCTCGCCTGGCCCCAGGCCATGCGCTATCTCGAGTCGCAGGGCGTGGACTACTGCTGCGGCGGCCACCGCACGCTGGGAGAGGCCTGCGCGGCCGCAGGCCTGGCTCCGGAAGCGATCCTGACGGGGCTCACGGCTCTGGAGGCGCCCGCCCCGGATGCCCCCTCCCCGCAGTCCTGGCTCAAGGCCTCCCTGACAGCCCTGATGGACCACCTCGAGAGCAGCCACCACGCCTACCTGCGCGCGGAGCTGCCACGGCTGGAGGCCCTCCTCCAGAAGGTGCTCCGCGCTCACGGAGAGCATCATCCCGAGCTGCAGGCTGTCTCCGCGCGGTTCGAGGAACTCTCGGCGGACCTGATCCCGCACCTCATGAAGGAAGAACAGATCCTCTTCCCCTTCATCCGGCAGATGGAGGCCGGCGAGAGCAGCTCCGCCTGCTTTGGCACGGTCCAGAGCCCCATTCGTGTCATGGAGGCCGAGCACGAAGCTGTCGGCGGCATGCTCGCGGACCTCCGCGCCTTCACCAAGGGCTACGCGGTCCCCGCTGACGGCTGCGCGAGCTTCCAGGCGCTCTATGACGGCCTCCGAGCGCTGGAGGCGGACACGCACCTGCACATCTACCTGGAGAACCAGCTGCTCCACCCGCGGGCCGTAGCCATGGAGGCCACCAGCCGCCGCTGATTGGCGACCCCGCCCCTGAACTGATAGGTTGGAAGCAGGGGAGGGCTGCGTGGCCAACTGGCGGGACACGGGTATCGGTGCATTCTTGATGGCGGTCTTCGTGTTGGGCATGGTGCCCGTCACTGTGATCACCGTCCTGCTGGCCGTGCCGTTCCTCGGCCGCCCGCGGGCCTTCTTTGCCATCGCCCCGATGTTCGCGAACTGTGTGGCCTGGTTCTGCGACGTCCCCTTCAGCCTTGGGGGCTGGGAGCGGATGCCCGAAGCCATCCGCGAAGGCCGCCAGCCGGTGATCTTCATGTCCAACCACGAGAGCCAGCTGGACCCGCCGTACCTCGTGGCCGCCCTGCCCCTGCCTGCGGTCTACATCGGCAAGCATGAGCTGAAGTACGTGCCCTTCATCGGCTGGGCGGGCTGGGCTGCGGGCGTGATCTTCATCAACCGAGGCGACCGGGAGAAGGCGATTTCGAGCATCAAGGACGCCGCCCGGCAGATCCGCGGCGGCAAGAACGTGGTGATCTTCCCCGAGGGCACCCGCAGCCGCACCGGCGAGCTGTTGCACTTCAAGAAGGGCGGCTTCGCCCTGGCCCTGGACGCAGGCGTGCCCATCGTCCCCATGGCCACCGTGGGCGGCTTCAATGCCCTGCCCTCCGGTGGCCTGCGCATCCGGCCCGGGCGCTTCACCATGCTGGTGGGAGATCCGGTCTACCCCGGAGAGCATGCGGACCGCGATGCCCTGGCCGCCGAAGTGCGGCTGCGCATCGAAGCCCTCGTGGCCCAGGCCCGCGCCGAACAGGCTGCGGCGGTCTAGGCCCACTCAGCGGAAAGCGGGATCCTGCTTGGAGACTTTGAGTTTGCCGGCATGCAGCCGGTCCGCGAGCTCCACCATGGCCAGGGCGGCAGCGCGGTCGCCGAGCCGGGCCACCATGCGGGCCATGAAGTAGAGATTCACCGACAGCACCCGCTTTTCGTTGTGCTTCTTGGCGGCGAGGTCCGACGCCGCGAGCTGCTGCCGGAAGGCTTCGAACCGGATACGCGCGCCGGCCCCATCACCCGACACAGCCTGCTTCACACCGGCCAGCAGGATCGTGTTCGAGTGGCCCGCAGGCCAGGCGCCTTCGAGCTCCTTGAGGTAGCCCTCGGCGGCCAGGCGGTCTTGGCGGTCCCAGGCAGTATAGGCCAGCAGGCTCCGCAGCACGTTCGAGCTGGGCACTTCCCGCAGGCCGGCCTTCAGGCGCGCCTCGGCCTCGGTGCTGCGACCCATCCAAAGCAGGGCGTCCGCCGCGGTGACGTAGGCGAACTCCACCGTGGGACGCAGGGCCAGGGCGCGGTCCGCGTGTTTGAGCGCCTCCGGCAGGTTGCCCTCGTTCTGGAGCAGCACCCCCAGCCGGTGGTGGGCCTGCCAGCCCTCCGGGAACAGGCTGAGCGACTTTTCGAAATACCGGTGGGCCGCCTGGTGGTTGTCCTCGCCGTCCAGCCCCGCGAAGACATCGGCGAGCACGTCGTAGGCCTTGTGGTCTGCGGGATCCAGGCGCACCGCCTGCAGCGCCATCTGGCTGGCGCCCTCCAGGTCGCCCAGGCGCAGCTGGATGGAGGCCAGCGCCCGGTAGGCCTGGGAGGCGCTGGGATCCAGGTGCATGGCCTTTTCCGCCGCGGCCTTCCCCTTGCGCAGCAGCGCCTGGCCTTCGTCGTAGCGGCCCTGGCTGAGCGCGGTGATGGCGCCCAGTTCCGCCAGGGTCCAGGCGTATTCCGCGTGGGCCGGCGCATAGTCCGGCTCCAGCTCGATGGCCGTGGCCAGGAGGGAGTTGGCCAGCCGCACCGAGTCCTGGTTGCCTTCCGTGAAGACCTGCATCGCCTTGGTGTAGAGCTCCCGCGTCCGCGGGAGGCGCGCCTGGGAGCGCAAGGCGCCGGGGTCGCTGCCCAGACCCATTTCCAGGGGCAGCCGCTGCTGCAGCTCGTCCTCGAGCTTCAGCAGCTCCGTCACCGGGCGGTCGAGCTGAAACTGGTGGAGGGTGGAACCCCGGAGTGCATCCACGACCCGGACGCCCATGCGCAGCTGGCCCGCCACCACCTGGTAGCTGCCCAGCACCAGCAGCTCGGCCTTCAGCTGGCGGCCCAGCTCACCCACCGCGTGGGGCGCCTGGCCCGGCGTGTCGCCCAGCTGGTGCATGGCCTCCACCACCCGCAGGCGGTCCACTACGGCGAGGCCTTCCCGGCGCACCAGGCCGAAGGCCATGGCGTCCGCGAAGCCATTGCTCAGCCAGGCGTGCTCCGGGTCCGGCCGCAGCTGCTCCAGGGGCAGGATGGCCACCACCCGGCGGCCCCGGGTGAAGTCCTCCCGCGAGGCCCGGCGCGCCTCGCCCAGGCCTGTGGCCTCCGCCCGGCGCCACAGCCAGAACCCCAGGCCAGCCGCCACCACCACCACGCCGCTGACAGAAGCCAGGAGCAGGCGCCGACGCCCGCTGCGCCCAGGAGTCGCGAGGTGGGGCACGGTGGCCGTGGGCACATTCTCGGCAAGGCCCACCGCCAGGGCCTGCAGGTTGGGGAACCGGTCCCGGGGGACCTTGGCCAGGAGGCGGTGGATGGCGTCCTGGAGCGGGCGGGGCAGGTCGGGCCGGGCCTCCGCGAGGGGCCGGGGCTCGTCCCGGGTCACGGCGTAGAGCGTGTCCACCAGGCTGCCACGCAGAAACGGATGTACGCCGGTGGCCAGCTCGTAGAGCACCACACCGAGGCTGAACTGGTCGGACTGCCCCGTGAGTGCCTGGCCGTTGGCCTGTTCGGGACTCATGTAGGCGGGCGTGCCCTGGCTGTAACCCGGCGCCGTGCGCTCAACCAGCGTCAGGTGGTGCGAGGTCGGACCCGGCCTTGAGTCATCATCTCCGCGCCGCGCGATGCCGAAGTCCAGGATCTTGAGCTGGCCTTCCCCGGTCAGCAGCAGGTTCTCGGGCTTGATGTCCCGGTGGACGATGCCCTTCTGGTGCGCATGGGACAGCGCCGCGGCCGCCTGCCGGGCCAGGCTCTGCAGGCTCTCCCCCTCCAGGGGCCGGCCCACCAGGGCCCGCAGCGTCTGCCCCTCCACCAGCTCCATGGCGATGTAGGGCGTGCCCTCCACCTCGCCCGCGTCGTAGATGTGGGCGATGTTCGGGTGGTTCAGCTGGCAGGCCAGCTTGGCCTCGCCGATGAGCGCCTGGCGGCGCTGGTCATCAGCGTTCTTCAACAGCTTGAGGGCCACCTCGCGCTCTAGCCGCAGGTCGAGCGCCCGCCAGACTTCGCCCATGGCCCCCTCACCCAGGCGGGAGAGCAGCCGGTAGGAACCGAAGTGCGTGGCGTCAGGAGGCAAGCAGGTCCTTTGTGGGGAATCCGGCCAGTATACCTATCGACGCGCCCCCTGCTGCATGCCAGTACCGCGATTCCCGCGGGACGCTTGACCTGATTCACGAAATGTCGAGAATCAGGCCGGAGGCCTTCATGCCCGCACAGGATCTGGAAGCCGCGCTGACGGGGGCCCGGCTGGTGGAGGAGGCCGGCTCCCTCCTGACTCTCGGCGAGGAACCCGGCCGCATGGTCGCCCATGCCTTCGAGCGGCTCAGCCAGCTGGTGCCCTACGACCTGGCCACGGTGCTGCTGCGCGAGGGCGACGGCCTGCGGGTGGCCTACGCCCTGGGCCCCCTGGCCACGCCCCAGCTGGCGGAGACCCTCATCCCGGTGCGCGGCAACCTGCGCCTCACCCAGGCCCTGAAGACCGGCTCGCAGCCCGCGACCTTCGAGGAGGACGATCCCGGCGAGGACACCTTCCAGGGCCTCCTGGAGATGCCCCACGGCCACAGCTGCCTGGTGGCGCCCCTCCGCAGCCGGGGGGAGACCTTCGGCCTCATGACCCTGGATGCCCTGGTCTGCCGCCAGTATCCCGCCAGCGTGCTGCACCACGTGGGCGTCTTCGCCTCGCTGCTGGCCCTGGGCCTCAAGCAGGCCGAGCACCTGGGCCGCCTCGCGGAGCGGGAGCGCAGCCTGGCGGAGGAGGTCAGCTACTTCCGTGAGGCACAGCGCCAGGGCGTCCTGCAGGAGCCGCTCCAGGCCGAGAGCCACGCCATGCGCGCCATCCTCGAGCAGGTGGGCCAGGTGGCCGCCACCGCCGCCACGGTGCTGATCACCGGCGAGACCGGCACGGGCAAGGAGAAGGTGGCCCAGACCCTGCACCACCTCTCGCCCCGCCGCGAGAAGGCCTTCATAAAGGTGAACTGCAGCGCCCTGCCCGCGACCCTGATCGAGTCCGAGCTGTTCGGCCACGTGAAGGGCGCCTTCAGCGGCGCGGCCTCGGCCCGCAAGGGGCGCTTCGAGCTGGCGGACGGCGGCACCCTGTTCCTGGACGAGATCGGGGACCTGCCCCTGGACCTCCAGCCCAAGCTCCTGCGCGCCATCCAGGAGAAGGAGATCGACCCCCTGGGCAGCGAGAAGTCCCGCCGCGTCGACGTGCGCCTGGTGGCCGCCACCCACACGGACCTGCGCAAGGCCGTGGCCGAGGGCCGCTTCCGCGAGGACCTCTTCTACCGCCTGAGCGTCTTCCCCATCCACCTGCCGCCGCTGCGCGAGCGGCCCGAGGACATCGCGGCGCTGGCCGAGAGCTTCCTGGTCCGCTTCGCCCGCGAGAACCGGCGGCCGCCCATCGCCCTGCCCCCGGGTCTGCGGGAGCAGCTGGAGGGCTATGCCTGGCCCGGCAACGTCCGCGAACTGCAGAATGTCCTGGAGCGGGCGGCGATCCTCTCCGCAGGCCGGGAGCTGCGGCTGCCGCCGGGCGCCCTCCCCCGCCGCGCCGAGCGCAGCGGCCGGCCCCTGGCCTGGGAGGCCCAGGAGCGCGACTATCTGGAGCGGCTCCTCCGGCATACCCGGGGCAAGATCTCCGGCGCCGACGGGGCCGCGGCCCTGGCGGAGCTGCCCGCGTCCACCCTGCTCTCTCGGCTCGAGAAGCTGGGCCTGCGCCCCAAAGATTTCAAGGGAGTGTGATAGGTTAGCCCCCCGGGAGCACCCATGAACGAGGCCACCAGCCCCCATGACGTCCTGCCACCGGCCCTCGAGCTGGACGGGCCGCCGCCGAGCCTGCCTGGCGTCGCCCCTGAGGGACCCCGGCCCGTGCCCTTCGAGGACCTGGAGGCCTTCCCCGGCTTCTGGTCCCGGGTGGGCGGCATGTTCCAGCTGGTCTTCCGGGATCCCCTGGAGCTCTTCGGGCGGGTGCCTGTCACCGAGGGTCTGGGCGCGCCCTGGCGGTTCCTGCTGCTGCTCTCGATTCCCGGCTTCCTGCTCGTGGCTCTGGTATTCTTCGCGGCGGGCATGGGCATCGCCATCGCCGCCCCGGAGGAGACGGGGCGGGCGGGGAGCCGGGTTCTGGCCGCCGCCATGCCCTTCATCTTCGGCGCGATCCTGCTGCTGATGCCCGTCTTCAGCTTCCTGGGCATGGTCGTGGGCGGGGCGCTGAACCACTTCTTCCTCTGGCTGTGGGGTGGCCTGCGCCCGGGCGTCCCCGCCGCGCAGAGCATCCGCGCCTACGGCTACGCCTCGGCCTTCGTCCAGCTCGGCGGCTTCATTCCCATCCTCGGCCTCTTCGTCCAGCTCGCGGGCATGGTGGTCATCGGCATGGGCATGGCCCGCATGCACCGGACCGCCACCTGGCGGGGCGTGTGCGCCGCCCTGACGCCGCTCTTCCTGCTGCTGGTCGGTGGTCTCCTGCTGGTGCTGGGGATCGTGGTGCTCGTCCTGCTCAGGCGCTAGGTTCCAGCCAGCGCAGGACCTCCTCGCGAATTGCGCCGGGGGCCACCACCCGGTGGATGGCGCCTGCCTCCAGCGCCAAGGTCTCGTCCCAAGTCTCGAAGTCCCGGAAGAGCCGGTCCGCGCCCGCGGCGCCGAGGAGCTCCGGCAGGCGCGCGGTGCCGCCAAAGCCAGTGAGGATGCCGTGTTTCGCGGCGGGGTGGGCCAGGCGCAGCCCACCCTTGCCCGTGGCGGGATCCGCCGCCACGGCCCAGCGCTCCTGGCCGTGCATGGCCAGGTCGCAGCCCCCGCCCATGGCCACGCCCGAGACCACCGTGAGGGTGCGCCAGCCCGGCCAGAGCAGGTGGCCCATGACCCGCTGGCCGCGCCGGGCGAAGGGGTCCGCGGACACCGCGTCCAGAGCCCCCACCTGGTGCAGGTCCGCCCCGGCGCAGAAGTGGTGCCCCCGCCCGACCATCCAGGCCGCGCCACCCAGGGCCACCCGGCGCACCCCAGCCCAGCGCAGCTCGACGAACAGGCGGTCCAGGGCGTCCAGCAGGTCCGTGTGGAGCCGATGCAGGCCGTCGCCTGAGCGCAGGCCGATCCAGGCCCAGTCAGCGCCCTGGAGCAGGTCCAGGGAGGTCCGGCCTTCGTACCAGGTGCGAGGGGTCATGGCAGCTCCAGCCGGGTGAAGGCCGCTTCCAGCGGCTCCGCATCGGGATCCCACACGGGCACGCCCGGAAGCTGGTTGCGGAACCAGGTGGCCTGGCGCTTGGCGTAGGCCTGGGTCTCCTGCACCACCGCTGCCTGAGTCCGCGGGGCCTCGCCCCCCGCCATCCAGGCTGCGTAACCCAGGGGCCGCAGGGCGATCAGGTCGTCCGCATGGCCCGCGGCCACCAGGGCCGCCACCTCCTCCGGCCAGCCGGCCCGCACCTGGGCCTCCACCCGCGCCACCACGCGGTTCCGGCGGCGGTCCCGGCCGGGGGCGACCACCAGCACGCGCCAGTCGGGAGGGACGCCTTCGTCGACTCCGGCCAGCAGGCTGGACGGTGCCCGGCCCGTGGCCAGGTGCAGGGCCAGAGCCCGCTGCACCCGGGCAGTGTCGTTGGGGTGCAGCTGGGCGGCCCGGGCGGGATCCACGGCTCCCAGGTAGCGGTGCAGAAATGGCGCCCCCAGGTCCGCGCCCCAGCGCCGGACACGCTCCACCAGGGCGACCGGGACCTCCGGCAGCTCACTCAGCTGGTCCCAGATGCCTCGCAGGTAGAGTCCCGAGCCGGTCACCAGCACTGGCGCAGAGGCCTCCGCCAGCCAGGTCCGGGCGAGGGCGCCGAAGGAACTGGGATTGGGCCGGGCGGACAGCGGCAGCACGCCATAGCCCCGGTGGGGCACGCCCTCGTGCTCCTCCGGGCCCGGCTGGCCGGTGCCGATGGCCAGGCCCGCGATGGCCTGGTAGGGATCCCCGTTCACCACGACGCCCCCCACGCGCCGCGCCACCGCCACCGCAAGGGCGGACTTGCCAGAGGCCGTGGGACCGAGGATGGCGATGGGCATGGGTTAACGCTATCAGCTGTCGGCTGTCGGCTGTCGGCTTGGAGCGTGCGCCGACCCACCCGCACAGCCCCGTTCCACCAGGAACTTCTTTCACCGATAGCTGATAGCTAACAGCCGATAGCCCCCGGCGCCCGGCTGTCGGCTTGGAGCGTGCGCCGACCCACCCGCACAGTCCCGTTCCACCGGGACCTTCTTTCACCGATAGCTGAGAGCTGACA
>CAIPAY010000112.1 GCA_903863195.1 uncultured Holophagaceae bacterium
GTGCACCAGAACTCCCAGCCGATGTCGCCGTGGGTGTAGGTGGCGTCGAACTTCAGCGCGTCGAGGCAGATCTTCGCGGCTTCCATGACCTCGATGCCGACGCCGTCACCGGGCAGCCACGCGATTTTGTACTGGCTCATGATCGTTCCTCCGGGCAGGTTCAGAGTCTCCCGGCGCCGACGCCAGGCCCGCCAATCATGCCCCCATCATCAGCTTTCAGCCCGGGAAGCCATCACAAAACCCCCCGAAAACTGGCCCCGTCAGCAGTTCTTCCGACATTTCGTAAAAATCAGGCGGCTACTTGCAGGCGAGCCAGCTGGCACCGGTGCGGACTTCGGCGGCGAGCTTGACACCCAGGGGGCCCAGGTCGTCGGCGCCTTCCATGGCGTCCTTCAGCAGGGCCGAGGCTGCCTCCACCTCTTCGGGCGGGGCCTCCATGAGCAGCTCGTCGTGGACCTGCAGCAGCAGGCGCGCCCGGAGGCCCGAGGCCTGGAGGCTGCGGTGGAGGCGCACCATGGCTCGGCGCATCAGATCCGCCGCGGTGCCCTGCACGATGGTGTTCACGGCCTCGCGGAGTCCCTGGGCCTGGAACTGCTTGTTGGGGCTCTGCAGCTCCGGAATGCGCCGGATGCGGCCCCAGTGGGTGCGCACAAGGCCCTCGGCGATCGCCTGCTCCTTGGCGCCGGCGATCCAGGAGGCCACCTTGGGCATGCGCTCGAAGTAGCGCTCGATGAAGCCCTTCGCCTCCTTCTGGGAGATGCCCAGGTTGGCCGCGAGGGCAAAGGCCCCCTGGCCGTACAGCAGGCCGAAGTTCACAGCCTTGGCCTTGCTGCGGTCATCCGCCGTGACCTGATCCATGGGCAGGCCCATGACCTCGGAGGCCGTGCGGCGGTGGATGTCCTCGCCCGCCTCGAAGGCGGCCAGCAGCACCGGGTCCTGGGCCAGGGCCGCGGCCACCCGCAGCTCGATCTGGCTGTAGTCCGCATCCAGCAGCACCCAGCCGGGCTCGGGCACGAAGGCGCCGCGGATGGCCCGGCCCTCCTCGGTGCGGATGGGGATGTTCTGCAGGTTGGGATCGCTGGAAGCCAGGCGCCCGGAGGCCACGGCGGCCTGGTGCAGGCGGGTGTGTACGCGGCCCGTCACGGGGTTCACCATCTGCGGCAGGGCCTCCACGTAGGTGCCCAGCAGCTTCACCATCTGCCGGTGCCGCAGCAGCTCCCGGGCGATCTCCGCGCCCTGGGTCTCCGCCAGCTCCTGGAGCACGTCCTCGTCGGTGCTGGGGGCCTTGGTCTTCCCAGTGAACTTCACCGGCTTGTAGCCCAGCTTCCCGAACAGGATACCGCCAAGCTGGGCGGGGCTGTTGAGGTTGAAGGGCTCGCCCGCGAGCTCAAGGACTCTTGCCTCTGCTCTTTTTCGCTCGCCATGCATGCGCATGGCGAGCTGGGAAAGGACATTCAGGTCAAGCCTCACACCGTGGGATTCCAAGGCCGCCAGCACCTCCACCAGCGGCAGGTCCACCTCCTCGTAGAGGCGCCGCAGCCGGTCATCCGAGAGCATGACCTGCAGCTTGTCGCAGAGCTGCAACGCCAGGTCCGCGTCCTCGGCAGCGTACTGCACTGCGGGCTCGAACTCGGCCTCGTCGAAGCGCTTCTGGCCCTTCCCCTTGCCGACGATCTCCTCGAAGGCGATGGGCTTCACGTCCAGGTGGCGCGTGGACAGGTCATCCAGGTTGTGGCGCACGCCGCTCTCCAGCAGGAAGCTGAGCACCATGCTGTCGTCCGCCAGCCCCGCCACCGGCAGGCCGTGGCGGGCCAGCACCTGCAAGTCGTACTTGAGGTTCTGGCCGCACTTGCTTAGGGCCGGGTCCGCCAGCAGCGGCCGCAGCACGCGCCGCACGGCCTCGAAGGGCAGGTTCCGGGGGTCCAGGTGGGGCGCCAGCTCCGCGAAGAAGGCCCCGGCCTCGCCCCGGAGGTCCAGCAGGCCGTCCGGCAGGCCGCTGTCCGGCAGCAGGCCCGGCAGGGCACCTTCCGTATCGGCGGTGGCGGGCTTCAGGTGCGCCAGGGGCACGTAGAGGCCCGCATTGGGCGCCCAGGCCAGGCTCAGGCCCACGAGGTGGCCCCGGGTGGGATCGATGCTGGTGGTCTCGGTGTCCAGGCCGAAGCGGCCAGCGGCCCGGCAGGCGGCGATGGCGCCTTCCAGCTCCGCGAGGCTGGCAGCGGCCCGGTAGGTGCGGGCGTGGCCTGACTCTTGGGCCGTCTGGGTGAACTCCTTGGTGAGCCCCTGGAAGCCCAGGGCCTTGAAGGTCTCCCGGGCCTTGGCCTCGTCCACGCCGGGGTAGGCCAGGTCCGCGGGATGCAGGGGCAGCTGCAGGTCCGTCACCACCGTGACCAGGCGCTTCGTGAGGTCGAGCCACTCCGCGGCCCGGTCGAGGCCCTCGCGCTGCTTCGGCTTGAGGTCGGCCTTGGCGGCGATGACCGCCTCCAGGGTGCCGTGCTGCTCCAGCAGCAGGGCCGCGCCCTTCTCGCCGATGCCGGGAACCCCCTTCACGTTGTCCGAGGCATCCCCCACCAGGCTCAGGAAGTCCACCACCTGCTCGGGCCAGACGCCCATGCGCTCCTTGACGCTGGCGCGGTCATGCCAGATCTCGCCTTCCTTGGTGTTGAGCACCTGGATGTGGAGCTCGTCATCCACCAGCTGCAGCAGGTCCTTGTCGGGGCTCACGATGACCGAGGGCAGGCCGTGGGCGGCGGACTCCCGGGCCAGGGTGGCCAGCACGTCGTCGGCCTCGTAGCCGTGCAGCTCCACGATGGGGATTGAGAGGGCCTCCACCAGCTGGCGGATCATGGGGATCTGGGGGCGCAGGTCCTCGGGCATCTCCGCCCGGTTGGCCTTGTAGTCCGGATAGATGATGTGCCGGAAGGTGGGCTCCGGCGTGTCGAACACGCAGGCGATGTGCGTCGGTTTGTGCTTCTCCAGCAGCTGCAGCACCAGCCGCGTGAAGGTGTAGGCGGCCCCATTCTTCAGCCTTGGATTGGCGAAGTAGGCGCGAAAAATAAACGCGAAGGTGTCGATGAGGTAGAGGCGGTCTTCAGGCATGTCCCCAGTCTGGCAGGGCCGCCGGGATTCAGGTTCCCGGGCTTGGGGTCGATAGGGGAACGAACCGCTCTGCCCTGGAGGACCCCATGCGCCATCACCTCGCCATCCCCGCCCTTGCCCTGATCCTGGCGCTGCCCCTGGGGGCCCAGCCCGCCGAGCGGGCCAAGGCCGAGGCCCTGGTGAAGGAGGGCATCGCCTTCATGAAGGCCAACGGCAAGGACGCCTTCATCGCGGAAGTGCAGAAGGGCTCCGGCCGCTTCCACGCCAAGCCCGGCAACCCGCTCTATCTCTTCGTCTACGACCTGAACGGGGTGGTGGTGGCGCACGGCGCCGAGGCCAACCTGCTGGGCGTGAACCGCCTCAACGTCAAGGACCCGGACGGCAAGCAGTACATCAAGGAGAACCTGGCCGTGGGCCAGAAGAAAGGCGGCGGCTGGTCCGACTACAAGCGCATGAACCCCGACACCCGCAAGATCGAGCAGAAGACCTCCTTCTGCCTGGCCGACAACGGCCTCGTCGTGGGCTGCGGGATCTACAAGTAGCTCAATTCAGCCGATAGGCCCGGCGCAGAAGCCACTCCCAGAGGGCCTCGGGGAGGATGGCCCGCAGCTTGCCCGCCCAGAAGGCATCCTTGCCGATGACCACTCGCCGGGGCGGCACCGCGGCGTTCAGCGCGTTGACGATGCGCCGGGCGCAGGGCTCCGCGTCCATGGCGTAGCGGTCGGCCCGTTCCTGCCGCACGGCCATGTGGCGGGCCAGGACCTTCTCCCACCGGGTGCCCCGGCCCCGCTCCGGCAGGTCCCCCCACATCTGGGCCAGGGTCTGCCGGAAGGCCGTGCGAATCGCGCCGGGCTCCACCAGCACCACCGCCACCTCGCGGCCCACCTCCAGGCGCAGGCTCTCCGCCAAGGCCACCACCGCGTGCTTGGAGGCGTTGTAGGCCCCCGCCAGGGGAATGGACAGGCGCCCCAGCATGGACGCCACCTGCAGGATGCGGGCGCCGCGTTCTCGCCGCAGCAGGGGCAGGAAGGCGTTCGTGACCATCTGCAGGCCGATGACATTCGTCTCGAACTGGGCCCGCAGCTCCTCGGCGCGCAGCAGCTCCAGGGGGCCGACCTGGCCATAGCCCGCGTTGTTCACCAGGGCCTTCAGCCGCAGGTCCGCGCAGGCCTCCACGGCCGCTGCGATGCTGGCCGCATCGGTCACATCCAGGGCCAGCACCCGCAGGTCTTCGCCCGACGGCAGGTCCGCCAGGTCCTCCAGGCGGCGCGCCGTGGCCACCACGCCCCACCCCGCCAGCCGGCAGAGCGGCACCAGGGCCCGCCCAATGCCCGTCGAACACCCAGTGATGAGGACCCAGTTGCGCATAGGCTTTTCATCTTTTCACAGAATGAGAATCAGGGCGCTGGCAGCGTCCTGATTCTCCTAGGCCGCCTGCGGCGGGAAAGACGTTAGGCAACCAACGCCAACA
>CAIPAY010000113.1 GCA_903863195.1 uncultured Holophagaceae bacterium
CGCGCCCGGAGCATGGCCTCCCGGCGCTGAGGTTCCCCGAGCAGGTCCTGTCCAAGGGTCTGGCGGTTCCGGGGATCCAGCGGCTCCAGGTAGACGGCGGCGCTGAGGCCGGCTCGATCCCGGGGCAGGGGCCCGGCGGACCGGATCCGGTAGTCGGGAAAGCCTTCCGCCCGGACCCGCTTCTCGTGGGTGGCCAGACCCTGGATCGGGATCCACTCGGCGAACCCCAGGCCCTGGAGGCCGGGATAGGCTCCGCGCAGGTCGGAGCGAAGCACATACTCCCGCCACTCGGCCCGGGAGGGCAGGGGCGAGCGCCCCAGGAAGACGGCACTGCCCTGAAGGTGCTTCTCCAGGGCGGTCATGCGGTGCTGGACCACCTGGAAGGCGGCCTCGGCGCGCACCTCCCGCTGGAACTGGAGGCGGGAGTTCTCCTCCTGCCAGGCTAGCAGCCAGGCGACCAGGGTCAGGGCCAGACCCAGCAACAGCCCGGCATAGGGAAGCAGGGGGTATAGCCGCCTTCTGCCTGTGGACTCCATGGCCCCTTTTCCTGTGGCTGAGCTGTGGTGGGTTTCCGATCAGCGCCAGGACAACCGGGCACGGGGCAGAGATCTCCGCAGCGCGCCAGGAAGTGGGAGAATGAACCCACCATGGAACTGACCTACCTCGACCATAATGCCACCACTCCCCTGGATCCCGAGGCCTTCGAGGCCATGCGGCCCTGGTTCACAGAGCGCTTCGGCAATGCCAGTTCTGCCTATGCCCTGGGCCATCTCGCCGATGGCGCCCTGGTGGCGGCGCGGGAACAGGCCGCCGCGCTGATCGGTTGCACCCCCGCGGAGGTCGTCTTCACCTCCGGCGGCACCGAGGGGCTGAACCACGCCCTCCGGGGCGTCTGGGAGGCCTTCCCGGCCAAGCGCCACCTGGTGACCACGGAGGTGGAGCATCCGGCGGTGCGGGCCCTGGCGCAGTGGTGGCGAGGGCAGGGCGGCGAGGTGACCGACATCGGGGTGGACGGTGCCGGGCGCCTGGACCTGGTGGCCCTGGCCGCCGCCGTGCGCCCGGACACGGCGCTCGTGGCCGTCATCGCCGCCAACAATGAGACCGGGGTGCTGAGCCCCGTGGTCGAAGCGGGCCGCCTGGCCCGACAGCAGGGCGCCCTCTTCCTGGTGGACGCCACCCAGTGCCTGGGCAAGGTGCCCGTGGATGCCGGGACCTGGGGGGCCGACCTGCTCACCCTGAGTGGCCACAAGTTCCATGGTCCCAAGGGTACGGGGCTGCTCATGATCAGGCGGGGCGTGCGCCTGAAGCCCCTGATGCTGGGCGGCTCCCAGGAGCGGGGGCGCAGGGGCGGCACCGAGAACGTGCCGGGCCTGGTCGGGCTCGGCCGGGCCGCGGCCCTGGCGCAGGCGCGGCTGCCGGAGATGGCGCGGGTCGAGGCGCTGCGGGATGGCTTCGAGGCCCGGGTATTGGCCGAGATCCCCGAGGTGCGCGTCCATGGCGCCGCTGCCCCGCGCCTGCCCAACACAAGCCTCCTGGGCTTCGCGGGGCTTGAAGGCGAGGCCCTCCAGCTGCGGCTGGCAGAGCTGGGCATCTGCGTGTCCACGGGCAGCGCCTGCAGCACGGGGATGCGCGAGCCCAGCCACGTGCTCCGGGCCATGCGGATTCCCACAGCCTATGCCCGGGGCACCGTGCGGTTCAGCCTGGGCCTAGGCACCACCGCCGAGCAGATGGACCGGGTCGCGGCGCTGCTGCCGGGCCTGGTGGCCGAGCTGCGGTCGGTCATGCGCTGAGCAGCTGCCGGGCGTAGTGCTCCAGGGCGTAGGGCAGCCAGCGGTGCGCGGGCAGGTCACGGCTGAGGTAGCCCATGTGGCCGCCGTGGTCCTCGAAGTGCAGGTGCACGCTGGCCGACGGGTTCGCTTCCGCCGCGTCCCGCCAGGGGATGAAGGGATCATCTTTGGCCATGATCACCACCGTCGGCACGGTGATCTTCGCGAGGTGGTGGCGGGCCGAGCAGCGGGCGTAGTAGTCCTCCGCGTCCCGGAAGCCCGAGGCCCGGGTGGTGTAGGCGTCGTCGAACTCGCGCAGGCTCATGAAGGGGCGGGTGGCGTAGGTCTCAGTGATCAGGCGGTCCGCCTGCCGCTCGCGGATCGCCTGGCGGCAGCGCCGGATGAAGCGCAGCTCGTAGAGGCGGCTGAGGCCGGTGTGGATGGCATCGGAGCAGGCGCCCAGGTCCACGGGGGGATTCACGGCGATGGCCGCATCGGGCTGGGCGGCGGGCTGGGGCAGGCCGCCCCCCAGATTCAGCAGCAGGGCGTTGGCCGAGAGGGAGTAGCCCACGGCCAGCTGCCGCAGGCCGGGATGCCGCTGCCGGGCGGCGGCGAAGGCCGCGCCCAGGTCGTCCCCGGCGCCGCTGTGGTAGGGCCGCCGGGCCAGGCCGCGGCCCTCGCCGCAGCCTCGGTGGTTCACGGTCCAGACGTGGTGGCCCAGCGACCTGGCCAGGGAGACCGTGCGCCGCACGTAGTGCGCCTGGTCGCTGCCCCCGAGGCCGTGGAAGACCAGCACCAGCACTTCCGTCTCCCCGGGGTAGTGGCGTCCGGCCAGCTGGTCCCCGTCGGGCAGGGCGAGGCGGAAGGGCTCCGATGGGTGGTCCGGGAAGGCGCCGGGCAGGTAGTTGCCCAGGATCGTCTGCAGGTGTCCGCCGATGGCCCACCACGGGGGACGACAGGGTAGGGGCGGCGCGGGCAGGTGCATCTGCCCAGTCTGACCGAAAGCGGGCTCAGTCGTTCCGCTTGAAGACCAGCTTGTAGGTGAAGGGATTGTCCAGCTTGGGATGGGTGTAGGTGGCCTGCAGGGCCAGGGAATCGCCATCCTTCCGCATGGAATAGACGTACCTCAGGACGGCGCCATCCCCGGTGAGGGTCTGCGTCAGGGTGGCTGCGCTCCGGGTGAGGCTGACCTTGAAGACTTCCCCGTCGCTGCGCTTCCACTCGCCCTCGGTGCCGTCGCCGGGAGTGTCGATGGGCCGCTCCTTGCCCAGGGTCACGGTGAAGCTGTCCCCGGCGAGGATGTCGAGCTTGCTGAAGCTGCGGCAGGCGGACTGGAGCTTCTTCTTCCAGTAGAGCTTCAGGGCGAAGTTCAGGTCCTTCACGTGGGCGTCGATCTGCTCGTCGAGGTTGTCACTCTGCGAGGCTTTCAGGGTCCACTCGCCGTCCCAGTCCACCCTGGCTTCCTTGGCTGTCGCCACAGCCTTTTGGGATGCCGGTGTTTTCTGAGCAGCGGCGAAGCCGGTCAGCAGGCAGGGCAGCACAAGCAGCAGGGCGCGCATGGTGGCTCCGGGGGATGGAGGAAGCCTACCCCCGGGCCGTCCGCCAGGGAAGCCTTGCATGTGATCCCTGCAACAAAGGCCGCAATTGATGACCTTCCAGGGAGGATTGCCTGTCCTGAGGTGTAAGCTGTGGCCTTCAGCCCTTTGACAGGGCACTCAATCCAAGGAGTGTGGCTATGAAGAAAAGACAGGAAGCCCTCGATTACCATTCGCAGGGACGAAAAGGGAAGATCGAAGTCGTGGCCACCAAGCCCTGTTCCACGGCCCGGGATCTGTCCCTCGCCTACTCCCCCGGCGTCGCCGAACCCTGTCTCGCCATCGAGAAGGACCCTGAGCTTGCCTACGAGTACACGGCCAAGGGCAACCTGGTGGCCGTCATCTCCAACGGCACCGCGGTCCTGGGCCTCGGCAACATCGGCGCCCTGGCCGGCAAGCCCGTCATGGAAGGCAAGGGCGTGCTCTTCAAGCGCTTCGCCGACATCGACGTGTTCGACATCGAAGTGGACGAGCTCGACATCGACCGGTTCTGCCAGGTCGTCAAGGCCCTGGAGCCCACCTTCGGCGGCGTGAACCTCGAGGACATCAAGGCCCCCGAGTGCTTCGAGATCGAGACCCGGCTCAAGAAGGAAATGAACATCCCCGTCTTCCATGACGACCAGCACGGCACCGCCATCATCAGCACCGCCGCCCTCATGAACGCCTCCGAGATCGTCGGCAAGAAGCTCGGCGACATGAAGGTCGTGTTCTCCGGCGCCGGCGCCTCCGCCATCGCCTGCGCGAACATGATGATCAACGCCGGCGTCAAGCTGGAGAACCTCTGGCTCTGTGACACCAAGGGCCTGGTCTACACCGGCCGCAAGGAAGGCAACAACATCTACAAGGATCGGTTCGCCAAGCCCAGCGAGTGGCGCACCCTGGCCGACACCATCGCCGGCGCGGACGTCTTCGTGGGCTGCTCCAGCAAGGGCGCCCTGAGCCCCGAGATGCTGCTGAGCATGGCCAAGGACCCCATCGTGTTCGCCCTGGCGAACCCGGACCCCGAGATCGACTACCCGACGGCCATGGCCACCCGCACGGACATCATCCTGGCCACGGGCCGCAGCGACTATCCCAACCAGGTGAACAACGTCCTGGGCTTCCCCTTCATCTTCCGCGGCGCCCTGGATGTCCGCGCCAGCGAGATCAACGAGCCCATGAAGCTGGCCGCCGCCCAGGCGCTGGCCGCCCTGGCCCGCGAGGAAGTGCCGGACTCCGTCAGCCGCGCCTACTCCGGCCAGAAGTTCACCTTCGGCCGGGAATACATCATCCCCAAGCCCTTCGATCCCCGCGTGCTGCTGTGGGTGGCTCCGGCCGTCGCCAAGGCCGCCATGGACTCCGGCGTCGCCAAGCAGCCCATCGCCGACATGAAGGCCTACATCGAGCGCCTTGAGGGTCTCCAGGGCCGCAGCAAGGACGTGATCCGCAGCGTGGTCAACCGCGCCAAGGAGAACCCCAAGCGCGTGGTCTTCCCCGAAGGCGACCACCCGCTGATCCTCCAGGCCGTCTCCCAGATGGTCGATGAGGGCATCTGCATCCCGATCCTCCTGGGCAGCCCCGACAAGATCAAGTCCGTCGCCGCCGACCACGGCATCGACCTTGCCGGCGTCGAGGTCCTGGATCCCAGCACGGTGTCCTGGCGCGAAGAGGCCGAGGACGAGTACTGGAAGATCCGCAACCGTCGCGGCGTCACCAAGTTCGAGGCCAAGCGGAAGGTCCGTGAGCGCATCTACTTCGGCGCCCTGATGTGCCGCCTGGGCAAGGCCGACGGCCTCATCGCCGGCCTGACCTCCTACTACCCCGACACCATCCGCCCCTGCCTCGAAGTGATCGGCACCCGCAAGGGCGTCAAGCGCGTCTGCGGCGTCTACACCATGGTGCTGAAGAACCGCGTGCTGTTCTTCTCCGACACCACCATGAACATCGAGCCCAACAGCGAAGAGCTGGCCGAGATCGCGCTGCTCACCGCGGACCTGGTGAAGGACACCTTCAACATGGAACCCAAGGTGGCCATGCTCTCCTTCTCCAGCTTCGGCAGCGTCGAGCACCCGCTGGTCCGCAAGGTCCAGAAGGCCACCGAGCTGGTGAAGGCCCGCCGGCCCGAGCTCAAGTGTGACGGCGAGATGCAGGCGGACACCGCCCTCGGCGCCGACATCCTGGCCGAGAACTACCCCTGGGTGGACCTGCCGGGCGGCGCGAACGTGCTGATCTTCCCCGACCTCACCAGCGGCAACATCGGCTACAAGCTGGTGCAGCGGCTGGCGGGCGCCGAGGTCATCGGCCCCATTACCTGCGGCATGGCGGCTCCTGTCCATGTCCTGCAGCGGCACAGCGACCTGAATGACATCATCCACCTCACGGCCCTGACAGTCGTCGAGGCGCAGAAGAAGTAGGAACAAGCTGTCAGCTATCAGCTGTCAGTTATTAGTGATTGGTTGAGCGGGGGCCTTCGGGCCCCCGCTTTTTTTTGTCGGGTTGGGGCCTCGGTCTAGGGCCAGAGCAGGGCCAGCAGGCTGAGGTCGGTCACGGCCCAGGCGCCCAGGCCCCAGTACATGCCGCGCTCGTGCTGAGCGTCCGTCCACATTCGCCAGCCCCGCAGCCAGGGCAACAGCACCGCCAGCCAGCCGAAGAGGGAGAGGCCCAGCAGGAGGGGCGTGCGGCCTGTGGTCTTCACGGCGGCAACGAAGCAGACATGGGCCACCAGGGCCGCCAGCAGTGCAAGCAGCAGGCTGCGGCCAACGCCCACCTTGATCACCAGCGTGCGGTCGCCGCGGCGGCTGTCCTCGGCCACCTGGTAGATCTGGGTCATGGGGTAGAGCGTGGCGAAGAGGCAGCCGAAGCCCAGCGCAGCGAGCAGGACGCCGGAGCTGAAGGGGCGGCCCGTCAGCGCCCAGCCACCCAGGGGGGTCAGCAGGCCGAAGCCGACGCAGTTGATGAGCAGGTCCCAGCCGGCCCGGGCCTTGAGCCGTGCGGGCGGCACGGAGTAGAGCACGCTCATGACCACACAGCTCAGGTTGATGAGGGCGAAGGGCAGGGGCAGCAGGAACCCCAGCAGGGTCGAAGCGACCAGCAGCACCCAGGCGAAGGCTGCCAGATGCTCCGGCGGCTTGGGCGGCGCCTTGAGGTAGCCGATGTCGCCCTCGTCCTGGTCGAAGGCGCTGTTGATGGCCAGAGTCCCGCCGTTCAGCATGGCCACGTAGACCAGCCAGCCCAGCAGGGCGGGACCGGGGCGGAGGCCCCAACCCATCGCCATCAGCGAGCCCAGGAGGAAGTGGGCCGTCATGATGGGCCACTCCAGGGGCCGCAGGTGCAGCAGGTAGGGCATGAGCCGGGAGCCGACGAGCCCCTCGAAGAACTGGCGCACCGGGAAGCGGGGGTCGGTCATGCAATCCCTTCGTGGCGGAGGGTCTGGACGTCGCCGAAGGGTCGGCGGGGTTCCACCAGGGCCTCCATGGCCGCGAAGAGGTGGGGAACGCTGAAGTCGGTGTCCACGCACATGGCGTGGGGCAGGCTCAGGGGGATCACATAGACGGGGATGTCGGTGAGCTTGGTCAGGCCCTTGAGCAGGCGGTCCGGGCAGCTGACGGCCACCACCAGGTCCGGCCGGTACTCCCGGGCTTCCCGGTAGGCCTTGTGGCTGCGGTTGGTGATGCGGCCCTCCCAGCGGTTCAGCAGGGCGGCATTCATGTAGTCGCCCACGGGGCAGAGGCCGCAGTCGTAGCAGGCGCTGAGGTCGTCGAGGACCTCGGCCTTGCAGCGGGACAGCTGGATGCAGTGGGGCAGCAGGATGAGCGCCCGCCGGGCCCGGCGAGTGGCGAAAGCCTCCCGGACCCGCCGGTTGTTGGAGCCGCAGAAGGAGAGGATCCAGGCCTCCTCCCGGCCCAGCAGCCGCGCCAGGGGCCGGAGGGCGTTGGCCCAGAGGGCGTCCTGCTGCATAACGGCGCGGTGCTTCCGCAGGAAGGCTTCGCCGCCGAGGAAGCTCGACCAGGCCGAGGCCAGCGCCCCGATACCCGCCAGCAGCCACCAGCCGCGACCGGCGCTGTGCACTGCCGCCGCCATGAAGGCCAGCGCCGCCAGACCCAGGGGCAGGCCCCGGCGCACGCCCTGGAACAGCGCACCCGCTTCGTCCGGCAGGGGGCCGGACGCAGGCAGGGCGCGGGGTTGCTTCACTTGCTGGCTCCGGCGAGGCCGATCATCTTCTTTAGGTCCTCGTCCTTCCAGCGCAGGCCTCCGCCGAAGAACACCGTCTTGAGGTCCTTGTTGCCGAAGTCCTGGACGCCGGCCTGAATGTAGGCGCCCTTCCAGAACTGGTAGCTGCTGGTGAAGCGGTAGCGGGGGTTGGGCTTGTCGTCGCGCTTGACGAAGTCATAGGCCAGCACGCCGAAGCGCAGCCGATCCCCGTCCAGGGTCCGGATCTCGGCCCCGCCGCCGCCCTTGCCTTCGACGATGCCCGCGGAGAAGACCGCGGGACCGAGGCGCTTGGCGAACTGGGCGGAGACATTGAAGGCCTGATCCGAGGTGACGAACTTGTCGGTCACACTCACCGGCAGGCCCGTCAGAGGATCAATCTGAGTGGTGACGCGCGTGGACTGGCTGATCTTGCCGTCTGGGGTGGAAGCGAAGCCCAGGGCGTACCAGTAGTCAGGCCGCGGGGCGATCTCGATATCCAGGCCCACGCGGCTGTCCTTGCGCTTGTCCCACTGGGCGCCGCTCATGTCGAGGCGGAAGTCCATCTTGTTGAAGCCGCCTAGCATGCTGTTCACGTTGTCCACGGCTTCGTTGATCTTCTTGATGGTCGTCTCGTCGTTGAGCAGCTTGCCGATGGTGCCCTCGCCGTTGTTCATGCGGGTGGTGAGGACCTTCAGGTTCTCGGCGGTGCCCTGGAAGCTCTGGGCCAGCTTGCGCACGTCGCCCATGGCGCCCTTCAGCTCGGGCCGGTTTTCCTCGAGGATCGCGTTGAGGTTCTTGCCCACGGCCTCGAACTGCTGGGCCAGCTTGGGCAGCTTGTCGCGCAGGTCGGCGCTGATGGCTTCCACGTTGGCCATGGTGTGGTTGATGGCGCCGTGGTTTTCCTGGGCCATGCCGCGGAACTCTGCCGTCAGCGCGCGGATGTTGTCCACGATCTCATCGAGCTTCTGCC
>CAIPAY010000114.1 GCA_903863195.1 uncultured Holophagaceae bacterium
CCCGTGTCGAAGGCCTTGAAGCTCTTCCCGGCCTTGTGCAGGCCCTTCAGGGTGTCCGCCAGCGTCACGATCGCCCGCAGCTCCTCCTCCGGGTGCTGCCATGTCAGCAGGAAATCTTTCTGGTAGAGGTCGGTCTTGAGGGCCTGGAAGGCTTTCAGGTTCTCGGCGAGGGTCGGCATGAGTGGCTCCTTGAAGGGGTGGGAAGGGGTGGATGGTTGATTACGGGGGTAGTGAATCAGGCTTCGCTGCTGGCAGCGGCGGTGGCGGACTCGGTGCCGGCCTCTTCCAGGGACTTGATCTGGTTGAAGAACAGGTTGAGCAGGACCGCCACGATGGACGCCAGCAGGATGCCGCTGTGGAGCAGGGGGGACAAGGGCTTGGGCATCTGGGCGAAGAACTTGTCCGCCACGATGGGGATCATGCCGAAGCCGATGCTGATGGCCACGATGATCAGATTGAAGCGGTTGTTCTGGAAATCGACGCCGCCGAGGATCCGGATGCCGGTCGCGCAGACCATGCCGAACATCACGATGCCGGCACCGCCCAGGACGAAGGAGGGCACCGAGGCCACAATCACGGCCAGCTTGGGCAGGAGGCCCAGCAGCATGAGGATCACGCCGCCGGCCACGCAGACGTAGCGGCTGCGGACACCGGTCACGCCCACCAGGCCCACGTTCTGGCTGAAGGAGGTGTAGGGGAAGGTGTTGAAGATGCCGCCAATCAGCGTGCCCAGGCCATCCACGCGGAGGCCATCCGAGAGATCCCGCTGGCTGATGGTACGGCCGGTGATGTTGCCCAGGGCCAGGAACATGCCCAGGGACTCGACCATCACGACGATCATCACGATGCACATGGTCAGGGTGGCCACGAGGTTGAACTTGGGGAAGCCGAACTGGAAGGGGCGCACGATGGCCACCCAGGAGGCCTCATGGATGCCCACGAAGCTCACCTTGCCCAGGGCCATGGCGACCAGGGTGCCCACGATGATGCCGGCGAGCACGGCCACGTTGGCCAGGAAGCCCTTCACGAACTTGGTGATGAGCAGGATGAAGATCAGCACCAAGGCGGCAACAGCGAGGTGGATCGGGGCGCCATAGGCTGGGTTGGCGATGGGGCCCGTAGGGCTGGGGATGGTCGGGTTGCCGCCCGCGGCCCAGTTCACGCCGACGCGCATGAGGGACACGCCGATGACGGTGATGATGGTGCCCGTCACCACCGGCGGGAAGAGCGGCAGCATGCGGCTGATCAGCGGGGCGACCAGGATGCCGAAGACACCCGCGCCGATGACCGCGCCGTAGATGCCCAGCAGCCCCAGCTCGGGGTTGCCAGCCATGACTACCATGGGACCCACGGCGGCGAAGGTGACGCCCATCATCACCGGCAGCTTGATGCCAAAGCGCCAGAAGCCGAGCGCCTGGATCAGGGTGACGATGCCGCAGGCGAAGAGGTCGGCGTTGATGAGCTGCGCCATCTGCTCCTTGGGGAGCTTGAGAGCGCCGCCGATGATGAGCGGCACCGCTACGGCGCCGGCATACATCACCAGCACATGCTGGATGCCCAGCAGGGTCAGGCGGCCTGCGGGGAGGACTTCGTCAACGGGATGCACGTCAGACGGGTGGTTCATGGGGGCCTTCTTCAGGGAGAGGTTTGAGGGATTGGAGGGGGGGTGGAAGGTCTGGGGGATAGCGGATGGCACGGGTAAGAATTTAGGGAAGGAAGACAAAATGTGCAATATTTTTTTATCATGAGTGAAAAATTTTTCTCTATTTTGAGAACCAGTCTAGTCTTCCCCCTCGGAGTTCCCCCCTGCAAGCCGATCCGAGGCTCGCCTTTCACCTCCATCAATGGGTGCCAATTAGGCAACAATGGCCTGTCTTCTAGTTGTTCAAACGGATTGTAATAACTCAAAATATATTGCATATTTTACCAAATTTTTTTACCTATCCTAGGTCAGCCCTGAGGGGTTCGGTCGCCCGGTTCCCACCTTCCGGTCGGCCAGAACCAAGGGACTTCGTCTGCCGCCCAAGCCCTCACCACACCTCCTGGGGGACCCTTGTCCCGCGTCTCCGCGCCACGCACCCTCCCACCCGCCCTGGCCATCCCTCCCCTGCTGGCGCTCCTGGCCTGTGGAGGCGGCGGTGGTGCCAGTTCCCAGGCTCCGCCGACGCCCGTCGCCGACTTCAGCCTGCAGGTGTCTCCCGCCAACGTGCAGATCCCCGCCGGAGGCAGCGCCTACGTCACGGTGACCTTGTCGCGACTGAATGGCATGTCCTCGTCGGTCACCTTGACCGGCGTCGGCCTGCCTGCGGGCATTGTCACCGGCGGCACCATTCCCATCGACGCATCCACTCTCCAGCTCCCCATAGCGGTGGATCCTGGTGTCTCGGCCACAGCCTACGCGGGCACCGCGCTGCGCGGCCAAGTGGGCAGCCTCACGCATGACGCCGCCTTCGGCCTCACCGTGGCCCCTGCCCTCCCGGCCAGCCACCTGCGCGTGGATCTGGTCGAGGCCGCAGGCGGTCGCCAGACCGGCGGCACCCTGGAGAACCACGGTGTGGCACGGGAGCTGACGCCCTCCCAGCTCGTCAAGGACGCGAACGACGCCACCCGCGTGCGCCAGGGGTTCACCCCCGCTGGCCAGCCCACCGACCACTGAACCCTGGCTTCTGGAGCCCCCATGCTCGCCCCCCGGACCATGCCCTCCACGCTCCTCCTGGCCGCCTCCCTGCTGGCCGCGCAGCCCCTCGCGGCCCAGCTGCTCCCCGCCGCGGCGGTGGCGGCCGCGCCCACGCCCGTCCTGGCCTACCAGGGGCGGCTGCTGGAGGCCAGCCTGCCAGTCACCGGTGCCCGCACCTTCACCTTCTCCGTTCTGGACAGCAGTGGCACCGAGCTCTGGAACTCGGGCACTCAGAGCGTCTCGGTCAACTCGGGCCTCTACGGCGTCGAACTGGGCGCCGCGCCCATGACCGCCATCCCCGTGACCCTACTGGGCCTTCCCAACCTGAAGTTGCGGGTGGTGGTGTCCGGCACCACCCTCTCCCCCGACACAGACCTGGTCCCGGCCCTCCAGGCCCGCGCCGCCTTTGAGGTGACCGGCTCCTTCGCCGGCGACCTCAGCGGCACCCAGAGCACCCTGAGCCTGCAGCGCCTCCAGGGCATTCCCCTCGATCTCACCACCACCGCGCCGGTCTCGGGTCAGGGCCTCGTCTATAACGGCAGCAAGTTCCTGCCGGGCACCGTGACTGGCGCCACGGGGCCTGCCGGGGCGACGGGTCCGGCCGGTCCCGCAGGCCCGACGGGAGCCACCGGCAGTGCGGGACCGGCTGGGGCCACTGGCCCCCAGGGTCCCGTGGGTATTGCCGGCACCAACGGGAAGACCGTGCTCAACGGCGCCCTCGTTCCCACCGCAGCCCAGGGCACCGACGGCGACTTCTACCTCAACACCGCCACCAGCACCCTCTTCGGCCCCAAGGGCGTCGTCACCACCGGCCAGTGGCCCGTAAGCGGCACCAGCCTGGTAGGAACTGCTGGCCCGGCCGGGGCCACCGGAGCCGCGGGGCCCACCGGAGCCACAGGGACAGCTGGACCGGCGGGAACCGCGGGCGTTACCGGCCCCGTCGGGGCGACGGGCGCCAACGGCAAGAGTGTGCTGAACGGCCTCGTAGCCCCCACCGCAGCCCAGGGCACCGACGGTGACTTCTATCTCAACACCGCCACCAGCACCCTCTTCGGCCCCAAGGGCGCCGTCACCGCCGGCCAGTGGCCCGCAGGCACCAGCCTCGTCGGCACCGCCGGCCCCACGGGCCCCGTCGGCGCACAGGGGGCGACCGGTCCCACCCTGAACCTCAAGCAGGTCGCCCTGCTCCGCTGGTGGGATGCCAACGGCTCGGGGACCACCCTTGCCTTCAACCGGCCCTGGGGCGTGGCGTTCGATGGCGAGTGCGTCTGGGTCGTTGGCCAGGCGGACAACACCGTCACCAAGGTGAGAGCCAGCGACGGCAGCGTGGTCGGCACCTACAACGTGGGCACGTCGCCGCGGGCCATCGCCTACGATGGCCTCTGCATCTGGGTGGCCAACAGCGCCTCCAATAATGTGACCAAGCTGAAAGCCAGCGACGGCAGCCTGGTGGGCACCTACAGCGTGGGCACAGCCCCCTCGGCCATCACCTTCGACGGGCTGTGGATCTGGGTGGCCAACAGCGGCTCCAACAATGTCACCAAGCTGAACAGCTACTGGGGCACCCCAGTCGGAACCTACGCCGTCGGCACCACTCCCCTCGCCATTGCCTTCGACGGTCTCAACGGCATCTGGGTGAGCAACAACGGCTCAGGGAATGTCACCAAGCTGAACAACGGCGACGGCAGCCTGGTCGGCACCTACGCGGTGGGCAGTGGCCCCCAGGGCCTGGCCTTCGATGGCGTCAACCTCTGGGTGGCCGTCTCCGCCAGCGCGAAGGTGAGCAAGCTGAAGCTCAGCGATGGCAGCGTGCTGGGCAGCTCGGCGCTGTCCAGCCCTTCAGCCTTGGCCTTCGACGGCGCCTTCCTCTGGGTGGCCAGCGCGACCGACAGCACCGTCACCAAGGTCCGGGTGAGCGACGGTGTCGTGGGCGTCCCCTATCCCGTAGGCAACATGCCCCGGGGCATCGCCTTCGATGGCGCCAGCGTCTGGGTGGCCAGCTACGGAGACAACACCCTCTCCAAGCTGTGATTCCGGGTCCGGTCCAGGGCATGATGGGTTAATCCCGCCATGACCGACCTCCTCCTGGAACTCCGCCATGTCACCGTCCGGCGCGGCGGGAAGGACGGCCTGCGCGGGCTGGACCTCGACATCCGGCGCGGGGAGCACCTGGCGATCATCGGCCCCAACGGCTCCGGCAAGTCCACGCTCATCAAGGTGATCACCCGGGAGCTGTACCCCCTGGCCACCGAGGGCACCGTCTGCCGCTGCTTCGGCCAGGAGGTCTGGGATGTCTTCGACCTCCGCAGCCGCTTCGGGCTGGTCTCCAACGAGCTGCAGGCCACCTACGCCCGGCCCATCACCGCCTTCGAGGCGATCCTCTCCGGTTTCTTCAGCAGCATCGGCCTCTGGCCCGCCCACCAAGTCACACCGGCCATGGAAGCCAAGGCCCGGGCGGTGCTGGAGCTGCTGGAAGTGGCCCACCTGGCGGACCGGCCCATCCGGGAGATGTCCTCGGGCGAGGCCCGGCGGCTGCTCATCGGCCGGGCCCTGGTCCACGACCCCGTGGCGCTGCTGCTGGACGAGCCGACCAACAGCCTGGACTTCCGGGCCGCCCACGAGTTCCGCGAGATCGTCAGCAAGCTGGCCCGCGAGGGCCGCACCATCGTCATGGTCACCCACGCCATCGCGGACGTGATTCCCGAGATCACCCGGGCCGTGCTGCTCAAGGAGGGTCGCGTCCACCGGGATGGGGGCGTCGAGGAGATGCTCTCCGCCCCGGTGCTGTCCGAGCTGTTCGGGATGCCCCTGCGGGTCGAGCGGGAGGACGGCCGCTACGGTCTCTGGTGAGGCCGGCAACAGCTCTTTCGTTCCAGCTCCCTAGCCCTTGGCCTGCAGCACCATCTGGGTGCACCGAAACAGGGCCAGGGTCTTGCCCGACTCCCGGTGGCTGACCACCGCATCCCAGACCTGGGTGGTCTTCCCGAGGTGCGCGGCTGTGGCCACGCACTCCAGGGTGCCCTCCCGGGCAGTGCCCAGGAAGTTGGACTTCAGCTCGATGGTGGTGAACCCCGCCGCCCCCTCGGGGAGGCTGGTGATGCAGCCGTAGCCCGCGGCGGTATCCGCCAGCGCCACGATGCTGCCCGCGTGCAGAAAGCCGTTGGGCGCCATGAGGGTCCCGGCGACCGGCAGCTCGATGCGCAGCTCGCCCTTGGCCACATGGGTGATGACCATGCCGAGGTAGCCCGGGAGGCAGTCGGCGCCGCGCCGGTTGAAGCTGTCGGGGGTGAGCATGGGGACCTCGAAAGGATCAGCCGAGGAACGGCTTGGTCAGCGATGGCGGGGGCATGGGTGGTTTCCGAGCCTCAGGGTTCGGCCGGCCCTGCGCCCCTCTCAAGCAGGAGGGCGCGCAGCACGGACCGGTGGCAGTGGGCCTCGTCCTCACAGTAGCAGCCCACTGAGAAGTCGCTCTGCCGAGTCCCGGGCACTGGCCTCAGAGGACTGAGAAATGGAGCAGCTTCATCCCGGGCTTCCGTTCCGACATGTCGTTCCAGAGGACCAGGAGGCGGATCTTGTCGCCCTCGGCCGCGTCCGTGCGGTGGATCGCGTCCTCGACGATGACCGCCCTCCCCCGCCAGGTGACCTGGTAGGCGTTGAAGACGAACCCGTCGTCCTCCACCCGGAAGACCTTCTCCACCACGGCCGTGCAGATCTCGTGGCGGAAGCTCGTGGCTTCGGCGGCGGGAGCCTTCACGGGTGGCGTCTGGCCGAACAGGTGCGCCCCGGGCAGGAGGAGAAGGCAGGTGAAGACCAGTTCGTTCATGGCAGACCTCGGCGAGAGGGTTGAGCAGTGCAGACAGAGGTCTGGCGGAGCCAGGCTCAAGAGTGACGGGTGTCCCTCGGCGGCGCCAGAAGCCGCGCTTTCGTCCCGGGTGGCCACACGCGCTCCTGAGGCATTCTGACGAGAGATTAGCTGGGCCCGGCGCTGGCCGGGGCGACCGATTTCGGCCTGGCAACAAATTCCCGTGTGACCAACACGGGACAGGAAAGGCACAGGACCGTCACACCCGCCGCTGATATTTCTGGCAAGGAGGGCTCCATGTCTCATGTCCAGTACCTCGTGGTCGAGATCCCCCTGGACTCAGCCAAGCCCCAGCCCGAGCAGATCGAGTCGGGCCTCAACCACCTGGGTCACCTCGGCTGGCGAGTTGTCAGCCTCGAGGTCATGCCCCGGCGGTCCTCCGCAGCCTCCCGGGTCCGAGTGAGGGTCGAGCAGGTTCAGGACGAAGTAGAGCTCGAGCCCGTTGCCTAGGAATTCGTATTGGGGCTCTATCGGGAGTCATTGACAGGGAGGGGCCCCGCCTGAGGCCTCAGCCAAGGTTCTGCAAGGCCGCCTCGAGATCTTGGAACCCATAGGGCTTGGGCAACAGGGTCACCACAGGAATGGCCAGGAGGCGCTCTAATCGCCCGGGGTCCGTTTCTCCCGACCCGATGACCACCGGGAGCCCGGGGTGGGTCTGCCGAAGGCGGAGCAGGGCCTCCTCTCCAGCCATGCCAGGCATGTTGAGGTCAAGGATCACGCAGTCGACGGCGGCCCCGGTCGCGAGGCGTCGGAGGGCCTCCGCGCCTCCGGAAGCCACCTCGACCTGGTGGCCCATGGACTCCAGGAGGATGGAAATGCTCTCCCGCACGAGGGCATCATCATCGACGAGGAGGACCCTGCGGATCTTCGCGGGAGCCGCCGCTGAAGGAACCGTCAGCCCAGGGGGGGCCAAGTCCGGCTCGTCTGCGGCAGGGAAGGTCAGGAGGGCCCGCGTGCCCACGCCGGGGGAGCTCTCGATCTCAAGCGTCCCCTTGTGGGCCTGGACCAGTCCGAAGACCGTCGACAATCCGAGGCCTGCGCCCTTGCCGAAGGGCTTGGTGGTGAAGAAGGGCTCCAGTGCCCGGAGCCGGACCTGCTCGGTCATGCCCTGGCCCGTGTCTTCCACGCAGAGCTGCACCGCGCCGGCAGAGGTTTTCTGCGTCCGGAGAGTGAGCGTGCCGCCCTCGGGCATGGCGTCCACCGCATTCAGGCACAGGTTCAAGACGGCACTGACGAGGGCCGAGGATTCAGCGAGAATCCAGGGCAGGCCCTCCTCCAGAGCCGCCTCGATCCGGACCCTCTGACGCGTGGTGCTGGAGAGCAGCTGCGCCTGGCCCCGCACCACCTCGTTGAGATCCAGCAGGGTGGCGGCGGCCAGATCCTTCCGGCTGAAATCCAGGAGGGCCCTCACGATGTCCCGGCCGTGGCGCGTGGATTTGAGGATGACTTCGGCGAGGGGGGTCGCTTCGCCCCCCCTCATCGACAGCACCTCGGCCGCCGCCATGATGGAGGCGAGGACGTTGTTGATCTCATGGGCCACGCCCCCGGCGAGCTGGCCCAGGCTCTCGAGGCGCTGGAGGTGGGCCACCTCGGCCTGCAGCTTTTTCTGCTCTGCCTCCGCCAGCCTTCGATCGGTGATGTCCTTGAGGAGGATGAGGAGGTGCAGACCTGCTTCGGAACGGAGGCTGGAGCAGACGGCCAGCACCCAGATCTTTCTCCCGAAGCTCGTGGTCAGGCCGGATTGAAGTTGCTGCGTCTCGCCACTGGCCAGGGCTGCTTCCGCCGCAGCAAGCAGGCCGGACTCCCGCCAGGAGGCGAGCTCCCGGAAGTTCTGAGCAGACATCTCCTCCGGGGTGGCGCCGATGATCTCGCAGACGGCCTGATTGACTTTCTGGCACCGGCCGGACTCAGCCTCGTAGACCGCGATGCCGATGGGAGCCTCGGACACCACCAGGTCAAAGAAGGCGAGCGCACTCGCCAGCTTCTCCTCCGCCTGCTTGCGGAGGGTGATGTCCCGCGACACCCCGACAATCCCGGCGACCTTGCCGTCTGGCCCGCAGAACGGCGTCTTGACCGACTCCAGCAGCACCCTCGTGCCGTCCGGGTAGGTGACCCACTCCTCCACCCGGCGCTCCTGGCCCGAGGCCATGATCGCGCGGTCCTCGGCCAGCACCAACTGGGCGAACTCCGGAGAAAAGAAGTCGCGGTCCGTCTTCCCGATCTGCGCAGCCTCCGGCAGACCCACCAGCCGCTCGGAGGCCTCATTGCAGGCCAGATAGAAGCCATCCCCATCCTTGGCGTAGATAAGGTCGCCCGTCGCGTCGAGCATGGACCGGAGCAACTCGGGCTGGAGCACCCGCTTAGGCGCGGTGCCTGAGTCCTTTGCTGCCTGTTGGCTACCCTGTCCCTGCTCCATGGACCGCCTCGGTTCCTTGGCACCATATCAGGCCGAAGGGGGGTTTGCTTTACCTTGATACCAGTAATTCAAAGTCGTGGCATGGAAGTGAAAAGCTTCTGACCGATTGGTTGGCTCCAGAATATTTCGATACTCACCTCGACCCGACAGGCACGTCAGCTCGGGTGCTCCCCTCGGGAGTGGCGACTCTCCGAAGCTGGCGCAGTCCCACCAGGGGGTAGATTCGAACGCAGGGGCCATCCGAAGCCACCGGCCGACTCAGTTCGCCTTGGACTTGTAGGTGCCACAGAACAGGACCACCCCATCCGCCTCCAGGCAGTAGGAGGTCTTCTCCTCCATCTTGCGGGTGTCCGGATTCAGGCGCTTGAAGTCCACCCAGCCACCGCCCTTTTTCTGGCCGGCAGCGATCTGCAGCTTGATGTACTGGACCCCATCCGGGTCCTTCACATTCAGGCGGTTGAGCCCAAGCAGGGCCGCGTCCGCGCCGTGCGCCAGGACGGTGCCATTCGCGTCATAGGCGGCCAGGTAGAGCGTGCTCCCGGGCTTCACATGGAAGCGGCCAGAACCCTTCTGGATCTCCATCAGGAGCTTGTCCTTGCCGTTGGCCTTCAGGAAGGCGATCCCTTCCTTCACGAGTGCCTGGGCCTGGGCCTTCCCCTCCTCGGCGCAGAGGGCCATGGACACCAGGCCAGCCAGGGCAGGGATGAGCAACGAACGCATGAGACCTCCGTGACACGACAGCTGTGGAACGGGTGGAGCGGGGCAACCAATGGCTCCCGGGGGGAACTCCTTAGCCAATCCGCTTGGGAGAGCAGACGACAACAAGCAAATCGGCACCCGACCCCGTCCTCATGAGGAGTCACGAGCACCCCACCGGTTGGAGGACGGCTGAAGGGGGTCCAACTCAAGGGAAATGGCCGCGGGGGGGCCCACTCGGAGGTTGGCCGCTCTCCATACTCGTCGCCGTCCCACCAGAACAGTGCCTCGAACTGCACCCGGCTACGCCGTGTGCCGGCCTTGTTCGGCGCCACATCAAGTGACGCCTCGGCAAGCCTCCGCCTGACGCAGGCTCCCCCGGAGCCTGCTCCCGCGCGCCGCAGAGCGCGGAGTCGGAGCCTCCTCGGAGGTTTGAATCCTCTCGTGCTTTTCCGACCAACAGACAGGGGGCCATTTGGCCCCCTGTCTGTTGGTCGGGGCGAGAGGATTCGAACCTCCGACCCTCTGCTCCCAAAGCAGATGCGCTACCAGGCTGCGCCACGCCCCGACGGTGCTGAATTGTAGCGCAGGCGACGGGGTTGGCCATTGGGCTACTGGGCGGGAGTTCATCCAAGATCGCGCCATCCCTGGTTTTGCTTCGACCCGAGCCCGAGAACGGAAGCATGGTCGCCCTTCACCCTGACCCCTGCGAAGGTACGGCTGGCCCAGGCATCCCTGGGGAGGCCTGAGCGCAAGGCAGGCGATCGTCCAAGGAACTCGTGATTACCCGGCCGGCCCTCTCTAGGTTCGTGGCACCCGACGGGTCTCTTCGGGCCGATGGGTTAACGCTTCTCGGTGCCTGAAGTCCCTGCCAAAGGCCTAGGACTAGGACTCCTTCAGGAAATCCCGGAATCGCTCCATGGCCTCCATCATGCGGGGAAAGCCCGCGGTTGGAGCGATGAGCAGGAGGGTGTGCTCGATCTCGTCCGGCGTGCAGCCCGCCTCCCGGGCCTTGATCATGTGGGTGAGCTGGGCCTTGGCGATGCCCACCGTGGCAGACACGGCCACTTTCACGAGCCAGCGGGTCTTCTCATCCAGGGGCCCACCCTGGTCGTGGACCGCCTTCCCGAACCGGGCGTAGGCCTCGTAGATCTCCGGGTGCTTGGCGATCAGGGCGTCAAGGTTCTGCCTTGGCTTCATGGGAGCCTCCTGGGACACAAGCACCATAAACCCCCTGCGGTGGAATGGGGCGAAGTCCACCCGCAGGGGGTCCAGCAGTCCGCTCTTCTACGCCTTTGGAGGGGTGCTCTCCGCGTTTGATAAAACAACATCGATTTGCACCAGGGCATCCTCAAGTATCGCGGAGACGCCAACGGTTCTGCGGGCAGGAACACCACCCGGGAAGAACGTTGTGTAGACCTCGTCGACAGCCTTGATATCAGCGATGTTTTTCAGGAAGATATTCACTTTAACCACGTCATCCATGCTGTGGTCGATGCTTTCCACGATGGCCTTAATGTTTTTCAAGCACTGTCCAGCTTGCTTTTTGGCGCCACCCGCGACCATTCTACCCGTTTTCGGATCCAAGGGTAATTGGGCGGAAAGATGGTTGTAGTGAGAAAAGGCTACCGTTTGCGTAGAGAGAGAGCATTTGGGTGCATTATTCGTATTGCTTGGTTCCATGACGAGCCGATGCCTGTCTTCAAGGAGTTGCGGGGGTGTGCCATCTCCATGGGACACCACGGCTTCGATTTGCACCAAGGCATCCATCGGCAGGGCCGAGACGGCAATGGTGGTCCGTGCAGGAACATAGCCTGCGGCCCTGGCAATGGCCGAATCCGGGAAAAAGGTTGTATAAACTTCGTTTACCGCATCAATATCTGAGAGATTTTTAAGGAATATATTTATCTTCACAATGTCATCAACCGGAACGTCGATACTTTCCAAGATGGCCTTGATATTCTTTAAACACTGTCCAGCCTGCTCTTTTGCGCCACCAGCGACCACTCTGCCCGATTTGGGATCGATAGGTAATTGAGCTGAAAGATTATTGTAATGAGAAAAAGCGACGGCCTGGGTAGATAGCGCGCATATTGGCGCATTTGTCGTGTTGTTCGTCAGCTTGATGAGATCGCCTGCCTGGGGTGCGTTCGGAATGGTGCCGACACCATTTGAAACCAACACTTCGACCTGCACCAGGGCATCCAGGGGCAAGGCCGCCACAGCGACCACCGTACGGGTGGGAACATAGCAGGGGAAGAAAGCTCTGTAGACCTCATCAACCGCTTCCACATCTTTGATGTTCGTTACGAAAATACTGACCCTGACCACATCGCTCATGGCCTGGTTGATGCTCTCCAGAATGGCCTTGATATTTTTAAAGCACTGTCCAGCCTGTTCGTTGATGCCGCCGGCCACCTTTTTACCAGTTTCAGGATCGATGGGCAGCTGCGCGGAAAAATTATTGTAGTGAGAGAAGGCCACCGTTTGTGAATAGGGGCCGATTCCACTAGGAGCTCTATCTGTATTCCTAGCAAGTACTGCATTATAACCACTCATGAAAGCTTTCCTTTCGTGGGTTGAAGGTTAGTTGAAAAAATAAGGAATAGAAACAGTGAGATGCAAGTATTGGGGATCAGGATTCATCCTTGCGGGATCCACTCATAGGGACCTGGGGGTGGGGGAGGCGGAAACGAGTGATGTCAAAAAATTTTTGTCGTAGACAAAAAATTATCACACCTTTTGCGGATGGCAAGTCCAACCTCAACTTCGCGTACCGCTGCCGCCTCGCGTCTAGGGTGAAACCCTCAGCCCGGGAGCACACAGCCTTCACCCCAGGATCCAGGCGCGGCGCCCTGGCGGACCTCAACATGGCGCCGCTCATTGACGTCGTCGGTCACCTAAAACAGTTGCATGACCAAGCTGCGCCACGCCCCGACGGTCCAGAGCTGTAACGGAGGCGGTGGGGATGGGGTGTGGGACCGCGATACTCGCGGGTGGTCCGATCGAGCGCGGTCAGCCGGGGTAGTCCCTCCGCTTGAGGGGCTTGCCCGCCCGGTGGGCCAGCACGATGGGCAGAGAGACCCGGATCTTCTCCTTCGGGCGGTCCAGGACCCGGCGCTTGTCTTCGCGCTGCCGATCGGTGGGACCCGTCAGAACGGACCTTGCCTGAGCATAGGCGTCGTATTCCGGCGCACAGGCGTTGGCAAGCGCCAGCGCGAAGGTGGGCGCATCCGACACCTGGTCATCCAGGGTCGCGACGAGCAGGCTGGCCCGGTCGAAGAAGGCGTGCCGGGTGCGGCGCACCTCCGCCTCAGCCTCAACCGCCCAGAGCGGCGGCGGAGCCACCAGGAGCAGCGGTGTGCAGGAAAAGGAGCCGCAGAGGGCGGCAGTCACGACGAGGGTCCTTCGCCACATGACGCCCCCTTTCGCCGGGGCAGAACCTTCGGGCTACTTGCCGATGGCGACGCTGCGCAGGTTCAGGCCGGCGCGCTGGAGGTCGAAGATCTTGGAGGCGAGGCCCAGGGCCAGTTGGGTCTCCATGTCCTCGCGGCCGCGCTTGGTGGCGCCGGCGGGGGGAATGGCGGCAAGGTCGTTGGTGCTGCGGGTCTTGGACCAGGCGAGGTCCATGGCGAACGACACGCGCTTGTCCGCGCTGCCGGTCAGCTCACCGGCGACGTTGGACATGCGACCGTCGCTGCCATAGCCGACCCGCAGCCAGCCCGGCCCTTCGAAGCCCCGGCTGGAGTTGGTGAGGTTCACGGACTGGAGGCGGCCCTTGTCGCCGTAGCCGAAGTCCAGGCGGGTGTGCACGCCCTGCTCGTCGTTGCGGAACTCGAGGCGCACGGGCAGCTTGGTGGCCTTGTCGACGGCCACCTCGAGCTTGCCACGCTTCCAGAAGCCAAGGCTCTGGGCCATGGTCTGCTCGCGCTTCTTGGCGTCCCAGGCCCCGGTGGGGGCGTTGAACACCAGCCGCTGCAGGGTGCGGCCCTCGACGGTCTCCTCGCCAGCCAGAGTGGCCTTGAAGGTCGGGGCGTCGATGTAGACGGCCTTGATGTCGTTGAGGGTCTGGCGGAACCAGGACATGTAGGTCAGCGGCGCATCGGCGGGGGGCAGGTCCACGCGGGTGGTGTAGGCGTTCTGCTCCTTGCTGTAAAGGAAGCCGCGGTTGCCGCGCCGGGTGTAGAGAAGGGTCCCGAAGTCGCCGAGGATGTCGGTCTTGAAGTCGCCGTTGGCGAAGTAGATGCCCTTGACCCGGAGGTTGGCCTGGCCGCCCTGGCTGTTGCCCTTCACGGCGCCCTGGCTGAGGCTGTCCACCTTCTGGTTCACGGCGGCGCCACTGAGCGCGATGCCCAGGGTGCCCTGCAGCTCCACGGAGGAGACCCCCTGGTAGGGCTGGCCGAACCAGCTCGCGTCGATGGCGTCGAGGGTCTCGCGGAGTCCGCGGCGGGCGGCCTCCGCCTCGGGGGTCACCTTGGGCGCAGCCGCAGCCTTGGCCGCCGTCTTGGGGGCAGCCTTGGGGGCCGCGCTCTTGGCGGGAGCCTGGGCGGGCAGGAGGGTGGCGGCAAGTAGGAGGGGCAGAAGGCGCAGACGCATGGGAACCTCGGGGCTATCGATGAGGGTGTCGGGGAGCGGGCTTTTGTTCCGGGCGCACCTTGGCGAAGCAGGCCCGGCAGAGGGCCTTGGCCGGGTCCTCGGGGATGAAGGGCAGGTATTCCGTGGCCCCGCAGGTGGCGCAGGTGATGTGGGTCAGGATGCGGGCCGTCTCCTGACCGCCCTTCCGCTTGTAGACGAAGGAGCGCCGGTAGCAGTCCGGGCAGAGGTAGAACTTCTGGCCCTGCTCCACGCGGAAGTGCACGCCGCACTCGGAGCAGATCTTCTCCCGGGGGGCGGCTGGGTCTGGCGGCGCGACCGCGACGCGCTTCGTGAGAAGCACGGGGGCAGGCTTCGGGGCCGCGGCGGGAGCCGGATCCCCAGCCGCGGGATCGCTCATGGAAAGGGGCCCTTTTTTCATGGTGTTGGTTCCAGTCCGGCCTGTGCCGAGGACTCAGGGTACTCCAACCAGACCCGGGGCGCGAGTTCCGCTCCGACCCGGGCGCCTTGTCTGGCATCCTGGGCGCATGTCTCCCAGCGCCGAACTCCTCGAACCCCTGCGCCGCGGCGAGGCCCGGGCCCTGGGCCGAGCCATCTCCTGGATGGAGAACGGCCACCCCGGCGCCCGGGAGCTCATGTCCGCGCTCTGGCCGCACCTGGGCCGGGCCGCGGTGGTCGGCATCACCGGCTCCCCCGGCGCCGGCAAGAGCACCCTGACGGACCAGCTGGCCCGGACCCTGCGGGCCCAGGGCCAGAAGGTGGGGATCCTGGCGGTGGATCCCACCTCACCTTTCAGCGGCGGGGCCATCCTGGGTGACCGCATCCGCATGGGCCGCTGCGCGGCGGATCCCGGCATCTTCATCCGCAGCATGGCCACCCGGGGCGCCCTCGGCGGCTTGGCGCGGGCCACCCAGGACGCCATCGACCTGCTGGACGCCGCAGGCTACGACACCATCCTGGTGGAGACCGTGGGCGTCGGCCAGGACGAAGTGGACGTGGTGAGCTGCGTCCAGACCTGCTGCGTGGTCCTGGTCCCCGGCATGGGCGACGAGATCCAGGCCATCAAGGCCGGCATCATGGAGGTGGCCGACCTCTTCGTGATCAACAAGGCAGACCGGGACGGCGCCGATCAGGTGGAGCAGGGGATCGAGGCCATGAAGTCCCTGTCCTGTGTCCGGCCCTGGGATCCCCCGGTGCTGCGTACGGTGGCCCAGCAGGGCCAGGGCATCCCGGAGCTCCTCGAGCGGATCCGGGAGCACGGCGTGTGGCTCCGGGCCCACGGCGGCCTGGAGCGCAAGGCCCGGGAGCGCGCCCGGTTGCGCTTCGAGTCCCTCCTGGCCGAGGCCGCCTCCCGCCGGGTCAAGGCCCGCGCGGGCGCCGCCTGGGTGGAGGGGGCCATCCAGGCCATCGCCGACCGGGTCCGGGACCCCTACTCGGTCGTGGAGGAGATCCTGGACAAACTATAGCTCCAGGGACTTTGCCCGATTAGTCGAGCATGGGCACCACCAGCCTCAACAAGGACCAGCACGAGGCCATCCGCATGGTCTTCCAGCGGTTGTGTGAGGACGAGACCACCGTCCGCCTGCTCTTCGGCCACTTCCAGGGCGACTTCCGGGTGCTGGCCGAGGCTTCGGACCGGGTGATCCTCGGCATCTCCGACCTGGGGCGGGGGCAATGGGGCCTGAAGCCCGGCTCCCGGGTCACCCTGCACCTGCTGGACCGGGGCCTGCCCTATGAGGCGGTGGTGGACCTGCAGGGGCACGGCAAGTTCCACGGTACCGAGGCCTGCCATGTCGCCATGCCGCGTCTTCTGCGGGCCCTGGACACGCACCGGCTGGCGGAATACGCCCCCGACCGGCCCGTGCCGTGTCCCTTCTCGGACCAGCAGAACAACGTGAGGGACGGATTCGCCCTGGCCTTCGGGGAGGACGGCCTGGAACTGGCCCCGCCCGAGGCCACCCGAACCCTCGGCGACATGCTGAGGCTGAACGCCACCACCTCCGTGGACCTGCGAGCGGCCATTGGCGAGAGCCTGGCCCTGCCCCTGCGGGTGGCCTACTTCGGCGACCGGGTCTGGGGCCTGCGCATCACCGAGTCCGTCGACAAGAAGCGGCTGGGCCGCTACCGGCAGTGGCTCATGGAGGCCAAGCACCAGCAGGCCCAGCGCGACCTGGCCCGCTTCGTCCCGGGGGGCATGGAGTCGGCGCGCCTAGTCCCCCGCCGGGAGGCCGCCCCCCCGGCGGCCCTGCCGAAGGTGCTGGTGGACCGTGACCCGATGCTGCTGGTCCTCGCGGGCGAGGAAGCCTTCCCCGCGCGGCTGGCCGAGGCCGTCGGGCGCAAGTTCGGCGTCGCCGCGCTGGACATCATGAAGGGACCTGTACTGCCCTCGCTGGCGGCCCTGGGCGCCGGCGAGGGCGAGTGGGGCCGCATCAAGCTGGTGCTGATCCACCATCGCCAGCGCGCCGGCACCTCGCTGGAGCGCTGCGGCCGCCTGATCCAGCAAGAGAAGTGTCCCCTCCCCATCCTGCTGGCGGGCACCGAGGAGGAATACGAGCTCAAGCGGAACCGGGCCATGGCCGCCGGCGCCGTGGACTACCTGGTGGTCGAGCCCTTCCACATCCTCAGCGTACTGCGCAACCTGGACGACACCCTGAAGCTGCTGGGCTGATTTTCAGGTAACCCTCCCGGAAACCCGATGAACTGGCGGGCCTGCTTCGAGGTCTCTCTGGGAGCCCCCATGTCCCTGTCCAGTCGCCTGAGCGTGCGCGGGAAGCTCCTGCTGATGATCCTGCCGCCGGTGCTGGGCTACGCCTTCTTCAACATCCATGAGACCTGGACCCTCTATTGCCAGCTGCGGGAGCAGGGGCTGCTGCAGGGCGGGCTGGACCTGTCCAAGGGCCCCTGGCGGGCCTTCGTGCTGGATTTCGTCGTTTCCTTTGTGCTCTGGATGCTCACCTTCACCGTGGTCTACCGGGTGAGCCTCTGGATCACCCGGCCCCTGCAGGCCCTCGCCGAGGGGCTGAGCCGCAGCGACCTGACCCTGCAGCTTCCGGTCGCCAGCCAGGACGAGATCGGCGCGGTCGCGACGGCCTTCAACAGCTACAACGCGCGGATCCGGAGCATCTTCCAGAGCCTGATCAGCACCTCAGGCTCCGTGGCCAGCGGCGCCACCGAGCTCTCCGCCTCCAGCGAGCAGATGGCCGCTACCAGCGCCAGCCTCGCGGGCAACTCCGAGGCCCAGAGGGCCGCCTTCGAGCGCGTCGCCGCGGCGGTCACAGAGCTCTCCGCCTCCATCGAGCAGGTCTCCGGCAACCTCCAGCGCTCCCGGAAGGAATCCGAGTCTGCCGTGGCTGCGGTGCAGCAGGGCGCCCAGGCCGGGGCCGCCAGCGCCCAGGCCATGGAGGACATCCGCCTCGCCACCTCCAGCATGGTGGCCGCCGTGCGGCTGATCCAGGACATCGCCCGGCAGACGAACCTGCTGTCGCTGAACGCCGCCATCGAGGCCGCCAAGGCCGGGGCCATGGGCAAGGGCTTCGCGGTGGTCGCCGAGGAGGTCCGCAAGCTCGCCGAGCGCAGCGGCGCCGCGGCCCGGGAGATCGGCCAGCTCATCGAGCGCAGCAACAGCTCCGTGACCCAGGGCGCCGAGATGGTCGGCGCCACGGTCACCGCCCTCGGCACCATCGAGGCCAGCATCCAGGCCCTGGCCTCGGTGCTGCTCGAGGTGGGCGCCGCCGCCGATGAGCAGGCCCGCACCAGCGCCGAGGTGGCCGAGCAGGTGGACGTGAACCTGGACCGGGTGGCCCACAACGCCGCGGCCACCGGCCAGATGGCCCAGACCGTGGCCGAGGTTGCCCGCACCGCCGCCGAGCTGGCCCGCGTCGCCGAGGACCAGAACCAGCAGGTGGGGCAGTTCCAGGTCTAGGTGGCTACCGCTCGGCCAGGATGCCGTAGAGGTCCGGCCGGCGGTCCCGGAAGAAGCCGAAGGAGGCGCGGTTGCGGCGGATCTCCTCCAGGTCCAGATCCGCGACGATGACACCGGTGTCGGTGCGGCCCAGCTCCGCCACCAGCTCGCCGCGGTGGCTGGCGATGAAGGAGTGGCCGTAGAAGGTCTGGTCGCCTTCGGTGCCGATGCGGTTGGAGGCCACGATGGGCACCACGTTCGACACCGCGTGGCCGACCATGGCGCGCTGCCACAGGTCCTTGGTGTCCAGCTCTGGGGTCTCGGGCTCGGTGCCGATGGCCGTGGGATAGAAGAGGATCTCGGCACCCAGCAGCATCATCGCCCGGGCGCACTCGGGGTACCACTGGTCCCAGCAGATGCCCACCCCCAGGCGGCCGAAGCGCGTGGGCCACACCTTGAAGCCCGTGTTGCCGGGTCGGAAGTAGAACTTCTCCTCGTAGCCCGGGCCGTCCGGGATGTGGCTCTTCCGGTAGACGCCGAGCAGGGCGCCGTCCGCGTCCACCATGGCCAGGCTGTTGTAGTGGGCATGGCCGTCCCGCTCGAAGAAGGACACGGGAATCACCACCCCCAGCTCCCGGGCCAGGGCCTGGAAGCGGGCGATGGTCGGGTGGCCCTCGACGGGCCGGGCGAGGTCGAAGAACGCGTCCTTCTCCTCACGGCAGAAGTAGGGCCCCTCAAACAGCTCCGAGGGCAGGATCACCTGGGCGCCCTGGGCCGCGGCCTGGCGCACGAGGCCCTCTACGCGGGCCACGTTCTCCTCGAGGCTGGCGGTGAAGGCGCACTGGGTGGCGGCGACGCGAACAGTGCTCGACGGGCTCATGGGACCTCCGGCTGCTGCTGGGTGATGCAGTGGAAGGCGCCACCCCCGCTCAGGATGGCACGGGCCGAGCGGCCCACCACCCGGCGCCCTGGGAACAGCTGTGCCAGGGCCGCCACGGCGGCCTCGTCGTAGGGCGTGCCGTAGGTCGGCACCACCACGCTGCGGTTGCCAAGGTAGAAGTTCACATAGCTGGCGGGCATCGGCTCGCCCTCGTCGTCCAGCAGCACCCCGGGCGAGGGGATGCGCACCACCCGCAACCGGCGGCCCCGGGAGTCGGTGCAGGCGGCCAGGTCCGCCGCCAGCCGGTCCAGGGTGGCGGCATTGGGATCGCCCGCCTCGCGGGCCTCCATGCAGACCACCACGCCCGGTGCCACGAACCGGGCCAGGGTGTCGATGTGGCCGTCGGTGTGGTCGTTGAGCAGGCCCTCGTCCAGCCAGAGCACCTTCTCCGCGCCTAGGCCCGAACGCAGCGCCGCCTCGAGGGCGGCCTCGTCCAGACCCGGGTTGCGGTTGGGGTTGAGCAGGCACTGGCGCGTGGTGAGCAGGGTGCCCTCCCCGTCGGCCTCGATGGAACCGCCCTCCAGGATCCAGCCATGCACCCGCGCCGGGGCACCGCTCAGGGCAGCCACACGGCCGGCAACCTGGTCATCGCCGGGCAGGACGTACTTCCCGCCCCAGCCATTGAAGCGGAAGCAGGCGGCCCCCAGGGCGCCGGTGGGCTCCCGCACGAAGATCGGCGCCGTGTCCCGCAGCCAGATGTCGCCCACGGGCACCCGGTGGAACCGTACCTGGTCCAGCACCGGACCCAGGGCCGCGCGGGCCTGGGCCTCGGCATCCTCATCCTGCACCAGCAGCTCCAGGGCTTCACCGCCCTGCTCGGCGATGGCCAGGCAGAGGGCCGCGAACTCCGCCTGGGCCGGGGCCAGGTTCTCCTGCCAGAGGTGGCCGTGGCTGGGCCAGGCCAGCCAGCAGGCGCTGTGGCGTTCCCATTCGGCGGGCTGCTGCACGAGGGTGTGGGTCATGGGGGCGGGTTCCTGGCGCGGCGCCCGACGCGGGACGCACCCTCCAGTTCAGCAAAAGCCGGGCGCCCCGTCGAGGGGAATGGGGGCTGGCGGCCTCCTGGGACCACGCAGGAGGAGAATCCCGCGTACCATCAGGCCCATTCCCCGGGGGTCCTGATGCCGCTCCGCGTCCTGCGCGCTGCTGTCCTGCTGTTGCTACTGCTGGGCGGGCCCAGCCCTGTCCTGCGGTCCCAGCAGGCACCCCCGGTCGCCGAAGCAACGCCGCTCCGCGAGCGCTACACCAAGCGCGAGGTGCGGGTCCCCATGCGGGACGGCGTGAAGCTCTTCACGGCCATCTACACCCCGAAGGACCCGACGCGCACCTACCCGATCCTCCTGCAGCGCACCCCCTACAGTGTGACGCCCTATGGCAGCGACGCCTTCCCCGCCGAGCTGGGACCCTCGCCCCGGTTCCAGCAGGAGGGCTTCATCTTCGTCTACCAGGACGTGCGCGGCCGGATGATGTCCGAGGGCGACTTCGTGAACATGCGGCCCCAGCGCAGCGTGAGCGGCGCCGCTGTGGACGAGAGTACCGACACCAGCGACACCCTGGACTGGCTGCTGCGGAACGCCGGGCCCAACAACGGCAAGGCGGGCCAGTGGGGCATCAGCTATCCCGCTTTCTACGCTGCCGTGGGGATGCTATCGGGCCACCCGGCGCTGAAAGCCGTCTCGCCCCAGGCGCCCATCGTGGACTGGTTCCAGGGGGACGACTTCCACCGCAACGGCGCCCTCTGGCTGCCCCATGCCTTCAACTTCATGGTGAACTTCGGCAAGCCCCGCCAGGGCCCCAGCGCGACCTGGCCGACCCCCTTCCGGCACGGCACCTCCGATGGCTACGCCTGGTTCCTGCGCCTGGGCACCACCGGCGCCACCCGCCAGTTCACCGCCGACGTGGCCTTCTGGAACGAGCTGCTGGACCACCCCGACTACGACGCCTTCTGGCAGGGCCGCAACCTCCGCCCGCACCTGAAGGGCGTCAAACCCGCGGTGCTCACCGTGGGTGGCTGGTTCGACGCCGAGAACCTCTACGGGGCACTGCAGGTGGCCAAGACCCTCAACCGCCAGAGCCCCGGCACCGACAGCCGCCTGATCATGGGGCCCTGGTTCCACGGCGGCTGGGAGCGCAGCAAGGGCGACCACCTGGGTCCGGTACAGTTCGGCGCGGCTACCTCCGACTGGTTCCAGGCCGAGATACTGTTCCCCTTCTTCATGCACCACCTGAAGGGCGCCCCGGACCCCGCGCTGGCCAAGGCCACGGTCTTCGAGACCGGCACGAACCGCTGGCACCGCCTGGAGAGCTGGCCCCCCAAGACCGCCCACGCCGCCCGCCTCTTCCTCCAGCCGAAGGGACAGCTGGGCTTGGAGCCGCCCCCCGCGGACGGCGGCGCCGACAGCTTCCTCTCGGACCCCGCCAGGCCCGTGCCCTTCGTTGAGCAGCTGGCCATCGGCATGCCCCGGGAGTACATGACTGCGGACCAGCGCTTCGCCGGCCGCCGTCCGGACGTGCTGGTCTTCCAGACGGGCCCCCTGACCGAGGACCTCACCCTTGCCGGCCCCTTGCGGCCGGAGCTCTTCGTGGCCACCACGGGCACCGATGCGGACTGGGTGGTGAAGCTCATCGACGTCTACCCGGACGACTTCCGGAACCCGGACTTCAAGGTGGGCGGATCGCCGTGGGAGCCCACGCCCAACCCCATGGGCGGCTACGAGCAGCTGGTCCGCGGCGAGGTCATGCGGGGCAAGTACCGCGACAGCCTGGAGCACCCCCGGCCCTTCGCGCCCGGCCAGCCCACCCGTGTGGCCTGGTCCATGAACGACATCTGCCACACCTTCCGAAAGGGGCACCGGATCATGGTGCAGCTCCAGAGCAGCTGGTTCCCCCTCATGGACCGCAACCCCCAGGTCTTCACCGACATCAACAAGGCCACGCCCGGCGACTACCAGTCGGCCACCCACACGGTCTTCCACGACGCCGCCCGGCCCAGCGCCCTGGAGGTGGGCGTCTGGCCCCGGCCCTGAGGCGGGGGGTCGCTCGGCAGGCCCGATAGTATCTGCGTAAACTACCCTGGTCACAGGACCCAGCGATGCGCTGGGGGTGCCGCGTGATTGATCCGCTGGAGGCAGGCGGAACTCGGGACCTCCATGACTTGCTGGCCCTTGGCGAGGCTCAAGCAACTCTCACTGGCTGGAACCTCTCCGCTGCGGTCGAGGCCCATGTCCCCAGGCTCTCCCGGGACGCCCAGACGGCCTGGCAGCGGCTCCAGACCCTTCTGAGGGCCTGACTCAGGGCAGCACGCAACCGCGGAGCCCGCTCAGCCCTGGGCCTTCCAGCCCTCGAGCACGCGGAACCGGCTGCCCATCATGTTGGGCAGGGTGAGCTGCAGGAGGTTCTCGGTGCGCCGCATGCGCTCAGGGGCGGGCAGGGCCAGCCAGCCGACGCCCCACTCGTCCAGGGGGGCGTGGGCCCGGATCCAGCGGCTGAGTTCCACGTGGGAGAGCTCCGTCAGGCCCTGGCCCTCCAGCAGGGAGGCCAGGCGGGTGAAGTCGACATCTGCTGTCAGGTCGGCCTCGCCCAGGTTCTCTTGCCACTTGCCGTCGACGCTGTGGTCCATGAAGCGCCGCAGGTCCGCGCCCTTGGCCAGCAGCCGGTCCGCGGCCTCGCCGTAGTCCACCGCCAGGAACAGCCCGGCCTCCAGGGATGCCGCCAGCTCGCGCACCACGCCGGGCAGGGCCTCGCACCAGATGCTGCCGTCCCGGAGTTCCAGTCCATCGGTGTGGGCCGCGAACCAGGCCCCGGCCTCGCCGGGATCAGCCGCCTGCCACTCCTGGCCGACCGTCGTCAGCACCTCCCGTGTCCACCGGCTGCCATCCCAGCGCCAGGGCTGGGCGGGCAGGGCATCGAACAGCTCGTTGCTGAAGACGCAGCCGATGAACGGTTCCAGGGGGTCGGATTCTGCGGCAAAGCGCGCGCAATCTGCCGACAGGAAAGGAGCTAGCGCAACTTCGGCGGCGGCTCTGGCCGCGGGGTTGTCGTCGCGGTGGACGTAGACCAGGGCCTCGGCGAAGGGACCCGAGGCTGCGTTGAGGAGATCGCGGCCCAGCCAGCCTCGCCCGGCACCGGGCTCCAGGGCGGTGAAGCGCGCCGGGCGGCCCAGGCGCTCCCAGGCTGCCTCCAGGCGCACGGCCAGCGTCTGGCCCAGGAGGGGTCCCAGGTCCAGAGCCGTGTAGTAGTCCTTGCCCTCGAAGCCCCAGGGGCCTTCCGCGCGCCGGTAGTAGCCGTGCTCCGGGTGGTAGAGACCCAGGGCCATCACCTCCGCCGCAGGGACAGGGCCCCCCGAGAGGCGAGCCTGGAGCATGTCGTTCAGCGGATTCATTTCTTCTCCAGGGGCCATTTCTCCAGCAGCACGGGCAGCAGCCACTGGGTGAGCAGGAGGGCGAGGGCCACGCCGCCCAGGCAGGCGAGGCCGAGGCCCCGCAGACCGCGGTAGCCGCTGAACACCATGCCGCCGAAGCCCGCGAGGGTCGTGCCGGCGCAGACGGCGTTCACCCGGGCCACCCGCTGGGGTGCGTCGGCCTCGCCCCGGGCCCGGTGCAGCAGGTTGAAGGCGGTGTCCACGCTCACGCCCAGGGCGATGGGGATGGCCATGAGCGACAGGAAGGTCAGGGGCTCCCCGCCCCAGCCCAGGGCGCCGAGGACCCCGGCCTGGCTGGCCACCAATGGCACCAGTGCGAAGAGCGCGAACCGGAGGCTGCGGCCGAAGAGGGCGATGATCGCGAAGATCCCTGCCAGCGCCAGCAGCACCGCCTGCTGCACGGCGTCCTTGGCGATGCCCTTCACCACGCGGAAGAGCGGCTGCGTGCCGACGAAGCGCCCCCCGGCCGCTTCCACCTGGGGCGTCAGGCGCGCCAGGGCGGCCTCGTCCAGCCGCAGCGGCACGATCAGGGCCGGGTCCAGGGGCGTGAGCTTCCGGCCGCGGCGGAAGCCGTCCCAGAGGTTCCAGGGGTGGCGGGCCTCGGGCGGGGTGCTCCGGGGCAGCAGCGACTGCAGGGCGCGCACGGGCTGGGCCGGGTCCGCAGCGGCTGCGGCCAGCGCGGAGAGCGGTCCCTCCAGGGCAGCGGGGTCCAGGCCGGTCCGGGCGGCGGCTTCGAGCACCTGGCGCCGCCAGGTCTCGGAGCCCAGCACGTGGCGCAGCTCCGGGTCCAGGCTCTGCCAGTCGGGCACCGGCAGGCCAGCCTCGCGGAGGATGGGGCTCAGCTTGTTCCAGCGGGCGGGCAGGCGGTCGACATCCTCCAGGGGGATCTGAAGGGCCAGGGGCTGGAGGCTGGCGCCGAGGGTCTTCGTCAGCCGCTCCTGCAGGGTCAGGGCCGGATTGCCCTGGGCGCGGAAGCGCCGCAGGTCCTCCTCCCAGCGGGTGCGAGGGGCCCCGATCAGGGCCAGCACCAGCACGGTGAGGGCCGCCCAGGGCGCCCAGCGGCGCCGGGGCGCCAGCGCCTGGGCCGGGCCCGGGGCGAAGGTGCCCGAGCCGTGATCCAGGCCGAGCAGCAGCGCGGGCAGCACAAGGAAAGTGGCCATGAGACAGGCCAGCAGGCCCAGGCCCGTGGTGATGCCCAGGTCGCGGATGCCCGGAAAGGGTGCGAAGGCCAGCGCGAGGAAAGCCAGGGCCGTGGCCAGGGCGCCCGCCACAACGCCGGGCCCCGTGCCGAGCATGGCGGACTGGAGCGCCTGTTCCTTGGGTTGACCGGCCCGGCGCTCGTCCCGGTAGCGGCTAAAGAGCAGGATGCCCACATCATCGCCCACGCCCAGGAGCACGGCGCCGAAGCCCGCGGCCATGAGGTTCACCCGGCCCAGCACCCAGCCGGTGAGGCCCAGGGCCCAGAACATGCCGATCAGCAGTGGCACCATGACGAAGCCGTAGCCGGCCAGGGTCCGGAACCCCAGCCAGTAGACCAGGCCGATGAGGACGAAGCTGAAGCCCAGGCTGAGCAGCACCTCCACCGTGAGGCGGTGGGACTCCCAGGCAGTGATGGCGTGGGCCCCGGTGGCCTGCAACGGGAAGGCCCGGCCCACGGTGGGGGCCAGGGCCGCCTCAGCCTCCCGCAGGCTGGCGCTCGGCGGCAGGGGACCGACCGCGCCGCGGCCCAGCCAGGCCATGGCCCGGGTCGTGGCCTTGGCGTCCGAGGCTGGGAACCCGGCGACCAGGGGCAGCAGCACGAAGCGCCCGTCCTTGGTCTCGAAGTAGCCCGTGCGGACCCGCAGGGTGAAGGCCCGACCCAGGGCCGTAGCCTTGGCCATGCCCTCACCGTCCTGGGGGGCGAGGTCACGGAGCCCCAGCGGGTCGAGCCGAGCCAGAGCCGCGTGAAGGGGTTCGGGCGAGGCCAGAGCCTTGGCGGTGGCTTGCAGGCGGAGGCGAAGCGCCGCTGGATCCTGGAGGGGCTCAAGGCGGTCGCCCAGCCAGGCCGGGGCGAGGGTGTAGAGGGTCTCCGTGGTGAGCCGGCCCACCGCGGCATCGCCCTCGGCAATGGCGCCCACGGCGAGGAGCGCCGGCCAGGGACTGAGGCCGCCAGGTCCCGGCACCGGCACGGGCTCGGTCAGCCGCCCCTCGGCGGCCAGGCCATTCAGCGGCAGGTTGCCCTCAGTGAGCAGCCGGTCCACCAGGCCCTCGGCCCAGGTGCGGCGAGCCTCCAGGTCGGCCTCGCCGCCCTCGGCCACCAGCCAGAGCAGCTCCTGCTGACCGACGCCGGCCTCCAGGTTGGCCCGCACGGCCGGGTGATCCGCGGGCAGCAGGCTCATGAGGTCCAGGGCGCGCTCGACGCGGAGGGTGCCCCAGCCCAGCACCAGGGTCAGGCCGAGCCCCAGGAACCAGAGCCCCCTGGAGCGGGTGAGATGCAGGCGGAGCAGCGTGGCGAGCAGTGCTCTCATCGCTCGACGCGGTCGAACCAGGGCTTCAGCGCCGGCACCATCTCCACCCGCTCCGCGCCCCGCAGGCGCTCCAGCAGGCTGCTGTCATCGAGGCGGGCCAGTGGGTGGTTCTCCCGGCGGTCGAGGGCCTCGGGCGGCCCGGCGGCCGTGAGGATGGTGGGCAGCTCGGCGCTGTAGCGGTGGTCCAGCAGCTGGGCCAGGGCCGCGGCGACGCGGAGGTCCGAGTCCATGCGGTCCCAGTCGTCCAACACCAGCAGGGCGGGTTCCTGCAGGGGCTCGATGAGGTCGCGGACGCTCTGGAAGGCCTGGTTCTGAAAGCTGCGCACGTCGTAGTAGGAGTCCTTGATGGCCTGGCTGAGGGTGCGCACCGACACGAAGCGCCCGCCCCGGCCCGTGCGCTCGGTCCAGGCCCGCAGGGCGGCGGCGGCCAGGGTGCTGCGGCCACTCTGGGCGGGGCCGTGGATCCACCACAGCTCCCAGCCGTGCCGGAACTTGTGCTTGCCGGCTGTGGCCCACTGGGACAGGCTCTCAGCACCCGCGGGGCGGATGCCATGCTCAGGCCGCTTGCGCAGGGCGGCGAGCAGCTTCACCAGATCCTCCCGACCCTCCAGCTCCCCCACCTCCTCGGGGGGACAGGCCAGCAGGTCCTCCAGCTCGCCGACGCGGTTGAGCAGGGTCCGGGCCGTGCTCGCCTGGACGTTGTTCCACCACTTCCAGAACCGGGCGAAGTCCGCCTCGCGGTAGCGGGCGGGCAGGCCCAGCGTCTCGGCGTCCGGCGCCAAGTCCGCGGTGCAGCCGCAGACCCGCACGGGCTTCAGGGGATCCGGATCGAAGACCAGGCCCTGCCCCTGACAGCGGGGGCAGTCGGGGCGACCCTTCATGGGCCATCCCCGCCGCGCAGGAAGCCGCCGAGCACCTCGCGCCGGCGCTCGCGGATGCGGGCCAGGGCCCGCTCCTCCAGCTGGCGCACCCGCTCCCGGGAGATGGGCGGCGTGAACTGCTTGCCGATCTGCTCGAGGGTCAGCGGGTCTTCGCCGCCGAGGCCGAAGTGCAGCGCGATGATCCGGCGCTCCTTCTCGGTCAGTGACTGCAGGCTCGCCTCGATCTGCTCGAGGAAGGCCTCCTGGTCCAGGGTGTGCATGGCGGAGGGCTCCACCTCCTGCTCCAGGCTGTCGCCCACGGTGAGGTCGGAGTCTCCGAGTCCCTGCTCCGTGGACACCGTCGACGTGGTCTGCTGGAGCAGCTGGAGCCGCTCGACCTCTTCGACACTCAGCCCGATGGCGTCGGCGATCTCCTGCAGCATGGGGACGCGACCGAGGTTCTGGCTCAGCTTCTGGGTCGCGCGGTTCAGCTGCACCAGGTGCCCTGCTACTTTCTGGGGCAGGCGGATCTTGTTGCCGTGCTCGGCCAGCGCGTGGAAGATGGCCTGCCGCACCCACCAGGAGCCGTAGGTGAGGAACTTGTTCTGCCGCTCTGGGTCAAAGCGCTTCGCCGCCTCGATGAGGCCCAGGTTGCCCTCGCTGATCAGGTCCAGCAGGTCCAGGCCCATGCCCTCGAACTTCCGCGCCTCCTTGACCACGAAGCGGAGGTTCCCCTCCACCAGGCGCCGCAGGCCTTCCGGGTTGCGGTCGTTCTGCCACAGTCGACCGTTGATCCGCTCTTCCTCTGCCGTAAGCAAAGGCAGGTGCCGGATGGAGTCGAAGTATTTATCGAGCGAGCGCTCTTCGAGATGCCGGAGGGGCACGGTGCTCCTTGGGGGGAAGGATCAGCATACCAAGCGTTCGGCACCCTTTGGCAGATGTCTAGGTAATTGACTCGACGGGCCTTCACGCCTTGGAAAAAGGCTCGCGCGGGACCGACATGTCAACGCTTCCGCAAACCGTGGGTGGTCAGCTTCACCAAGCCTGTGGACGAGATCGGCCGGGGCACATCCTTGAGTCCCGCCGCTTCCAAAACCTGGGCAAGCCGCTCCAGGTCCTCCTGCATGTGGCTGAGGCGGTCCCGCAGGCCCAGCACCACTTCTACCCCCGCCAGGTTCACGCCCAGGTCCCGGGTGAGGTTCAGGATGAACTCCAGGCGCTCCAGGTCCTCATCGCTGTAGAGGCGGGTCTTGCCTTCGGTGCGGCTGGGGGCGAGCAGTCCTTCCCGCTCGTAGAGGCGCAGGGTCTGGGGGTGCACGCCGTAGCGCATCGACACCACCCCGATCATGTAGGCGCCCATGCGGGGATCCTTAGCCATGGTCGGCACCTCGCTGCTTCAGAAGCTCCGCATCATTCAGCTCGGCCAACTCCCGGAGGAGCTCCTTGCTCTTCTCGTCCTGGATGTGGGGGGTCACCACGACCACCTCCGCGATGAGGTCCCCCCGCTGGGTGCCCCTCGGGATGGGCATGCCCTGGCCCTTGAGCCGGAGCTTGGCGCCGGTCTGGGTGCCCGGCGGGACCTTGATGGTCTGGTGGCCTTCGGGAGTCGGCACCACCACCTTGGCGCCCAGGGCGGCCTCCGAGAAGCTGATGGGCAGCCGCACGTAAAGATTGGGCCCCTTGCGCTCAAAGCGAGCGTCCGGTTCCATACTGATCTGCAGGAAGAGGTCGCCGGGCCCGCCACCTCGGCGGCCCGCCTCGCCTTTGCCCGCCACCCGCAGCCGGGCCCCGTCCTCCACCCCGGCCGGGATGGCGATGGTCACGGTCTCCTGCCGGGCATGGCGCCCGGCGCCGTCGCAGTCGGGACAGGCCGGCAGGCGACTGCCCCGGCCGCCGCAGTCCGGGCAGGAGCGTCCGAAGGAGAGGAAGCCGGAGCCGGAGCCCAGCTTGCCCTTGCCCTGGCAGGTGCGACACACCTCGGGCTTTCGGTTGGCCTCGCCGGTGCCCCGGCAGGCCATACAGGGCTCGGAGCGGTTCACCCGCAGATTGAGCCGCGTGCCCTCAAAGGCCTCGCGGAAGCCTAGGCGCACCGAGTGGAGCAGGTCCTCGCCCCGCTCGGGGCCATGCCGCAGGGGCCGGCCGCCGAAGCCCGCGAAGATGTCCTCGAAGGCGAAGCCGCCGCCGCCCTGCTGGAAGCCCGGCGGCACCTGGGCGCCAGGTCCGGCGGGGTCGCCATAGGTGTCGTAGTTCTTCCGCTTCTCCGCGTCGGAGAGCACATCGTTGGCTTCGGACAGCTGCTTGAACGCCGCCTCAGCCTTCGCGTCCCCAGGGTTCAGGTCCGGGTGGTGCTTGCGCGCCAGCTTGCGGTACGCCTTCTTGATGTCCTCCTCGGAGGCCGACCGGGGCACGCCCAGGATCTTGTAGTAGTCGGGGTGGGACATGGCTTTAGTCTAAGGCACTAAGATTTCCTACAGCCATAAAAAGGGGCGCCGGAAGCGCCCCTTTTTATGGCTGGCCTAACTGACGACTTCGGCGTCAATCACATTGTCATCGGCCTTCTTGTCACCGCCGGGGTGGGCACCCGGGGCGCCCGGACCGCCGGCGCCGCCGTCCTTGGGGGGCTCCTGCTTGTAGAGGCTCTCGGCCAGCTTGTGGCTCTTGGCGGTGAGGTTCTCCAGGGCCTTCTTGATGCGCTCCTGCTCCAGGCTGGCCAGGGCGGCCTTGGCTTCGACGATGGCCTCTTCGGCCTCCTTCTTGTCGGCCTCGGGGAGCTTCTCGCCGTTGTCCTTCAGGAGCTTCTCCACCTGATAGACCATCTGGTCCAGGTGGTTCTTCTCCTCCAGCAGGGCCTTGCGGGTCTCGTCCTCGGCCTTGTGGGCCTCGGCATCCTTCACCTTGGCGTCGATGTCCTCCTTGGAGAGGCCGGTGCTGCCCGTCAGCGTGATGCTGGCGTCCTTGCCGGTGCCCTTGTCCTTGGCGGTGACGTGGACGATGCCGTTGGCGTCGATGTCGAAGGTCACCTCGATCTGCGGCATGCCGCGGGGCGCCGGGGCGATGTTCCCGAGGTGGAACTGGCCCAGCAGCTTATTGCCTTCCACCACGGGCCGCTCGCCCTGGAAAACCTCGATGTCCACGCCAGGCTGGTTGTCCACGGCGGTGGTGTAGATCTCGGAACGCTTGGTGGGGATGGTGGTGTTGCGGGGGATGATGACGCTCATCTGGCCGCCGTTGGCGTTGATGCCGAGGCTGAGCGGCGTCACGTCCAGGAGCAGCACGCCCTTGACGTCACCGGCCAGCACGCCGGCCTGGACCGCGGCGCCCACGGCCACGACCTCATCGGGATTGACGCTCTTGTTGGGCTCCTTGCCGAAGATCTGCTTCACCAGCTCCTGCACGCGCGGGATGCGGGTGGAGCCGCCCACGAGCACGACCTCGTCGATCTCGTGATGAGCCATCTTGGCGTCCCGCACGGCGTTCTCGCAGGGCGCCTTGATCTTCTCCAGGACGGACTCGATCATCGACTCGAACTTGGCGCGGCTCAGGGGCTGGGTGACGTGCTTGGGGCCGCTGGCGTCCGCGGTGATGTAGGGCAGGCTGATGTCGGTCTGGGTGGTGCTGGACAGCTCGATCTTGGCCTTCTCGGCGGCCTCTTTCAGCCGCTGCATGGCGTCCGCCTGCTTGCGCAGGTCGATGCCCTCGTTCTTCAGGAACTCGTCCGCCAGCCAGTCGATGATGGCCTGGTCGATGTTGTCGCCGCCCAGGTGGGTGTCGCCGTTGGTGGACTTGACCTCGACCACGCCCTCGGAGACCTCCAGGATGCTGATGTCGAAGGTGCCGCCGCCGAAGTCGAAGACCGCGATGGTGCCGTCCTTCTTCTTGTCCAGGCCGTAGGCCAGGGCCGCGGCGGTGGGCTCGTTGACGATGCGCTTCACATCCAGGCCCGCGATGGCGCCGGCGTCCTTGGTGGCCTGGCGCTGGGCGTCATTGAAGTAGGCGGGCACGGTGATGACGGCCTCGGTGACCTTCTCGCCCAGGTAGGCCTCGGCGGCCTCCTTCATCTTGGTGAGGATGATGGCGCTGAGCTCCTCGGGGCTGAACTTCTTGCCAAGCACATCCACCACGCAGCCGCCCTTGTCCGAGCGCTCGACGGTGTAGGGCACCAGCTTCTGCTCCTTCGCGGAGTCCGCAAAGGGCAGGCCCATGAAGCGCTTGATGGAGTAGATGGTGCTCTTGGGCTGGGCCACGGCCTGCCGCTTGGCCGAAACGCCGACCAGGCGCTCGGTGGTCTTGGGGTTGAAGCCCACGACGGACGGGGTGGTGTCCGAGCCTTCAGGATTCGGGATCACCTTTGGCAGACCGCCTTCCATGACGGCGACGCAGCTGTTGGTGGTACCCAGGTCAATGCCGATGATCTTGCCCATGGTTGTTCCTCCTCGTGATCAGGGCCAGGCCTTGCCCGCCCTTGACTCCTTGAGCATAAGGGCAGAAAACCGCCTGTCAAGAAGATCTTCTAAAATTCACTCAAGTTTTCTTCCGATTTGCAGTCGACCTCTAAAGCGATATGCTGACAGCCATGATCCTGCGCCCCTGCCCCGTGTGCCGAACCCCCACCTCCTGGGAGGGGAATGCCTTCAAGCCCTTCTGCTCCGAGCGCTGCCAGACCCGGGACCTGGGCGCCTGGGCCAGCGAGAGCTACCGCGTCCCCGAGAAGCCCCACGAAGAGGACGGCGAGGGCTGGAGCGGCGAGCTCGAGGGCAGCTAGCTGCTGATCGCCCGGGCCCGGATCTCCACCAGGCTGGCTGGAACCGGGTGCAGTTCCAGGCTCTGCCCCGCATGGAGCACCTGCCCCGGCACGTCGTGACCCACCAGGACCGGGAGGGTCCGGGCGGCCGTCAGCAGGCGCGGCAGGTCCACGTCCACCTGGAAGCCCATGGCCTGGAACATGTGGACCAGATCTTCAGTGCAGACGTTTCCGGTGGCCCCAGGCGCATAGGGGCAGCCGCCCAGGCCCCCCAAGGAAGCGTCGAAGCGGTCGGCCCCGGCGTCCACGGCCGCCAGGGCGTTGGCCAGCCCCATGCCCCGGGTGTTGTGGAGGTGCACGGTCAGCTCGGCCTGCGGGAAGCTCGCCCGGAAGGCCCGGCAGAGGGCCCCCACCTGGCCGGGATGCGCCATGCCGGTGGTGTCGCAGAGGGTGATCCCGCCGACCCCCTGGGCCAGGAAGCGCTCGGCCAGCCCGAGAACCACTGAAGGGGGCACCGCCCCCTCCATCGGGCAGCCGAAGCTGGTGGAGAGCGAGACGTTCAGCGCCGTCCCACCCTCCTTAGCCAGGGCCACGACCTCCAGGAGGCGGCTCGCGGACTGCTCCCGGGTCATGCGGAGGTTGAGCAGGTTGTGGGTCTCGCTGGCGGACATGACGAGGTTCAGCTCGTCGGTGCCGGCGGCCAGGGCCCGCTCGGCCCCGCGCAGGTTCGGCACCAAGGCTGTGTAGACCACGCCGGGCTGGCGGCGCAGGCCGCGCATCACCTCGTCCGCGTCCGCCAGGGCGGGAATGGCCTTGGGCGATGTGAAGGAAGTCACCTCGATCTTCGCGAGGCCGCAGAGGCTGAGCTCGTCGATGAGGGCGAGCTTGTCGCCGGTCGGGATGAAGCAGGCCTCGATCTGAAAGCCGTCCCGGGGGCCGACCTCCTGGATGAAGATCCGCTGAGCCAAGGCCTGGGCTGACGTGGGAACAGACATCTGGCACCTCCCGATGGAACCGTGGATCAGATCACACCCTTGGCCCGCAGCTCGGCCAGGGCCGCATCGGAGACGCCCGCCTCCTGGAGCACGGCGTCGGTGTCTGCGCCCAGGGCCGGTGCGGCCCGGCGGACCTGGCCGGGGGTGAGGCTCAGCTTCGGCACGATGCCCGGGACCTCGATGGCCTGGCCGTCGGGCAGCTGGGCCTGGAGGATCATGTCGCGGGCCCGGAAGTGCGGGTCCTCGGCGATGTCCCGGGCGTTGTAGATGCGTCCCGAGGGCACCCGGGCCTCGTCCAGCGCGGCGAGCACCTCCTGCAGTGGACATGTCGCGGACCAGGCCCCGATGGCCTCGTCCAGCTCCGCCGCCCGGGCGGCGCGGCCCTCGTTGCTGGCCAGGCCCGGGTCCTCGCCCAGGTCGTCGCGACCGATGCGGGCCATGAGCCGCTTGAAGATGCCGTCCCCGTTGCCAGCGATGAGGGCGTAGCCGCCATCCGCGCAGCGATAGGCGTTGGTGGGGGCGATGCCGGGCAGGGCGCTGCCCGAGGGCTCCCGCACCACCCCGAAGGCGCTGTATTCCGGGATCAGGCTCTCCATCATGTTGAAGACGGCCTCGTAGAGGGCGACGTCGATGACCTGGCCTTCGCCCCCCTGGACCTTGCGGTGGTACAGGGCCAGCAGCACCCCGACGACCCCGTGCAGCCCCGCCAGGGAGTCGCCGATGGAGACCCCCACGCGCACCGGCGTGCGGCCCGGTTCCGCGGTCAGGTGCCGGAGCCCGCCCATGGCCTCGCCGATGACGCCGAAGCCCGGGCGGTCCCGGTAGGGGCCGGTCTGCCCGTAGCCCGAGATGCGCAGCATGATGAGCCCCGGATTGATCGCGTGCAGCTCCTCCCAGCCGAGACCCCAGCCTTCCAGGGTGCCGGGGCGGAAGTTCTCGATGAGGACATCGGTCTCCTGCACCAGCCGCCGGATGAGGTCCTGGGCCTCGGGGCGCCGCAGGTCCAGGGCGACGGAGCGCTTGTTCCGCGACTGCACCTGCCACCAGACGGAGGTGCCGTCCTTGAGCAGGCGCCACTTCCGCAACGGATCGCCGGTGCCCGGAGCTTCGATCTTGATGACCTCGGCCCCGAACTCTCCGAGCAGCTTGGCGGCGAAGGGACCGGCGATGAGCTGGCCCAGCTCGAGAACCTTGATGCCACTGAGGGCGGATGGCTGCATGGCTGCCTCACAAGTCAGAAAAGGAGGAGGCTCCGGACGGGGCCTCCTCCTCCCAGGAAAAGAGTAACGGTTCTACCAGAGCCTGAGCACCTTCCACCAGGCGCCACCCACCACCACCCAGATGAAGATGTTCACCAGGCTGATGATGAAGCCCAGCCGCCACCAGGTGCCGATGGGCACGTAGCCGAGGCCGAACATGGCCGGGGCGGGGCCCGTGCCGTAGTGGGTCATGCTGGCGTGCAGGTTGGAGAAGAAGCAGAGCACCAGGGCGGCCAGGACCGGCGGCGCGCCCAGCGTGATGGCGACTCCGAGGAAGGCCGCATACATGGCACCCGCGTGGGCGGTCATGCTGGCGAAGAAGTAGTGGGCGTAGAAGTAGGTCAGCGCCAGCACCAGGAAACCCACCTGCCAGCTGTGCCCGGCCATGGAAGCGCCGACCACCTTGCTGAACCAGGGGATCATCCCGATCTTGTTCAGGAAGCCCGCCATCATGATCAGGCCGCCGGTCCAGATGAGCACGTCCCAGGCGTTGTGCTCGGCGAGCACGTCCGACCAGGTGAGCACCCCCGTGAGGAGCAGCAGCGCCAGGCCCAGCAGCGCGGCGGTGGTGCCGTCGATGCCGAAGCTCTTCTCGCCGATAACCCAGAGGACCAGGACGACACTGAACACGGCGACCATGAGCCACTCGGACATGGAGGGCTTCCCCATCTCCCGGAGCTTGTCCGTGGCCATCTGGACGGCCTCGGGCGTCTCGGTGATCTCGGGCTTGTAGAGCTTGTAGAAGACGTAGGGGATCACCAGCAGCCCGGTGAGGCCGGGCACGATGGCGGCCACGAACCAGCTGTTCCAGGTGATCGTGATGCCGAAGTCCGCGGCGAACTTCTGGGTCATGGGGTTGGCGGCCATGGCCGTGAGGAACATGGCGCTGACAATGAGGTCCAAGTTGAAGCAGGTCACGGTGAGGTAGGCGCCGATCTTGCGGGCGGTGCCGTCCTCGGGGTTGCTGCCGTAGGCCTTGGCCAGGGACCGCATGATGGGCATGATGATGCCGGCCGTGCGGGCGGTGTTGCTGGGCACCACCGGGGCGAGCACGAACTCGGTGGCGGCGAAGCCATAGGCCAGACCCAGGGTGCGCTTGCCCAGCAGCCGCATGAAGAAGTAGGCGATGCGGGTGCCGAGGCCGGTCTTGATGAAGCCGCGGGCAAACATGAAGGCCACGATGATGAGCCAGAGGGTCTTCTCGGCAAAGCCGCTCAGGCTGTCCGTCACCGGCAGGGTGCCCGTGATGGCCGTGAGGCCCACGCCGATCATGGCGACCGCGCCCATGGGCAGCGGCCGGAGGATGATGCCGAGGATGGTGGCGACGAAGATGGCGAAGAGGTGCAGACCGCGCACCCAGTCGGACTGGCGCAGCTTCTCGGCCTCGGCCTTGGTCTTGGCGTCCGCTTCCGCCTTCACCTTGGCCTCGGCGTCAGCCTTGACCTTGGCGGCGGCTTCCAGCTTGGCCTTCGCTTCGGCCTCGGCCTGCTGCGCAGCCAGCTCCTTGGCTGAAAGCACGGGCTTCTTGGCTGCGGCTTTAGGCTCTGCGGGCTTGGCGGCGGCCTCGGATTTCACGGCAGCAGGCTTGGCCGCCTCGGCGGGCTTCCCGGCCTTGTCGGCAGGCTTGGCAGCCTTGTCACCGGGCTTGGCACCCTTGTCGCCGGGCTTGGCCGCGGCGGCCTTGGCACCGGCCGTCCCCGCGAAGAGCTTGCCGTCCGGCAGTGGTGCAACCTTGGGAAGGACGAAATAGAGGAGGCATCCGACGGCGAGGGTGGCGAGCAGGCGCCCAGGCTTGGCGCCTTCCCAGCCACTGGATTTGTTGGAGTCAGGTGGGGTCATGGAAGTGTCCTGTCAGAGAGATCAGAGGGACATGCGGAGGCCGAGGCCCAGCTCGGTCTGGGAATCCTTGGGCACACCGGTGGACAGCTTAAAGGAGTCCGTCAGCTTCATGTAGGTGAAAACGCCATAGAACTCAATGCCCTTGCGCAGGTAGTTGCGGAAGGCCGCGTAAGCGACGTTCTTGCCGCCGTTGACGTAGGCAGCGGTGCCGGCGGTGCTGGGATAGGCGAAGGCGTTGGGGATGGTGTAGACCCCGGCGGCATTCACGCCCAAGGCGGCGCTGTCCACCTTGATCACCTGATAGCCCAGGAACCCGGCCCATGCGGGCGAGAACTGGTAGGAACCGGACAGGGTATAGGCATTGTCGGTGCGGGTCGGCTTGCCGGGGTTCTGGTCGGAGGTGTAGTGGAAGTAGCCGGCGTTGAGCTTCAGGGCCTTGGTCAGGTTGACGTTGCCGCCGAGAGACATGGACGTCTGGCTGAAGGGCGCGACGGTGGCATTGGTGGCGCCGGTGTTGTTGGCCGTGGTGTAGAAGGCGGACATGTGCCAGGTCGGGGCGTTGAAGCCGGTAGCGACCGAGGCGGTGGAGTTACGGGTGTTGTTGGAGGCTTCGTAATTCAGGTTGTAGGAGGCGCCGTAGCAGAAGCCGGCGGTGGGGGCATACTTCCAGACGATGCCCTTGTCCTGGCGGGTCCCGGCGGGGCCGCCGTTGACGGGACTGATGCTGACCGCCCCGGCGTAATAGACCAGGGACTTGAAGTTGGAGTTGTTGGTCCAGCCACCCTCGTCGTAGTTCACTTCGGCGTGGTTGAAGGGGTCGCAGTAGATCACCGCGAAGTCGCGGGCCAGGGTGTTCTGGCGGCCGAAGGTGAGCTTGCCGAGCTTGCCGCTGATGCCGATCCAGGCGTCACGGTTGAAGAGGACGTTGGTCTTGCCCTGCTCGCCGTCGAAGAGGAAGTACTCGCTCTCCAGCTTGTAGATGACGTTCAGCCCGTCGACGTTGGTCTTGATCGAGCCCTTGAGGCCCCAGCGGTTGCCGCTGAAGAAGGGTTCGCCCATGTCGACCTTGGAGCGGCCATCGGCCGTGACATTGCTCTTGGAGAGCAGGGTCAGGTCGATGAGGACGTAGGGGGTCAGGTACTCGGGGAAGGCGAGACTGGTGGCGCTCTCGGGCTTCTGGGCGGACTTCTTTTCCAGCTCGGCGATGCGCGCGTTCTGCTGGGCAAGCTGGACTTTGACGTCGGCGTCCTGGGCCTGGAGGGTGCCAGCGATCAGCAAGAGGGCGAGGGGTGCGAATTTCATGGGAGACCTCACAGAGAGGGGGGATCGGGTTGACTCCCGATGCCAAGGTTTAGGAGAGAGAGAGCTGCAGGTGTCACACGGGAGCTTGGCGGCCCAACCTTTCAGTCCCCTTTCAGCGCCCCCAGATGTGCTCTGAGTCACGCGGCAGGTACGATTCCGCGCCAGATCGACCATCCTTGGACCATCTCCAGGACGCGGCCTGCGCCGTGCCCCAGCGGGGAGTTCCCATGCGCCGCGCACTCCCGATCCTCGCCCTCCCCCTGCTCTGGCTGGCCTGCCTCGTGCCCCTTCGCGCGGCGGAGCGCATCACACTCATGGTGGGTGGCGTTGAAAAGATCATCTACCTGCCTGTGGCCCTGGCCGACCAGCTGGGCTACTTCAAAGAGCAGGGCCTGGAGGTGGAGCTTCGCAGCGAGTGGTCGGGCATTCACGGGGTGGACGTGCTGCTGGTGGGCACTGTCCAGGGCGTGGTGGGCTTCTATGACCACACCGTCTACATGCAGTCCAAGGGCAAGGCCATCACCTCCGTCATCCAGTTCTCCCAGGCCCCCGGCGAGGTGGAGCTGGTGTCCACCCGGCTGCCCCGCGTCCGCACCATGGCGGATCTGAAGGACCAGCCCATCGGGGTCACGGGACTCGGCTCTTCGACCCAGTTCCTCTCCCGGTATCTGACCCTGTCCGCGGGCCTGAAGCCGAACCAGGTGACCATCATCCCCGTGGGCACCGGCGACAGCTTCATCGGCGCCATGGACCGCGGCACCATCGCCGCCGGCATGACCACGGAGCCCACCGCCTCGCGCCTCCTCAACAGCGGCGCGGCCCGGGTCCTGGTGGACCTGCGCACCCCCGAGGACACGGCCCGGGCCCTGGGCGGGCCCTACCCGGCCTCGTGCCTCTACATGCAGAGCGCCTGGGTGGACCGCCACAAGCCCGAGGTGCAGAAGCTGGTCAATGCGCTGGTCAAGGCGCTGCGCTACATCCAGAATCACACCGCCGCCGAGATCGCCGCCCACGTGCCCACCAGCTACTACGTCGGGGACAAGGCCACCTACGTGAAGGCCCTGGCCCGCAGCAAGGCCATCTTCATTCCGGACGGCCGGATGCCCAAGGACGGGCCTGCCAATGTGCTGCGCGTGCTGACCCGCACCGAGAAGTCCCTCCAGGGCAAGTCGATCGATCTGGGCAGCACCTACACGCTTGAATTTGTCACTGCCGCCCACTGATGCCGGAGTCCCGCCGTCCATGAAGATCCTCCTCGTCGAAGACAACCGGGCACTCTCCCAGTGGCTGGCCCGCACACTGGAGGCGGACAAGTACACCGTCGAGTGTGTCTATGACGGCGCGGATGCCGATGACCTCCTCCGCACCGAGACCTATGACCTCGTGATCCTCGACCTGGCCCTGCCGGGTCTGGACGGCCGCGAGGTGCTGCGCCGCCTCCGGGGGCGCCGCAACCCCGTGCCCGTCCTCATCCTCACGGCCTACAGTGGCACTCAGGAGCGGATCGAGGGCCTGGACACCGGCGCCGACGACTACATGGCCAAGCCCTTCGAGGTCCATGAGTTGGAGGCGCGGATGCGGGCCCTGCTGCGCCGTGCGAACCAGCAGCAGAACCCCATCCTCGCCTGTGCCTCCCTGCACTTCGACAGCAATGCCCGCATCTTCACCCTGGCCGGAGAGCCCCTGACGCTGACGCCCCGGGAGCATGCCGTGCTGGAGATGATGATGATGAAGGCCGGGAAGACCGTCAGCAAGAAGGCCCTGGCCGATAGCGTGTTTTCCATGGACGACGAGGTCTCTCCGGATGCCATCGAGATCTATGTGCACCGCTTACGCAAGAAGCTGGAACCCGGAGATGCCGTCATCGTCACCCTCCGCGGCCTCGGCTACCTGCTGAAGCCCCGCCATGAGGGCTAGGCTCCCGCGCAGCCTCCGGGTCCGGCTCCTGCTCTGGCTGCTGGTGCCCCTGGGCGCCCTGGCCGTGGTCAACCTGCTCCTGGCCTATCGGGAGGCCCAACACACCGCGACGCGGGTCCAGGAACGGCTGCTGCTGGGCTCGGCCCGGATCATCGCCCAGCAGATCCAGTACGAGGACGGGGTCCTGGAGGTGGCCATCCCGCCCGCGGCCCTGGAGCTGTTCCAGTCGGCTGACCAGGACCGGGTCTACTACCGCATCGCCTCCGCCAAGGGGGTGCTGCTCTCGGGCTATGCAGAGCTGCCCCCGCCACCCAGCGCGCTCCGGCCCGAGGAGTCCCTGTTCTTCAGCGCCCAGGTCCGGGACCAATCGGTCCGGGTGGTGGCCTATGCCCAGCCCATCTTTGGGTCGCCTACAGAGGGCCCAGTGGTGATCCAGGTGGCCCAGACTTACCAGGCCCATCACCGCATGGTGCAGGAGATCTGGACCACCAGCCTGCGCCAGGAGTCCTGGATGCTGGTCCTGGCCACGGTCATCGTGGGCCTGTCCCTGCGCTGGGGCCTGAAGGAGCTGGTGCAGCTCCAGCGGAAGGTGCAGGAGAGGACGCCGGGCTCCCTCGATCACCTGGATCCCGGCCCGGTGCCGCAGGAGCTCCAGCCCCTGGTGGAGGCCATCAACGGCTATGTGAAGCGGCTGGACGACCAGATGGCGGTGCGGAGCCGGTTCATCGCCAACTCGGCCCACCAGCTCCGGACCCCCTTCGCGATCCTGCAGACCCAGGTCAACTTCGGCCTCCGGAGCCCGGACCCCGCGCACAAAGACGAGGCGCTGCGCGCCATCTTCCAGGAGGTGCGCCACGGCACCCGGCTGGTGAACCAGCTGCTGAGCCTGTCCGCCGCCGAGGCCCGGGCGCACCAGACCATGATGACTCTGGACCTCGGAACCCAGGTCCAGCGTGTCCTCGAGGAACAGGCGGCCCTGGCCCAGGCCAAGAACATTGACCTCGGCCTGGACCTCCGGACAGGCCAGACCGAGGTCCTGGCCACCTCGTCCATGCTCCACGAGCTGATCTCCAACCTGGTGGACAACGCCCTGCGCTACACCCCCGCCGATGGGGTGGTCACACTGAAGCTGGACCGGGTCGGCGCCACCCTGCTGCTCCAGGTGGAGGACAGTGGCCCCGGCATCCCGGCCGCCGACCGGACCCGGGTGTTCGAGCGCTTCTGCCGGCTTCAGACCGATGGCTCCACCGGCTCCGGGCTGGGTCTGGCCATCGTGCAGGAGATCGCCTCGGCCCTCGGCGCGGAGGTGCGGCTGGCGGACCCGGAGACCGGCCCGGGCCTGGTGGTGACGGTGGCCTTCCCTGCCCCCCGGCTGGGATAGGCACCGGGAATCGACAGCTCAGGCGGCAGCCGGCGCGGGCCGGCCCAGACGCAAGCTGAGCAGCAGGGCTGGCACCACCAGCATGGCGCCAAGACCCCAGCCCCAGCGGAACCCCGCCGCCTGCATCACCCAGCCGAGGCCCAGGCTACCCAGGGCCACCCCCGCGTCGAAGGCGAAGTAGAGGGCTCCCACGGCGGCGCCCCGGCGCTCGCCCTGGGCCAGGCTGATCACGTGCGTGAACATCAGCGTCTGGGTCATCCCGAACCCGGCCCCGTAAGTGAGCCCCGAGACGATGTGGCGCACCTGGTCTCCGGGCAGCGCCGCCAGCAGCGTGTTGCCGATCAGGGCGAGCGCCAGGGTTGCCGGGACCAGGCGGGCCGGACTCAGGCCACGGCCGAGCACCCCCAGCAGCAGCCGGATGCCCACCATGCCCATGGCGAAGCACGTGAGGTAGGCCGAGGGCCAGAACAGCCCGAGCCCCCGGGCTTCCTGGGCCGAGTAGGGCGCCATGGGCCCATCGCCGAAGCCGAGCAGGAAGGTGATGAGGGCCGGGAGGAGCACCCAGGACTCAGGCCAGCCAAACCCCGGCCGGGGCTCGGTGTCCACCCGCTCCCCGCCGGGCAGCTTCCGGATCATGGCGAACAGGCCCAGCAACACGACCGTGAAGGTCAGACAGATCACCCGGAACCCCACCCTGGGATAGAGCCAGACGCCCACCAGGGGCCCGATGGCCACCCCGGCCGGGGCTGCCATGCCGAAGAGGGCGAGCCCCTCGGACCGCTTCTCCAGCGCCAGGGACCCTCCTACCCAGGCCAGCGCCCCGGTCCTCAGGGCGGACCACATCAGGCCATGGAGCGGCGCCAGCAGGAAGAAGGCCCAGCGCACAGGCAGGAAGGCGTAGGTGGCGAAGAACCCGGCGGCCGCCAGCGTCGACCAGATCAGGAGGGGCCGCTGGCCCACCCGATCGCCCAGCGGTCCCGACAGCAGGCACCCCAGGCCGGAGCCGATCCAAAAAGCCGACTGGAAGCGGCCGCTCTCCGCGATGGCTGCACCCAGGTCCCTCAGGTGGAGCGGCACCACCGGAAACAGCAGGAAGCCCGCCACAAAGGAGAGGAAGTAGAACCACCAGAGAGCCACGAAGGAAGGACCGAAGGCCCGCAGGCTGGACGAACGCATGCTCTCAGTTTGCCAGGGCACTCCCGCACCGATGGGCGGGTTGTGCCGAGGCTCACTTCTGCTGGTGGACCTTCCGCACCATGTAGCGCGGCCGGTCGCGCACTTCCTGGTAGATGCGGCCGATGTATTCGCCCAGCAGTCCGAAGGCGACGAACTGGCAGCCCACGAAGAAGAAGAGGATGGCGAACAGGGTGAACACGCCCTGGGCCGTGCCTTCCGGGTGCAGGAAGCGGTAGGCCACCAGGCCCAGGAACAGCAGGAACCCGATGCCCGCGGTAAAGACCCCGAACACGCTGAGCATCTGGAGGGGCAGCAGGCTGAAGCTGGTAAGCAGGTCGAACTGCAGGTTGATGAGCTTCCAGACGCCGTACTTGCTCTCGCCCGCCGCGCGCTCCGCGTGGGCCACGGGCACCTCGGTGATGCGCCGGGCGAAGCTGTTGGCCAGGGCGGGGATGAAGCTCGACCGCTCCTTGCAGAGCAGCATGGCGTCCACCACCTCGCGGCTGTAGGCCCGCAGCATGCAGCCGTAGTCGTGGAGCTTCACGCCGGTGGTCTTGCGGGTGACGGCGTTGACGATCTTGCTGGGCATGGTGCGGAAGAAGCTGTCGTTGTCCGTGCGGCCCTGGCGCCAGCCGCCGACCACGTCGAAGCCCTCCTCCACCTTGGCCACCAGCTTGGGGATCTCCTCCGGGGGGTTCTGCAGGTCCGCGTCCAGGGTCACGACCACCTGGCCCCGGACCTCGGCGAAGGCGCCGAAGATGGCGCTGTGCTGGCCGTAGTTCCGGTTGAACTCCACCACCCGCACCCGGGGCTCGGCCCTGGCGATGTCCACCAGCATCGGCAGGCTGCGGTCCCGACTGCCGTCATCCGTGAAGATGACCTCCCAGCTGTGGGCCGGATCCGCGAAGTGCTCGGCCAGCACCCGGGACAGACGCTCCCACAACACGGGGATGTTCTCCTCCTCGTTGAAGATGGGGATGACGATGCTGAGGAAGGGGCTCGATTGGGGGTCCATGGGTGCTCCGAGCCATCATTCTAGTAGGATCAAGACCTGTGCCTGGAGTTTGCCATGTCCGAACCCAAGATCCTGCTGGTGGAAGACGAGCTTAGCCTCGCCGAGGGCATCAAGCTCAACCTGGAGCTGGAGGGCCTCGCCTGCACCTGGATTCCCCGGGGGGACCAGGCTCTGAAGCAGATCCTGGCGGAGACCTACGACCTGGTGATCCTCGATGTGATGCTGCCGGGCCTGGACGGCTACACCATCTGCGAGCGGGTGCGGGAGGCCAAGAACTTCACGCCCATCCTGTTCCTGACCGCCAAGAACACCGACGATGACCGGGTCCACGGCTTCGAGACCGGCGCCGACGACTACCTGGGAAAGCCCTTCCAGGTCCGGGAGCTGCTGCTCCGGATCCGGGCCATCCTCCGCCGCGAGTCCTGGTACAAGAGCCGCGAGATCAACAGCCGGCAGACCTTCGGGGCCTACTGGGTGGACTTCGACAACTTCTGCGGCGAAGGGCCCAGTGGACCGTTCCAGCTCGGCGTGAAGGAGTCCATGATCCTCAAGCTGCTCATGGAGCGACCGGGCCAGGTGGTGAGCCGCACCGACATCCTCGACAAGGTCTGGGGGGAGGACGCCTACCCCACGAGCCGCACCGTGGACAACTTCATCGTGCGCATCCGCCGGGTCATGGAAGACGATCCCCACCACCCTCGCTGGGTCCACACCCTGCGGAGCGTCGGCTACCAGTTCGACCCCGAGGGCCGGCAGCGGAAGGGCGAGGAGTAGGAGGGCCTCCGGCGGGCTCTATTTGACGTCGAGCTCCCGGCTGCGGCCCAGTTTCTCGAAAGCTGCCAGCTGTTCGGCGAGGGTCGCCGGGGCAGGGCCCTGCTTGACTTCGACCAGCACGGCGCGCCTCTCCTCACCCGGGGCGAACTTGCTGTCGCCCAGGACGGGCTCGAGGGTGGGCAGCAGGGTGAGCTCGCCCGGGGCACCCTCGGGCGCCTTGCCGGCGGTCAGATCGGCTGACCTCGCGAGCAGCCCAGTCCCGGGAGCGGCGCCGAGACGGCGCAGATCCAGCCAGCCGAAGGCCGGGTCGCGCAGCAGGACGAGGTCCTCCTTGTCCAGCCAGGCCAGCAGGTCATTCAGGGCCTTGGTCTGCACGGGATCCGGCAGCCGCCGGCTCTTCTTCTCGCCCTTGATCTCCACCTCCTGGGGGGTGTTCTCGACCCAGGCCTGGGCGCGCTTCACCCAGAGGGCCACGATGGCCTTCTGCTCGGCGAACCCCTCCGGGGAGGCGGGGGCCTTGGCGGCCTTCGCCTTCTTCCCCTTGGCGGGAGCCATGGGCTCGGCCCAGCCCGGCGCCACGGCATCGACCTTGGCGTCGAAGAGCAGGCCCTTGAGCCTGAGCAGGCGCGGCTCGAGGCCCGGGTGGCCAACCTTGGCCGCGGCGCGGGCGGCGGCCTGGAGATCCTTCCAGGTGCCGCCGAGCAGCAGCTTGGTGCCGGCGGCGTCATAGAGTCCGCGGTTGGCCCGAAGCTGGGTGAGGTAGGCCTCGACCGCCGGCAGCGAGGCGGAGGCCTTTTCGGGAAGCACGGGCTTGGCCGCCAGCAAGTCCCCGAGGGTGGTCCGCACCTCCACAGCTCTGGGGTGGCTCCGGTAATAGCCCAGCTCATGCGCCGACAGGGCGGCCCGGTGGAGGGTATAGACCAGCTTCCGCTGGCTGGGTCGCAGCTGATCAAAGGCCTTGGCTTCGACAGGCTTGGCGGCTTCGGGCGCGGGAGCCGGCGGCGGCTCCGGCTTGGGGGCCTGGGCCACGGGAACGGGCGGTGGCTCGGGGGACGGCGCCTGGGCCAGCAGGCCCGTGGCCAGGATCCAGGTCATGACCCAGCTTCGCTGCATCGGAGACTCCTCGGGAAAGGAACGGTGAAGGTCCCCAGTATGCGCCAGGGCAGCTCCTCACGCCTCCACCGGACTCCCTAGGAGGAGCTCAAGACTTTGCTTGAGCTGCTTTAGATCGAAGGGTTTACCCAGGTAGGGCACCTGGTTCGTCTCCAGGAACTCCCGCGTCTTGGTATCGAAGGAATCCCCTGTCGTGTAAAGGATCCGCCGGGTCATGTCGGGCCGCTCGACCTTCAGCCAGTCATACAGCTCGACGCCCGACAGTCCCGGCATGCGGATGTCGGAGACGATGAGATCGAAGGTGCCTTGCTTCAGCTGCTCGATGGCTTCGTCGCCCCGGGTGCTGGAGGCGACATCCACGCCCCAGGCGCCAAGGGCATCCACCAGGCACTCCAGCAGGAAGGACTCGTCGTCCACCACCAGGATCCGCTTCCCCTGCAGGCCACCGCTGGGCGCGACCGCGCGGGGCGCGGCAACGCCATGCGGGATTTCCATCAGGAAGGCGTTGCCCGAACCCTCCTGGCTCTGCACACTCAGGCGGCCGCCGTGCTGCCGGCAGATGATGTTGGCAAGGGGGAGCCCCATGCCCTCAGTGTTGGTGATCGCGGCCGCATCGAACAGCTCGGCCTGTCGGGCTTCGGGAATCAGCGGGCCACTGTCCTGCACCACCACATGGAGGCTGTCCCCGGAGAACCGGGTGCTCACACGCAGCTGCTTGACCGGGCCGTGGGTCAGGGACCGGAGGCTGTTCAACAGGAGGTTGGTGAGGGCCTGGCGCAGGAGCCCTGGGTCCAGGTCGGACACCGGCAGGCTCGGGTCCAGGCTCAGCTCCACCGTGACTCCTCCCTGCTCCGCCTTGGGCTGGATCAGCGCAGCGGCCTCCGCCACGAGCTCATTGAGCTGGACCGGCGCCCGCGTTGGCGCGGGCGGGCTGAGGAGGGTCTGCAGGGGAAGCAGCAGGGCCTGAATGGAATCCACGGCCTGCGCCAGACGCTCGGCCTGCTTGGCCTGCTCGGGATCCTTGCTGGCTTCTACAAGCCGTTGGGCTTCCAGGAAGACCGGGGTCAGGCGGTTGGCGGCTTCATGAAAGAGGGAGGGCACCAACCGGCCCAGGGCCACGTGCTTCTGGGAATGCACCAGCTGGTCCTGAAGGTCCTGCTGCTCGCTGGTGTCCCGAACCAGGGCAGAGTAGGCCAGCACCCGATCGTCGCTGCCCCGGACGGGGGCATAGGTGATGCTGGCAGGGAAGGCGACGCCCCCCTTGCGGAGACGGGTCGTGACCACCCCTCGGATGATCTGGCCCCGGGCCACCTGCTGGGCCACCTGCTCCAGCTCCCCGAGCAGGTGATCCGGCGTCAGCTGGGCCATGCTCCGGCCCACGATCTCGGGCCGGGAATACCCGAAGATGCGTTCCGCGGCCACGTTCCAGGTGAGGATCTTGCCGTCCGGCGAGTAGGAGATGACGGCTTCGCCGATGTTCTGCACCAGCCCTTCGAGGTAGCGGCGGGTCTTGAGGTTGTCCTGGTTGGCCCGGTCCAGCTGAGAATAGAGTGCGCTCAGCTCC
>CAIPAY010000115.1 GCA_903863195.1 uncultured Holophagaceae bacterium
CCTCGCGGACTTGTTCCCGGGAAAAGACTAAAAAGAGATTTGCCCTCAGCCCCGCTGGAGGCCTCCGAAGCGGGCCAGGATGCGTTTGTCGCCGCCGTGGTCGAAGCGGATGGTGTAGGTCAGTCCGTCGCCGCTGCCGGAAGCGGCCAGCACGGTGCCGCTACCGAACCGCGCACTCTGTACTCGGGTACCCGGAGGAAAAGCACCCGGATCTTGACTCTCGGCAGGCTCGGCGAGCCTGCCGCCTTCCCGGTCGCCTGCTGGAACCGGGGCTTCCTTCACACGATCGAAGAAGCCGCGGATGCGCTGCAGCTCCGTGGCCACCGAGGCGCCGCCGGCCCCCCGGGTGAAGGAGGCGCCTGGGCGGATGCCTTCGCCGGCCTGGTAGAGCTCGGTCCCCCAGCGGATGGGCGTGGTGAGCACCGCCGCCGGAAGCTCCCGCAGGAAGCGGCTGGGCATAGACATCATCTCGGTGCCCATCACCCGGCGGCGGCGCGCGGCGCTGAGCGTCAGCCGCCGCTGGGCGCGGGTGATCGCCACGTAGAAGAGGCGGCGTTCCTCCTCCAGGCCGTCCGGCGTCTCACGGGCGTTGCGGTTGGGGAAGACGTCCTCCTCCATGCCGATGACGAAGACGTGGGGGAACTCCAGCCCCTTGGCGCAGTGGATGGTCATGAGGCTGAGATGCGAGGCCTCCTCCAGGTTGTCCGTGTCCGAGGCGAGGGTGATGCGGTCCAGGAACTCTGAGAGGCGCAGGCCCAGGGCCTCGGACTCGGCGGCGGCGCTGAGGAACTCCTCCAGGTTGCGGATGCGGCCCTCGGACTCCAGGGTGGCCTCGTCCTCCAGGCTCTGGAGGTAGCCGCTCTCCTGGAGCACCCACTTCACGACACCCGCCAGCCCCATGGCGTCGCGCTCTTGCTCGGCCCGGGCGAACAGGTCCAGGAACTTGATCAGCTCCCGCTGGGCCCGGCCCTTCAGCTCGCCGGACCGCAGCAGCCGCTCCAGCCCTGCCAGGGGCGTGCCGCCCTCGGGGATGGCGCCCGCGATCTTGCCCAGGGTGGTGGGCCCGACACCCCGAGTAGGCGCGTTCACGCAGCGGCGGAAGCTGACCAGGTCGAAGGGATTCGAGATCAGGCGCAGGTAGGAGATGAGGTCCTTCACCTCCTGCCGCTCATAGAACTTCACGCCGCCCACCAGACGGTAGGGCGTGTTCTGGGCCCTCAGCGCCTCTTCCATCTGCCGGGACTGCCAGTTCGCGCGGTAGAGCACCGCCACCTTGCCTTCGGGATCCCGGTAGCGCAGCTCCTGGATGCGCTGCGCCACCCACTCAGCCTCCTGGCGCCCCTCGTCCAGCAGCTTGAAGACGAGGGCCTCGCCGTCGCCCAGCTCCGTGATCAGGGCACCCTTCCCAGCCACGCGCTGGGAGTTGTTGGCGATGACCTCCGAGGCCGCGTCCAGGATCTTCTTCGTGGACCGGTAGTTCTGCAGCAGCTCGATGCGCACCGCCTCCGGGAAGTCCTGCTGGAAGTCGAGGATGTTGCGGATGTCGGCGCCGCGCCAGCCATAGATCGAGTTGTGTGTGACCAGCCCTTCGGCCACGAAGTTGTGCACACCCTCCACGTCCAGGTCGTACACCTGGGTCGGCGCGGCCACCCGCTCCACGCGGTCCACCAGATCCAGGCCGCCGGCAACATCGAAGATCGCCATGCCAGGCTGGAGGTTGCAGGCAGGTAGGAAGGGCAGGCTGCAGGTGTCCTTCCCGGGACTGGCACCAAGCCGCGCCTGGAGCTGGATCTCCGCACCCAGGTGCTGACGGATGCCGTCTGCGGCACGGCGGACCTCGCCGTAGGAGGCGGCGCAGGTCTCCATGCGCCAGCTGGTGGAGCCTGCCCTGGCCGGGCGCACCGAGTGGCCCAGCCCCTCGAGGAGGCGGCGGGCTTCAGGATCCTGACCCACCATGGAGATCCGGTGCATGGGCCGCCGGCCCCGGCGGTCCCCGCAGAGGGTGACGGTCACCACCCGGCGGAACCCCGTGGCGGCCTGGGCCCGGTAGTGCGGGAAGGCTGCGGCCATGCCCAGGTCACCCAGCAGGCGCTCGGCCCCGGCCCCGGAATCCACGGCGGCAAACACCTTCAGGATGGCTTCCTCGTCATGCACGAGACCCCGGATTGAGCCCCCTTTGCGCGGCAGGAAGGGCAGCGTCGGCAGCTGATACTGGAGCGACCAGACCGCTTCCTGGAGCCGCGCCTCCTGCTCACTGGCATGGGTGGACAGCACCCACAGCTCGTCGGCGTGCTCCTGCCGGGCGCGCTGCAGGAACCCCACCACCGGCTTCACCTGACCCCGCGTGTGGGTCTGGCTGGTACCCACCCGCCACCCGATGCCCTGCTTGCGCATGAGGTAGACGAAGTGGAGCTGCGGCGAGACGCCCAGGCGGTAGCCCGCGAAGTGAATGTGCTCCGGGGTGCTGGTGAGCACCCGTCCGGACCGGGTGGTGATGCGGATGGCCAGGCCCTTCCCGGGCCGGGCCGCGGCCTTGAGCACTGCGGCTGGCCGGAAGTCACCGCTGCCGTGAGCCGCCTGGACGAGGTCCCCGGGCACCACCTGCTCGATGGGACGGTCCCCGCCATCGGCCATGCGGACCCGGGTGCCCGGGACGAGACACTGGTCCTCGTCCCCCACCACACACAGGTTGTGGTGCCGCCGGGCCAGATGCTGCACCAGGAGGTACTGGGCGCGGTTGGTGTCCTGGTATTCGTCCACCAGGATGAACTTGAAGCGCTCGCCGTAGGTGGCCTGCAGCACGGGGTCGCGGAAGATCCGCTCGGTCCACAGCAGCAGGTCGTCGAAGTCGCAGGCGCGGTGGTTCTTCAGCCCCTTCTGGTAGAGCTCGTAGGCGTCCAGCACCTTGCGGGTCCAGGGATCCAGGGCCTCCGCGCGGGCCTCCTCGGGCAGCAGGCAGCGGTTCTTGAAGTCGCTGATGACCTCCAGCACCTTCTTGGGGTGGAACTGCTTCTCCGGCAGCTTCAGCTCGGCCAGCACCTGCTTGACGAGGCTCTTCTGGTCCGCGGGATCGAAGATGACGAAGTCCCGGCCCACGGGCGTGCGCTCGCCCTCCCGGCGCAGGATGCGCGTGCAGAAGCTGTGGAAGGTGCTCACCCACATCTGCGCCGCGGGCATGGAGACCAGGCGCTGCACCCGGTCGCGCATCTCCTCGGCAGCCTTGTTGGTGAAGGTCATGGCCAGTATGGAACCCGGGTGCACGCCCTCTTCCTCGATGAGCCAGGCGATGCGCCGCGTGATCACGGTGGTCTTGCCGGAGCCGGCGCCCGCGAGGATCAGCAGGGGGCCCCGGGCATGGCGGACCGCCTCCCGCTGGGGCTCATTCAGGTTGTGGAGCAGAGGGTGGTCGAGGGGTTCCGAGGGGTGGCCGGGCATGGGTCCATGCTAACCCGCCTGAGCCGCCCGTCCCTTCCCGGCCCGCCGGAGGATGTCCTTGGCCAGTTTGAGGGCCTCCTCCTGGGACAGCTGGCGACGGAAGCCCGGCATGGCCCCCCGGCCCTGGAGGATGATGCCCGCCAGGTCCGCGGCCTCCTGGCCCGCCAGCCGCCGGCTGTCCAGCAGGTTCGAGCCGCCGAGCGCGCCGCCGGGACCCCGCCCGGAGCCGTCCGGGCCATGGCAGCTGGCGCAGCGCTGCTGGAAGAATGCCTTCAGGTCCCGGACCTCGGCGGACAGGGATGCGGACAGGAGCGCCAGCAGCAGCGCCAGGGGACGCGGGGCCATGGGTCGAACCTACCACGCCGGGCCCGCTCCCGTTAGGCTGGAGCCGCGCGCCCGTGGCGGAATGGCAGACGCCAGCGACTTAAAATCGCTTGCCGCAAGGCGTGGGGGTTCGAGTCCCCCCGGGCGCACCAACCTCTGCCCCTTGATTTACTTGCCAAGAAAAACTCTCGCAGAGAAAAGACGAGATGGCAGAGAGGCGCAGAGAAAACCCTCGGCCTCCTTCTCCGCAACCTCCGCTTCCTCGTCCCTTCTCCGCGAGAGTTGTTCTCTGTTCACGTCTTGAAGCGCCCCACCAGCGCGGCAAGGCCGTCGGCGGTGCGGGAGAGCTGCTCGGTGACGGCTACGTTGCTGTCCACGGTGCTGGAGAGCTGGATGCTGGCGCTGGCGTTCTGCTCGGCCTGCTGGGCGCCGAGCTCGACCTGGCGGGCCACTTCCTCGCTCACCTTGGCCTGCTCGCCCGAGGCGGTCTCGATCTGGGTGGACATGGAGGCCACCTCGGACACGTGATCGCGGATGGTCTCCAGGGCCTGCACCACCTCCAGGACCGTCGCCTTGCCCTGGGCCACGGCCTGGTTGCTGCCGTGGATCAGCGCGGCGATCTCCCGGGCGGAGCCGTCACTGCGCTCGGCCAGCTTGCGGACTTCCTCCGCGACCACCGCGAAGCCCTTGCCCAGCCGCCCGGCCGTGGCCGCCTCGATGGCGGCGTTCAGGGACAGCAGGTTCGTCTGCCGGGCGATCTCCTGGATCACCTGCACGGCCTCCACCATCTGCCCCGTGGCCTCCTCCACCCGGGCCATGGCGCGGATGGCGGCCTGTCCCGCGGAATCGGCGCTCTGGGCAGTCCGGGCCGCCTCCAGGGACCGGCCGTGGCTGGCCCGGACATGGTCCGCCACCTCGCGCACCGACGCAGAGAGCTCGGTGATGGCCGAGGCCATCTGCTCGGTGGAGTGGCGCTGGCCGTCGGCGTTGCGGGCCAGCTCGTGGCTGGTGCTGGCGATCTCATGGGTGGCCACGGCGATCTCGTTGCTGTTCTGGCTCACCCGCTGCGCGTCGAAGCGGATGCGGTTGATGGTGTTGCGCAAGCTGGCCTGCATGTGCCAGACGTTGGCCATCAGGCTGCTGCGATCCCCAGTACGCAGGGGAATGTCGGCCCGCAGGTTGCCCTTGGCCAGGGTCCGGGTGGCCTCCAGGGCCGCCATGGGATCGCCGCCGAGCTGGTGGTCCAGGATCTGGATCAGCTTGCCGAAGATCAGCAGGCCCGCGACCACCGTCAGCAGCATGCCGCCCCCCAGCACCCAGAGGGTCAGGCGGGACCGGTCCGCGACGGTGCTCAGCCGCTCCTGCACGTCGCTGACCTCATGGTCGCGCAGCTTGAGCACATCCGCCGTGAGGGCCTCGGCAGCGCGGTCGAAGGCCTCCATGGCCCGGAGGCTCTCGGACGCCCCCTGGCTCTGGTAGGCGCCCACCATGCTGCGCCCCGAGTCGTGCAGGGCATCGAAGTCCTTGCCGAGCTTGTCGAGGGACTTGAGGTTGTCCCGGTCCTTCACGGACAGCGTCCGGAACTGCGCCTCAGCCTTGTGGAAGGCCGCCGCGGCCCCGGCGGCCTCCTTCATGGACTCCGCCCGGTGGGTCAGGGAAGCATCCGTGAGGGCCTGCTGGATCATCACCGTCTGGAAGGCCATCTCCTCCGCCAGGAGGGCCGTGGGCAGGTATTCATCCCGGATGCCGGCGGCATCGCCCCGGGTGAGGGCGGCGCTGCCGAAGCTGAGGGCCGAGACCAGCAGGAAGAGCCCCAGTACCACGCCTGCCGCCGCCCAGAGACGCTTCGTGAAGCCCAGGGTGGGAGCCGGGATCCAGAGCTGCTTTTCAGGCTCGGTCATGGGCTGCCCGGCCCGGGCCCGGGTGTACATGAGCTCCGCTTCGGCGATCTGCGTGGGCGAGGGCTTGCTGCGGATGGAGACGAAGCCGATGATGCTGCCCTTCTCCTCGATGGGCGTGACGCTGGCGTCAACCCAGTAGAAGTCGCCGTTCTTGCAGCGGTTCTTGACCATGCCCTGCCAGGGCTGCCCCGTCTTGACCGTGCGCCACAGGTCCTCGAAGGCCGCCGGGGGCATGTCCGGATGCCGGACCAGGTTGTGCGGCTGGCCGATCAGCTCATCGGGTGTATAGCCGCTGATCCGGATGAACTCTTCGTTCACGTAGGTGATCACGCCCCGCAGGTCCGTCGTCGAGACGATGAAGGCCCCTTCCTGGAGGTGACGCTCGACCCGGGTGACCGGCTGATTGACGCGCATGGGTGACTCCCCTGCACCGAAGCCTGACTCCCGTCGCAGACGGGACCTCTGGCTACACTGCTGTCCCCTGATTCGGAAACCCGTGCACCCTGCTTGATTTTCGGGACCTACAGGAGCTTCTGCAGCGGGATCAGGATCCCGTTGAACCGCTTCCACCCGGCCAGATCGCCGTGGACCAGGCGCCGGACCTTGACCCAGTCCCCCTCGGCCGTGGCCTTGGGCACGCCCTTCAGCATGAAGTCGTAGGCGAGGATCCGGGCCGCCACGGTGGGGTCCAGGGCCAGGTCCGGCTGCTCCACCAGATCCACCCCCAGCAGCTTGCCGAAGCGGGCGTAGGCCGCGCGGCCCACCAGGGGCAGGAAGCCCCGGCCGCAGTACTTGCTGGCGTCCCCGGGCTCCACGTTGCCCAGCGCTCGGTCGAACTCGTACATCCGGCGGAAGTAGGCGGCGCTGCCGACCTCCTTCGCGGGGGCGAAGAGGTAGCTCTCGGCGCCGATGCTGGCGATGGCCGCGGCCTCCACGCCGGGGTCCAGGATCTTGGGCCCCGCAAGGGCCTCGACAATCAGCGGCCAGTGGGCCTCCACGTTCGCCTGGGGGGCGTGGAGGATGGTCGCGATGGCGTCCACCTGGAAGTGCATGGCTGGCTCCCTGAAGGAAGACTGCGGCCCTGAGGATGGGACGGTCAATCTACCACGACCAGGTATTCTTTCCTCATGGACTTCCAAACACTGGAACGGAACGGCTCCCGGGCCGTCATCGCCCGACAGGGCGCGGAGCTGACGGCCCTCCGTCTCAGGGGCAGGGACCTGCTCTGGGACGCGGGCCCGCTCTGGCCGCGCCATGCGCCCCTGCTCTTCCCCGTGGTGGGCGCCCTGGCCGGGGACACGCTGCGTCACCGGGGCGCCGCCTACCCCATGCCCAAGCACGGCTTTGCCCGGGACCGGGCCTTCGACTGGCAAGGGTGGTCCGAGACCGCCTGTGCCCTGGCCCTGCGGGACGACGACCGCACCCGCGCCGCCTACCCGTTCCCCTTCGTCCTGACCATCCGCTACGCCCTGGAGCCCGCTGCGCTGCGCATGGAGCTGGCGCTGCACAACTCCGGACCAGACCCCCTGCCCGCCAGCCTGGGCCTGCACCCGGCCTTCCGCTGGCCCCTGGCGCCGGGCGTGTCCAAGGCCGCCCACTGCCTGGTCTTTGAGGCGGACGAGCCCGGCCCGCTGCGGCGCATCGACGCCAGCGGCCTCCTGACGCCACCCCTCCTCGCCACGCCCATCCAGGGCCGGGAGCTGCCCCTGCACGAGGGCCTCTTCGTCGAAGACGCCCTGCTCTTCCTGGAGCCCCGCAGCCGCCAGGTGTGCTTCGAGGCCCCCGGGGCGCCCAGCCTGGTCCTGACCTGGGAGGGCTTCCCCCATCTCGGTGTCTGGACCAAGCCCGACCCGGGCTCCGCCTTCCTCTGCATCGAGCCCTGGGAGGGCTACGCCAGCCCCGCCGGCTGGGACGGCGAGATCAGTGACAAGCCCGGCAGCTTCCTCGTCGACCCCGGCGCCACCCGCCAGTGGAGCCTGACCATCAGCATTGCGGATTGAAGAAGGCTGTTAGGGAAAGCAAAGGATCACCACCAAGACACGAAGACACGAAGACACGAAGAAGTGCATGAACGGGCCGATGGGTGGGGAAATGCCACGGTGATTCCATACAAGTTCTTGGCTTTTCTTCGTGTCTTCGTGTCTTCGTGGTTAGATTTTTCACTTTCCCGATTATCGGCCAGCTTCAGCCTGAAAAGCGGTCCACAGATGGGTTTCGCCACCACCCGCAGAGGCCCGCCGGAGGCGGCTTCCGGCTGGCCGGAAGTCATCCAGGGGCGCCCCGGCCGCGCTCTCAAGGGCGCGGCAGCGGCGCCCCTGGATGGAGCCCCATGCTGACGCTGCGGCCCTCTCCCTGCAGTCAGG